>CAZOOT010000353.1:1134-1503 GCA_964581455.1 uncultured Chitinophaga sp. | reverse complement strand
TCATTGATCAGGAATTGACTATAAAAGATGAAAAGGGCAATAGCACTTTTAAACTTACGGTTAGAAAACCGATGGAAATAACAAAGTTTTTGGATGACTATGCTATTGGTCAGACCGATGCTAAAAAAGTGCTGGCCGTTGCTGTTTACAATCACTACAAAAGATTACAACAAAAACCTTCGGAAAATACAACCGGGAACGAAATTGAAATTGAAAAAAGCAATATCATCATTGTTGGAGAAACAGGAACTGGCAAAACCTTAATTGCACGTACCATCGCAAGAATGTTAAATGTGCCGTTTTGCATTGTTGATGCGACTGTTTTAACCGAAGCCGAATGCTATCGGCATGGATGCGAAGCTTCATACT
>CAZOOT010000353.1:0-1124 GCA_964581455.1 uncultured Chitinophaga sp. | reverse complement strand
TGGTGAAACGGGAACCGGTAAAACGCTGTTGGCAAAAAGCATTGCCCGCATGCTGAATGTTCCATTCGCCATTGTAGATGCCACTGTGTTTACAGAAGCTGGTTATGTAGGAGAAGATGTAGAGAGCATTCTTACAAGACTGTTACAAGTTTGTAATTATGATGTGGCTGCTGCAGAAAGAGGTATTGTTTATATTGATGAAATAGATAAGATTGCCCGCAAGGGAGATAATCCTTCCATTACCCGGGATGTAAGTGGTGAAGGTGTACAGCAAGGAATGTTGAAGCTGTTAGAAGGAACTGATGTATTGGTTCCGCCACAAGGTGGCAGAAAGCATCCGGAACAAAAACTGATAAAGATCAACACACAGAATATCTTATTCATCTGCGGTGGTGCTTTTGATGGCATAGATAAAATTATTGCCCGCAGGGTACAAACCAATACGATTGGTTTTAATGTAGATAAAGAGTTGCAGGAAAGTATGAAGAAGAATTTACTTCGTTATGTAAATGCAACGGACCTGAAAGGTTTCGGATTGATACCGGAGTTGCTGGGCCGTTTACCTGTAGTTACACATCTTGATCCATTGGATGCAGAAACATTGAGAGCTATTCTTACCGAACCAAAAAATGCGTTGGTAAAACAGTACAAGAAATTATTTGAACTGGAGAATATTCATCTGACCATTGAAGATGAAGTGTTGGACTTTATGGTAACCAAAGCAATGGAATATAAACTTGGTGCCAGAGGCTTGAGAAGTATCTGCGAAGGCATATTGACAGATGCTATGTATGAGTTGCCATCATCGAATGTAAAAGAGTTTAACCTCGATCTTGAATATGCTCAACGCCATTTTGATAAGAGTAAACTCAGTTTATTAAAAGTGGCTTCTTAAAATTTTCTTTTATAAATAAATTATTAAATGCCGGAGCAATTATGTGCTGGCATTTTTAGTTTTACTAACTTCAAATTTCAAAAAAATAAAACCATGCAGGAACTAATAGATAAATTAAAAGCAGAAGCCGGACTTACAGACGAACAGGCAAAACAAGCCATCCTCACTATCAAGAATTATGTAGTAGAAAAATTCCCGATGCTGGAAGGGGCCGTCGGCAATATATTTG
>CAZOOT010000352.1:0-1507 GCA_964581455.1 uncultured Chitinophaga sp. | reverse complement strand
GAAGCTTTGCTCTGGCTTCTATTCGGCCATACTTCCAGTCGCCTTTATTTTTTGAAACAAGCCGGGCTGAAGTATAATTAGCATCTTTAACTTTTTCTTTTCTGGCTTCTATTATTAATTTCCCTTTTTTTACTCTGGCATTCCCCT
Source organism: uncultured Chitinophaga sp. (assembly GCA_964581455.1). Lineage (GTDB taxonomy): Bacteria > Bacteroidota > Bacteroidia > Chitinophagales > Chitinophagaceae > VBAS01. Next base: position 1,360 of record CAZOOT010000352.1, on the reverse strand, counting down.
TGTTATTAGTAGTATAATACTGTAGTTCATTATTTCCCCATCCGCAAATATCCGGACAGCCTCTTCCTTTATCATAACTCCATTTTAAGCTATCGGGTAATCCCTTTTTATTAAATTCATCAGCCCATACCAGTTTTTTAAAGTTTGTTTGGCTAAATCCTTTATCATGCAACAGTAAAAATGAGAGTAAACTTACTAACCACAATATTCTCTTCATATTCATCATTTTTTTTTTAAATGATTCTGCCTGGATGGAATTTTAAAAAAATGGAGCTACCCTTTTTGATAGCTCCATCTATTATTAATCTTCAGTTTTATTTGTAAATAAATATCTGTTCAGTAATTAATTTATTTCCATCACTGTCTACTAATTGTATAAAGTAATTGCCTGCGCCTTTATTTGTTAAATCAATTTGTAGTGGGGTATATGCGCCAAATATTACAAACTGCCCTCTGTACACCAATGTACCTTTTGCATCATATATAGCTACAGTTCTCGGTTTTTGGCTATTAGCATCACTGTAATAACGAAGCTGAAACAGACCCGTTGATGGATTTGGATAAACATATAATTTATTACTTCCTGCACCGGTTATTGCAATTGTATTCGAAGTATTGCTGCATCCGTCAACATTAGTAACTTTTAATGAATAACTACCAATGCCATCAATGTTTACACTAATAGAAGTGCCAGTTTGCCCCGGTATTAAAATGTTATTACGATACCAGGCTATTGTGCTTCCCGGAGTTCCGGTTGCCGTAATGGTACTTGACTGTCCGGGAGTTAATGAAGTCTGCGATGCTGTAATCACCGGGGCAGTTGGCAATGGCTTTGTTACAACTGTAATAGCAGCCCTTAAACTTTCACAACCTGTTGCATTTGTCTGACTAACATAATATGTCTTACTGCCTGCTACATTCGTTAATGGTACCGGTGCATTACTTGTTGATGTGCCACCAGCCGCCACAGTATACCATTTCAAAGTATTGCCAGATAATGCTTCTGCTGTTAATATAGATGCAGTTGCATTCAAACAATAATTGATTGGTGTAGTCACTATTGGTGCTGCCGGAGCTGCATTTACAATAACTGCAATTAAAGATCTGGCACTTTCCAATTGCGAAGCATTTACCTGACTCACATAATAGTTAGTAGTGCCCGCAGTTGCAGTTGACGGTGTTGGTGCAGTTGAACTTCCAGTACCGCCCGTTGCAACAGTGTACCACTTTAATGTATTTCCTGGCAATGCTGAAGCTGTTAAACTTACAGCCGTAGCGTTCTGACAATACGTAACTGGAGTTGTTACAACAGGTGCTGGTGGAGCAGGTATTGCACCAAACTTCATATCATCAAAATAAT
>CAZOOT010000351.1:0-1514 GCA_964581455.1 uncultured Chitinophaga sp. | reverse complement strand
GAGGCTTTTTTGTTTTTGATCAATCAGGGAAGTCTGCCTGCTATGCCATGAACAAATGAACGGGCAGAAAAGTTAATCCGCCAAAGGCGGGACGATGGTACTGCACAATCCCGATAGCTATCGGGACGGGAGAGTAGGTAGCTGCCATATTTTTTAAAAAAGCCTTTCAGTTTATTCAGAGAGGCTTTTTTGTTCTAAGAAACTAAATGTTCAATTTTTAAGTTTCTTGATCTTTTTCTTTATTCCTTATACGGAAACAACTTCTTCAGCAATACCTCTTTTTTATTCCTCGCCACATCAATAGAAGTCCCGTCACTCATTATCAGATAATCGCCTTCGACTTTTACATATTTTTCCACTTCATTCAGGTTGGCGAGATAACAACGGTGTACACGAACAAAGGAATGTTCTTCCAGCAATTCTTCTATTTCTTTTAAAGTACGGGAAACAATGATCTTTGTTTTGTTTTTTAAAAAAAGGATGCTGTAATTGCTATCGGATTCGCAACTGATGATGGTGTCAACCGAAATCATTTGCAGGCCTTCCATGGTGGGCAGCGCAATTCTGCTGATTGGTGTGGAGGGACGATGAATTTTCTGCATCAGGATTTCCAGTTGCTGTGCTATTGGTTTTTGTGAACGCTGGATAACTTTTTGAATGGCTTTTTGCAATTCTTCACTATCAACCGGTTTCAATAAATAGTCAATAGCACTGAAACGAATTGCTTTTAATGCATATTGATCATAGCTTGTTGTAAAGATGATTTCAAAATTTACTGAGGGTAATTTCTCCAGCATTTCAAATCCATTCATCTTTGGCATTTCCACATCAAGAAATACAAGATCAGGTGAATATTTTTTAATGGCTGCAAGTGCATCGGCAGCACTTTGACAAATAGTCATCACTTCCACATCCGGGAAATCTTCCAGTAAAGTGGCAAGAGCTTCGGAGCAGTAAGGTTCATCGTCAACTATTATAGCTTTCAACATAGTTTAGTTAATTATTACTTTGCGTTTTTTTTCTTAGCGGTCTTTGCGGTAGAAATTATTTAACCGCAAAGGACGCAAAGCATACCAGTCGGCAGACAGGTTTATCGCAAAGAATGCAAAGTTGATTCTTCAACTGAATCTTTGTAACTGATTTTTAAGATCACTTTAGTTCCTGCTGCATTTCCGGTTTCATCTTTCAGATCTTCTATTTCATAAAATGTCTGCAATCCCTTTTCCCTGTTCAGTAAGGCCAGTCTTTCGGTTGTAATTTTTAATCCCATTGATTTTTCTTTTTCTGCTGTTTTACTGTTCATCTCTTCCGCTTTTTCACGACCAACTCCATTATCAGTTATAGTACAATTTAAAACATTATCCGCCATACTCAGTTCAATGTCGAGACGACCCTGTCCCTCTTTATGCATCAAACCATGCCAGATCGCATTTTCACAAAAAGGCTGAAGCAGTAATGGCGGAATAAAAACATTGTCGCTGTCAATCGCATTCAGAAAAGTAATTGCATAATCA
>CAZOOT010000350.1:0-1517 GCA_964581455.1 uncultured Chitinophaga sp. | reverse complement strand
GCAAGTGATTTTATGGGAGATGAAAATGTGAGTGAAACAGAACTAAGAATGGGTGCTGAAGATTTTGGATATTATGCACAACAAATACCAGCTTGCTTTTATCGCCTTGGCACTATGAATAAAGCCAAAGGAATAACTGCCGGTGTACACACACCTGTTTTTAATATTGACGAAAGAGCCATTGAGATTGGAATCGGCATGATGGCATGGCTTGGAAGTTCGGCTAAATCATAGCCATACAACCTTCTCATTATCAGTAAATAATATACAACACCCGTTAGTATTATTATTTTGTACATTGCAACCCATTTTGCTGAATAGAATTACTGCAGTAAAAGAGTGTCCCGATTTTCATCAGGATAAACTTACAAGGAACAATGAGCAGAATTACTACGGCTTGTAACATAATAATTTTCTATGTCAAACGACTTACGCAAACAACAGGCTCTCGAATACCATGCTAAAGGAAGACCTGGAAAGATTGAAGTAGTTCCTACGAAAGAAGCAAAAACACAAAGAGATCTTTCTCTTGCTTATTCACCCGGTGTGGCTGCCCCATGCCTTGAGATTGCAGCCGATATTGAAAATGCTTATAAATACACAGCTAAAGGAAATCTTGTAGGTGTTATCAGTAACGGTACTGCTGTTTTGGGACTAGGCGATATTGGCCCAGAAGCCAGTAAGCCTGTAATGGAAGGAAAGGGAGTTCTCTTCAAAATTTTTGCAGATATAGATGTGTTTGATATAGAAATCAATGAAAAAGACCCGGTGAAATTTGTTGAAATAGTAAAAGCATTAGAGCCAACATTTGGTGGCATCAATCTGGAAGATATAAAAGCACCAGAATGTTTTTACATTGAAAGAGAACTAAAAAAACAAATGAAGATTCCGGTAATGCATGATGATCAGCATGGAACAGCTATCATTAGTGCTGCCGCATTATTAAATGCACTGGAAATTCAAAAAAAGAAAATAGATAAAGTAAAGTTTGTAGTGAATGGTGCCGGTGCTGCTGCAATGGCTTGCACATTGTTGTATGAATTATTGGGCGCAAAGCATGAAAACTTTTTAATGTTTGACCGCAAAGGTGTGTTGCATAAAGGAAGAACTGATCTGGAAGATTTTAAATTAAAGTTTGCTAATGCTAAAGGAGAAATGACGTTAACACAAGCTATGAAAGATGCCGATGTGTTTATCGGGTTAAGTGCAGGCAATTGTGTAACGCAGGATATGGTAAAAGGAATGGCCAAAAACCCAATCGTTTTTGCAATGGCTAATCCGGATCCTGAAATAAGCTGGGATGATGCAAAAGCTGCAAGAAAGGATGTGATAATGGCAACCGGCCGCAGTGATTTTCCTAATCAGGTTAATAATGTATTGGGCTTCCCTTACATCTTCCGTGGCGCATTAGATGTAAGAGCTACACATATCAATGAAGAAATGAAAATGGCGGCTGTAAGAGCTTTGGCTGCATTAGCCAAATCACCTGTACCGGATATGGTAAATATGGCTTACAA
>CAZOOT010000349.1:0-1523 GCA_964581455.1 uncultured Chitinophaga sp. | reverse complement strand
CCTAGTAGTATTACTAGGCTGTGCTCATTCTAATTGGATTTAATGCAATCTAAGTAGCTTATAGTTTGATAATCTAGTTATCTCTAATCAGCTTAGCTGAGTCCGCCTGTAGTCTTCGATACAAGGTTTTACGATCTATCCCTATATCTTTTGCGGTTTTATCACGAGCTCCACCATTTTTGTCGATAGCATAGATAATATATTTATTTATTACTTCATCCAAGCTCGGCAAATGATCAGGATGCTCCAAACAAAATAAACTTTCATCGGACTGAGTTTTAGCATTCGTCGTGTCTTGTTTAGTTTGTTCATTGGTCATTGGAATCAAATTTTCCAATGTAATCTCAGAACCAGAGCTCAAAACCACTCCGCGCTCTACAGTGTTTTCTAGTTCTCGCACATTACCTTGCCATTTATTTTCTAATAAAAATTCTGTTGCCTCTTTAGAGAAGGTTTTTGCTTTTGACTCGTCCTCTATGGCGAATCTTTTTAAAAATATATTTGCTAATGGCAACAAGTCTTCAAGTCTATCCCGCAAAGCGGGAATAGTAATAGGTATTACACTTAGTCTATAATACAAATCTTCTCGAAAATTTCCGCTTTTAATTTCTCCAGTTAGATCTTTATGAGTTGCAGAAATGATTCTGCAATTTATAGCTCTATCCTGATTTTCACCGACTCGTCTAATTTTCTTTTCCTGTAAAACCGAAAAGAAAAAATTTTCAGATATTGCTTTATACGGAGATACCCTGGCAATTGAGTATGCCAAAGGCTTTTCAATTATCCAATACGACGGATTTAAGGTTCTGAAGGTTAAAAACCCCTGGCCGGAAGCAGATAAAACCTATACCTATTTGCTGGTAAGCGAAGAATCTAAAGTGCCTCAATCTATTGGGTACGATCATAAAATAAACATTCCGGTAAAAAAACTCGTGGTAACCTCTACCACGCATATTCCCTCCCTGGAAGCACTTCAGGAGGAGAAGATTTTAATAGGATTTCCTGGACTTGAGTACGTTTCTTCTGAAAAGACAAGAGAAAGGATCCGGGACGGTAAAATTACAGAATTAGGAAAGAACGAGGATATCAATACAGAGGTGCTCATCGCATTACAACCCGAAGTTGTTATAGGTTTTGCGGTAAACGGAACAAATAAAACGTTCAGCACTATAGAAAAAAGCGGAATCCCGGTACTCTTTAATGGCGACTGGACTGAAGAATCTCCTTTAGGAAAAGCAGAATGGATCAAGTTTTTTGGAGCATTGTTCAATAAAACCAAGGAAGCAACTTTATATTTCCAAGAAGTTGAAATTGAATACCTGAATGCCAAAAAATTAGCAGAATCTGCCTCCCAGGTCCCAACAGTTTTAAGCGGATCTATGTATAAAGATCAATGGTTTGTACCTTACGGAGACTCCTGGTCTGCACAGTTTATAAAAGATGCCAATGCCAATTACATCTATAAAAACACATCGGGAAGCGGCAGCATGGCCCTGGCTTTTGAAACCGTATTAAGCGAAGCT
>CAZOOT010000348.1:0-1524 GCA_964581455.1 uncultured Chitinophaga sp. | reverse complement strand
CACCTTTTTTAAACTCTACTCCAATCCTGTATTTTGGGGGTTGGGGAATTGAATCTCTTTCATAGGTAAAAAATGGTCCGCCAAAAACCGGTTCTCTTTTTTCATTAAAGGTGAGTACTTCAATCCATTTCATACTGCTTTGAACGCCGTAAGGGTCAAAGCCAAATAAAGTATAGTAATTCTTGCCTTTGTATTGTGTCTTTATCATATTATAATACATGGCGCCAATCCAGTTGCTTCTGGTTCGTACAGAATCTTCTGCTTTTGCTGTAAACTCTGAAACATCCCGAAGGGGAAATAATTTTAGCGAACCATCTGCTGTTCTCATTTGAATAGCTCCCCGTTGCCTCGAATAATAATCGTCGTAAGTAAGACTCCAGGTGATGATGCGGAACGAAGTGTCTGGTGAATAAATTTTAGAAATACCCCGAACAGAATCGAAAGGGAAATAAAAGGAATTTTTTACCAACAATGCTCTTACTAAAACTTTTGTGAAAATGCTGTCGGAAACCATCCTGTCTTCCTGCAGCGTATCCGTATTCAGGTAATACGAATATTCTTTTAAAGTATCTTCTTTGGCCAGTAGCTTTTTCATGTCGGCCGCAGCAATTTTTTGAGCAAATGCTTCCTGCGAAAATGAAAGGAGTGCAAATAGAGCAAGGAAAAAGAAAAAATATTTTTTCACCGGAAGAATTTTGAATTAATGCACTAAGTTACGACTTCATACAGATGCTTTACACGGTAGTCCGGTTGCACCTTAAAATAGTGTTTAAGGAGGCTAAACGTAAAACGCCGACAAAAATTTTATGATATTTTATAAAGCTTTGACAAAATCCGGTAGAGAGCCGAACCTGTAATCAATATCAGGATGAGGAAAGGCTGTATCCGGATTGGTGGTGGCAACAAATATGGTGTAAACACCAGCATTTCTTCCAAACCGCATATCACTGAGTTTATTGCCGATCATGATTGATTTGACGGGATCAATTTCCGGAAAATCAATTCTTGCCTGGAAAGCCAGGCCCGGATTGGGTTTTCGGTCGGGGTGTTTATTCTCAGTACTTGTGCAATAATAGATGTTATCAATGCTGCCACCAGCCGTAATTATTTCTTCTTTCATATGCTGGTGGATAGTATACAACTGTGCTTCAGTCATCAGTTCTTTGCCAACACCCCGTTGATTACTAACGATGATAATCTTCCCGAAATGTTGATTTAATAGTACAAACGCTTCTTTTATACCATCATAAAAGCGAAACTCATCCCAATTCCTGATATAATCATCTTTCTTTTCATGATTAATTACTCCGTCACGGTCAATAAAGATGGTCCAACTTTTATCAATTGCTTTTAAATCCAGTTTCGGTTTTGTAAATTCAGTTTGTGCCTTGTTATAATCTTCAGCTATGCCAATGTCAATAAAATATCCATTCTGTACAGAACCAAATAGCTTGAACTTTTTGGCTTCAAGAAATTCCTTTTCAAAGGAAAACTTTGCAGGCCATTCAGTTGTAAGAAATGATC
>CAZOOT010000347.1:1267-1525 GCA_964581455.1 uncultured Chitinophaga sp. | reverse complement strand
CCAGGTATCAATTACTTCTTCGCCAGGAAGCAGCTCGAATGAAATTTTTGCCATTAAATAGTTGTCTTTAAAATATCCAGGAACAATTCACATCTCATACTAAAAATAATTTGTTCCTATACCTGAAAATTCGGGAATTCACTATCGGCAGGATTCTTTGTATATCCGGTAACATTATTTTAATGATAAATGAATGATCATCTGAGGATGCTAAGGGAATGGGGATGGAGTTTCAATATCTGTGGTGTTTTTCTAAAA
>CAZOOT010000347.1:458-1257 GCA_964581455.1 uncultured Chitinophaga sp. | reverse complement strand
AGGGAAGTTGATATTATGCTTCGATATACCAATTATAAAAATTCATTATTTCTTTTTTTGTTTCATACCATTTTATCCGGGATGGCCATTGCACAATATGAAGACTCATCATTTGTTCAGTACACAGTAAAAGATGGATTGAGTGATAATTATGTTACTTCCCTGCAACAGGATGACTGGGGCTTTTTATGGATAGGAACCGAAACAGGTCTGAATCGTTTTGATGGATATACTTTCAAGAATTTTCACCAGGCAAATCCTTCCTTGCCATTACTTTCCGGTGTTATAAGAAAAATCAAAAAAATTAGTCCGTATGAACTCTTCATCATTACCCGGCAGGGTGTTCAATTGTTGAATACAAAAAATTTTTCCCTGAAGAATTATTTGATACCTGACAGTACTGCATTCACCAATTACCATAATGCTGCCTGGGACGCCCAACTGGTAGCTGATAAGTCATTAGCTATTACTACCGCATCCGGTTTTTATGTTTTCAAAGAAAAGAATGAAATAGTCCTGAGCCATGATGCATATAACCTATCAGATATTGGCCAAAAAAGAATTTTTTATGGAAGGGATATACTTCCAATAAATAACAAAGAATACATTATTTACCTTGAAAAGAACGGGTTGGGTTACTACAATGTTGATAAAAAAATATTCAGGGAACTTTCACTAACCGAAAAACAATGGGATATTTTCAGAATATCGCAGTCAAAGACAGGTGATATTCACACAACACTTTTTCCTATTGAAAAAGATGAATTTCTTTTCGTTTATGTCAGCAAGGATAGCATCA
>CAZOOT010000347.1:0-448 GCA_964581455.1 uncultured Chitinophaga sp. | reverse complement strand
AAAAAAACTGGTTAGCTCCCTAGTTCCTTTTACTACGGATCAGCAAATTACCTGGGAAAGCAAGATTTTCAGGCTGAATGATAGTTGCTTTGCAATAACAAACGGTAAAACGGGTTTTTATCTATTTCATTTAAACCGGCAAACAGGTAAAATCTACTTTGATAAAAAAAAATATCTTGCTGCATATAAGATAAACTGTCTTTTCATTGATAAAGATAAACGCCTGTGGGTGGGAACAACAAAGGGTTTGCTGCAACACCGGTTTATTATACCATTAATAAAAAAATACGACTACCCTCCACTGCCAGCTGATTTTTCAACAACTGGCTTTCATAATGCATACCGGTATAAGAATAAATTATACTTGTGCCGGTTTTCACGAGTCAATGGTTTACTTATCCTTGATACTGGCACAATGAAAATAGAAAAACGGTTGATATTTTATAAT
>CAZOOT010000346.1:0-1528 GCA_964581455.1 uncultured Chitinophaga sp. | reverse complement strand
GGAATCGCATCCGCAATATGCGATTGCCAAAAAGCAGATGAGTAATGGCGGCGGTATTGTCACGTTTGAAATTAAAGGCGGCATAGAGGCCGGAAGAAATTTTCTGAACAGTTTGCAGATGATATCGATGACCAATAACCTGGGTGATAGCCGCAGCATCGCTTCGCATCCGGCATCAACTACACATTCAAAATTAACGCTGGAAGAAAGAGCAGCCGTTGGAATTACAGATGGGTTGATTCGTATTTCTGTAGGATTAGAAAATGCAGAAGATATATTGAATGATATTTTGCAGGCGTTGGAAAGGAGTTAAAAGTTATTTTCCTTTTATTTTCCTCAACTGCTGAAATGTTGCCCGCATATCTTTCGGTAATTCTGCTTCCAGTTCAATCGTTTTTCCATCAATATCCTTGAAGCCTAATTGAAAAGAGTGTAATGCCAGTCTGCCAAGAATAGGCCGTTCTTCCAGTTCATTTTTCGACAGGTTAAATTTTTTCTTGAGGCTGGAAATTAAAATTGGTTTACCATCACCATATAATTCATCACAAACAATTGGATGACCATAATCTTTCATGTGAACTCTTATCTGGTGTGTTCTTCCTGTATGAATCTGGAATTGTATCAGTGAATAAATGCCAAAATCTTCTAACACTTCAAAATCAGTAAGTGATTCTTTACCATTCCGGTGAATTATCATCGTTCCATTTTTTGCCGGATGTTCTGCAATAGCGGAATCGATCGATCCTTTTTCATCGGGTAAAGAACCTGTAACCAGCCCCGGGTATATTTTTTTTGTTTGCCTTTGTTCAAATTGCAGGGAAAGATGTTTGTGCGTAGTTAAATTTTTTGCAAAAACAATTAAACCGCTGGTGTCTTTATCCAAACGGTGAACAGTATAAATGTCTTTGTATTTTTCAATCAGTAACGATTTTAAGGAAACTTCTTTTCCTTCTCTATCAGGAATTGACAATAAACCTGAAGGTTTATTCAAGGCTATCCAATTTTCATTTTCAGCAATTATGAAATTCTTTAAAGACATTTTTTACTCTAAGTTTGTAAAGCCCCTTTAGGTCCGCCCGGATGACCCGTTCGGACGGGAGTTTGGGGTTTATTTCCCTCTCTTGAAATGTTTTAAGTCTCTCACTTCTTTCTCTTTTAAGAAACGCCATTTCCCTCTTTCGATATTCTTTTTAGTAAGACCGGCAAATATAACCCGGTCAAGATTTTTAACATCATAACCCAGCGACTCAAAAATTCGACGCACAATTCTGTTCTTTCCACTATGAATTTCCAGGCCTATCTGTGTTTTATCTTTTATATCTGCAAAAGCCAATGCATCTACATTTACCGGCCCATCTTCCAGCACAATGCCTTTCAAGATTTTATCAAAGTCGTTTTTTGTTAACTGTTTATCCAGCGTAACATGGTACACTTTTTTTATTTCATTGCTCGGATGTGTAAGCTTTTGGGCCAGCTCACCATCCTTGGTAAACAAAAAAAAACCCGAAATGTTTCTGTCCAATCTTCC
>CAZOOT010000345.1:0-1530 GCA_964581455.1 uncultured Chitinophaga sp. | reverse complement strand
AAGGCTACATGAATCATGTAGCCTTCTGAAAAATAGCAGCGTATAAAACTTACGTCTTATATTAACTGTTTTTGAAATAATCGCCGACTTTATCTGCGTCTACAGTTACAGTACGATACGAAATGGTTCCTCTTGGTGATTTCTCTGAGATAATCACCTTGGCCATTTTACGCTGAGCTAATTTAGCTGCAAGTACTTTATCACCGAATGTTTGTTTCTTTGCCATTTCAGGTACCTGTTATTTAATTTCTTTGTGGACTGTATGTTTGCGCAAAACAGGATTATACTTACGCAACTCTAAACGGTTGGTCGTGTTTCTTCTGTTTTTTACAGTAACATAACGTGATGTTCCTGGTTTTTCTGTGCACTCCAGGATTACCTGAATGCGTACGCCTTTAGCTTTAGCCATATCAGATTATTCCTTTTTTAAGTGTGCCAGCATTTTTAGCTTCTTTTAAGACAGCTGAAATACCATTTTTGTTGATGGTACGTAAGGTTTTAGATGTCACCTTCAACGTAACCCAACGATCCTCTTCTGGGATAAAAAAACGTTTCTTCTGTAAATTTACATCAAAACGGTGTTTCGTTTTGTTGTTAGCATGGGAAGAACGGTAGCCGTTTAACGCTTTAGCCCCCGTAATATCATCTCTGCGTGCCATTTTTCTAGTAAATTGTGTTGTATATTTTTCGAAAGATTTCAAATATAGCACTATTTGACACCAGAAACAATAAAAAATTCAGTTATCCACACACTTCCCACATAAATCTTTTTGTACGAAAAAAACTGCATTATTGCGTAAATACTGTTATTTTCTTCTGATATGTTTATCTGCATTAGAGCCATATTCCGATGTGACTTTTACATTTTTGGCGCTGCACGTAAACGTTTATAGCTATATTATTGCAAATCTGGAACAATAGTCAACCCTACAAATATGTTAAACAATCAGGCAGCTGATTACAAAGCTTCCAATATACAAGTCCTTGAAGGACTGGAAGCTGTTCGAAAACGTCCGTCCATGTACATTGGCGACACCGGTCAACGAGGATTACATCACCTTATTAATGAGGTCGTCGATAACTCAATCGATGAAGCACTAGCCGGATACTGTGATTACATCAAAGTTATTATCAATCAAGATGGTTCTCTTACCGTTGAGGATAATGGAAGAGGTATTCCGGTCGACATCCATGAAAAGGAAGGAATTCCTGCAATTGAGCTTGTACTTACCAAACTCCATGCCGGGGGAAAATTTGATAAGGATTCCTACAAGGTTTCCGGTGGACTTCACGGGGTTGGTGTAAGTTGTGTGAATGCTCTATCTACTCGTTTTGATGCAATTATCCATAGAGATGGGAAAATCTATACTATGGGATTTGCTTACGGTAAAACCGTCGATAAACTGAAGGTTATTGGCGACACAAATCGTCGCGGTACCATCATCAAGTTTATGCCGGACTCTGAAATTTTCAAACAGTCTATCGAATTCAAATACGATATCATTGCCGATCGTATGCGCCAGTTGGCTT
>CAZOOT010000344.1:0-1541 GCA_964581455.1 uncultured Chitinophaga sp. | reverse complement strand
GGTATTCCCTCTGAAACAGGATTTGTAATAACACCTGCCAGTGAATTAATGGCGGTGCTTTGCCTGTCTGAAGGACAAGAAGATCTGCGACAGAAGATAGATGATATGTTATTGGGTTTTACATTTGCCGGAGCTCCTTTTACTACAAAGGATCTGGGTGTAACAGGTTCCATTACTGCTTTATTAAAAGATGCTATACTCCCGAATCTTGTACAGACACTGGAAGGTTGCCCTGCTGTTTTACATGGCGGACCTTTTGCCAATATTGCACATGGTTGTAATTCTATCATGGCAACAAAAACTGCAATGCAGTTTGGTGAGTATGTTATTACAGAGGCTGGTTTTGCCAGTGATCTCGGTGCAGAAAAATTTTTCAACATCAAATGCAGGAAAGCTGGATTGGAGCCTGCTATGAGTGTGCTGGTTGCTACATCGCAGGCATTGAAATTAAGCGGTGGTGCTTCGCCGGCAACCATGATGTTGCCTGATTTGGGCTCATTAAAAAAGGGGTTACAAAATCTGCAACGGCATATCGATATTCTGAGATCATTTGATCAGAAGATTTTGGTGGTATTAAATAAATACGAATTTGATACTGACGAAGAAATTAGTTTTCTACGGAACTGGTGTTTGGAAAGAGATGTTGTATTTGCAGTTAATGATGCATTCATATTAGGTGGAGAAGGTGGTATTGAAATGGCCAAAGCAGTGCTTGAAATCTGTAAAAATCCATCACTGAAATTAAAGTACACCTATGAACTGAGGGATGATATTGAGGCGAAAATTAAAAAGATCGTCACCACCATCTATGGTGGAAAAGGAGTGGTGCTGTATAAAAAGGCACAGGATATGATCAAAAAAATAAAAGCTCTCGGATTGGAACATTTACCGGTCTGCATGGCTAAAACACAATATTCGTTTACTGATGACCCGCTGGTAAGCGGATTGAATGGCAATTTTAATATTGATGTAGATGACCTGGTTATCAGCAAAGGAGCCGGTTTTATTGTTGCCGTGTGTGGTGAAATGATGCGGATGCCGGGCTTGCCCAGAATTCCACAGGCTAATCATATTGATGTGGTGAATGGGAAAATTACCGGAGTCAGTTGATTGCTTATGCCGGTGCCAGCTTAACAGTAAAGTGACGCAGTAACGGTGTTTCCTCAATAATTTTAAGCCCCTTTATTGTATTTCTTTTTTCAAATACTTCGATTATTACTTCTGATACGTAATCAATATGGCTTTGTGTGTACACTCGTCGAGGAATCGCCAGGCGTACCAGTTCCATTTGTGCCGGGATTAATTTTTTATCGGTTTTCCCACCTTGGTCAGGGCAGGTATATTTTCCAAACATCAGTGAACCTATCTCCACACTTCTGATGCCACCTTCGAGATATAGTGCACAAGCCAATGCCTGACCAGGATATTCTTCTGCAGGAATATGTGGTAAAAATTGTTTAGCATCAATGTATACAGCATGACCACCCGCTGGTTGCATAACGGGTACGCCGGCATCGATCAGTTTATTGGTGAGGTATTCA
>CAZOOT010000343.1:241-1554 GCA_964581455.1 uncultured Chitinophaga sp. | reverse complement strand
GCTAATACGACAGTATGTTATATTATGCTTGATGGCTTGTTGCCCGGCAAATACTATTTGTGGTCAGTAGTCTTTAGCAAGCGGTTATTGAATAACCTTGAAATCAACCTGCTTTACGATGGAAGAAAAGCAGGTAGTTCAAAAACAGTTCACCTGGGAAGAGCAGCAATTACTGCATTGTTTTAATATATTTCCTAAGATGAAATTAGCCTGTTCGTTTTGTCACTCCGGGCTTGTTCCGGAGTCTTTCTCAATTGTTACAAAAAAATTACTTGTACTGAATTAATCAGATACTTTTAGAAAAAAATGCCGGGCCAAGCCCGGCAAGACAGCAATAAAATCGTTAAGGAAGTAGTACTGCTGCTGCATCAATATCAAAAAAATCCTCTATAGATTTTTTAAAAATGAACCAATATTAAATCTAAGACCCCCTTCAGAACCTGTCCCGATTTTTTCCTATCGTGTGGTCACCAATACAATTTGAACACGGATGACACGGATTGGATGGATTTTATGGAACTTATTATTGTTTAATCTGTTTACAAACCTAATAATCAGCTTTTAAAATTGGATAAACACAGGATTTTCCTGCTTTGCAGGATGGTGGATCACAGAAATAATCCAAATTTTTCTGCAAACCTGCCTGCCGGCAGGCAGGGCAGAAAAAAAATCTGTGTTCATCCGTCAAATCCGTGTCATCCGTGTTCCGGTTTTTTCACATCGAAGATGTGTCCACATGATAGGATTAATATCGGGACAGGCTGTTCCTCCCTCATAATGACGAATGACGACTTTTGGGACAGCTTCTTTTAATGAATGCATTTTTCTACCAGTTATGGCCTTGGACTAAATGCCTTCTTTCCATCTATAAATTCGCTGAGTTTTTGCTCTAAATCTTCACCTCGCAGGTTTTTGGCAACAATTATACCTTCAGGGTTTACCAGCAAATTCTGTGGAATGGCTTTTATACCATATTGTTTGGCCACCTCGTTGTCCCAGAATTTTAAATCACTAACCTGTGTCCAGTCGAGTTTATCATCATGGATGGCTTTTAACCATTTTTCCTTTTGGCCTGCCCTGTCAAGTGAAACACCGATAATATGAAAGTTTTTGTCTTTATACTTATTGAACACTTTCACAACATTTGGGTTTTCTGCCCTGCATGGTCCGCACCAACTCGCCCAAAAATCAATCAGCACATAACGGCCTTTGAAAGATGAAAACCTGATCGGGTTACCCAATGTATCATTCTGTGTAAAGTCCATAGCCATTTTGCCAATTCCGGTTTTCTTAGCTATTTCAAGATTTTCCTT
>CAZOOT010000343.1:0-231 GCA_964581455.1 uncultured Chitinophaga sp. | reverse complement strand
CTGCTGAAGGATAGTTCTTATTGGCATCAGACAAAGCATTGAAAAGCGGTTCCACTTTATCTGAATTAATATCCCAACCAGCATATTGCTGAAGTGCATATAAAGCTAAAGGTGAATTAGGATTATTTTTTACATATTCACCATATACTTTCTCTTTCATTTCATTGTCAATAGCGTCAAGCTCTTTTTCGATCTTATCTTGATTTCCATTGTCCTTTGCTTTTGCATACT
>CAZOOT010000342.1:0-1570 GCA_964581455.1 uncultured Chitinophaga sp. | reverse complement strand
TAACTATAAAGCCTGCAATCAATACCAATATACCAACTGTATTTCTCCAGAAGACTAATTGCCCGGCACCAAAACTTCCTTTCAATATTTTCGCCGCACCTCCCATTACAGAAAAACCAAGGGCGGCCAGCAGCATAAATAAAATTCCTTTGTATCTGGAGTCGATTGCCATTAATAGTTAACTAATTTTTCTACCGCTGCTTCTAAGGTTTCTTGCTTCTTTGAAAAACAAAACCGTACTACTTTATCGTCTTTTCCATTCTGATAAAAAGCAGAAACAGGTATGGTTGCCACACCGGCTTCTTTAGTTAAGCGTATCGCAAAATCCTTATCTCCTTCATTACTTATTTTTTCATAAGTGCCACAAATAAAATAACTACCATAAGAATTTTGTAAAGAAAATCTTGTTTGCTGCATCAGCTTTATAAAATAATCCCTCTTCGCCTGCATCATGGTAGACAACGATAAATATGCATCCTTGTTTTTTAAAAATGCCGCTAACGCTACCTGCATCGGTGTATGACATGAGAATGCATTAAACTGGTGTACTTTCCGAAACTCTTTTGTTAATGCTGCCGGTGCAACACAATAGCCAAGTTTCCAACCCGTACAATTATATGTTTTGCCAAAAGAGAAACAAACAAAACTTCTTTCAAGTAAATCGGGATAGCGAAGTAAACTCTGATGTGGAATATTATCAAATATCAGATGTTCATATACTTCATCACTGATAATAAAAATATTGGTGCCTTCGACTACCTTTCTTAACTCCTGAATATCTTTTTCATTAATTACACTACCTGTTGGATTGTGCGGCGAATTAATGATAATTGCTTTCGTTTTTGGCGTGATGGCTTTTTTCACTGCTATCCAATCAATATGATAATCAGGATACACTAAAGCTAGTGTAACAGCCTTTGCTCCGTTTATTTCAATATTGGGAACATAACTATCATAACCGGGTTCAAAAACAATCACTTCATCTCCCGGTTGAAGAATCGTTGTGAAGGCAGCATAAATGGCATAAGTACCGCCGGGAGTAATGGTAATTTCAGTATCAGGATTTATGTTTGATTGATAAAGAAAGAATGCTTTTTCAGCAATAGCTTCCCGCAAAGGCATCCACCCTGGCATTGGTGGATATTGGTTGTAATTATTCTTCATTGCCTCGCTTACTAAAGCAATCAGTTCTTCGCTCATCGGGTAATCAGGAAATCCTTGTCCAAGATTAACCGCTTTGTGTTCATTCGCCAATGCACTCATGATGGTGAAGATGGTGGTGCCAACATTGGGAAGTTTAGAAGTAAGTTGAATGGTAGTCAATTTATATAATTAGGTGTTGGGTAAAATTAATTGCATTTCGCCACAATGACTGATAAGTTCAGTATTTTCTCGTTTCGAAACTTAATAAGATTTGAAATTGTTTACAAAACTCAACGCCTTCTTTAGTCCGGAAAAATTTCAGGGATGGGGTAAGAGAAAAAATCATTTTGAAGGCTGGTATTTTAAACTTTTCAGTGTTGACCAGAAAAATGCATTTGCTTTTATTTCCGGCATTGTTAGATGAAAA
>CAZOOT010000341.1:0-1573 GCA_964581455.1 uncultured Chitinophaga sp. | reverse complement strand
GGTATCTATATCCACTCCGTGAATTTTTCCTGATGTAGCCAGTTCAATGATACACCAGTCATGACCTTCTGTTCTTTTGCGACGGCTTTCCCAACCGTCCATCCATTTACCACGGTCGGTATATTTATCAGCAATAAAAATACCACGGCCGGGTTTCAATAAATTTTCTTTCTCTGCAAAAAAATCATCACTGCAGGATATAGTTTTACCACCAAGCCTCTCTGCTGCCAGATTTGTTAGCTTTGTAAATGCAGGTTCGTTTGTATGCTCCATACTATAAAATAATTCCTTTATTCAAATGTAAAAAGTTTTGTCCATCATAAACTTTTTTTCCAGTAAGCCATGTTTGCTTCACTACCGCCGATAATTCTTCATTAAGATACGGCGTTAGTTTATGTTTATGGTGAATGATTTTTTCTGTTACAATAAACTTCTCTTCCGGGTTCCAGATCACAAAGTCTGCATCGCATCCCACTTCCAGCTTGCCTTTTGATTTCAATAGTGGCAATAAGGCCGGTTTTTCGCAAAGCCATTTAGCCATATCAATTAAACTACAATTATTTTTTTGAGCTGCTGTCCATAATACGGGTAAAGCCAACTGCAATGATGCAATTCCACCCCATGCTTTCATAAAATCACCACTTGCTGTTTCTTTCATGTCATGTGGAGCAGGAGAGTGATCAGTGGCAACGAAATCAATGACACCTTCTTTTAAAGCCTGCCAGAGTTTTTTATTATTTTCTTTTTCTCTTATTGGCGGAGCACATTTAAATTCCGTTTGTCCATCTTTAATTTCTTCGGCAGTAAAATATAAATAGTGCTGCGCTGTTTCTACTGTAAGTGGCAACCCTTTTTGTTTTGCTTTGCTGATTTGCTCAATTGAATTTGCAGAAGATAAATGAACAATATGTGTGCGGCAATTAAATTCTTCGCATAAACGGATCATTAAAGCGATAGCATTGTCTTCCCAACGTTCAGGTCTTGAATGCAGATAATCAACATAGTTTCGGGATGAAAGATTCGGGATTGGTGGTGATGCTGAAAGTTCGCAGTGTACCAATAGCGGTAAATCATATTTAGCAATGATAGGCATTGCTTTTCTCAGATCCGCCTCCGTTACATGGGGAAATTCATCAATACCTGAATGTGTAATAAATGCTTTGAAGCCCAACACTCCCTGCCCGACCATGTCATTCAGGCGGGCTTTTTCAATCAAAGGCGCTATTTCTTTTTCATTCCCCGGAATAATGCCGCCCCAGAAACCGCAGTTGGTATGAATTTTTTCATTGGCTGCTTTTAATTTTTCTTCAAATGCTTTAACGGTTGTGGTAACGGGTGATGCATTCAGCGGCATTTCTACCAACGTAGTAATGCCACCTGCCAATGCCGCTTTGGTGGCGGTATCAAAACCTTCCCAATCAGTTCTTCCCGGCTCGTTGATATGCACATGCGGATCAACAATGCCTGCCATTACTACATTATCACCCATGTCTTCAATTGGAAAATCGCCTGGTGGTAATTCGTTGGTGATAGCGGCTATCTTTCCTTGTTCTATTAGCACCACAGCTTTTCT
>CAZOOT010000340.1:0-1594 GCA_964581455.1 uncultured Chitinophaga sp. | reverse complement strand
ATAACCCGTCTTTTCTTTGTAAACCCAATTGTCTTCTGATTGAAAACTCAGTTCAAAATCCTTTTCAGGAATTGCAGCTGAAAAATTAATTCCGCTTGGCGAAAGTATCAACGTTCCGTTTTTGATTTCTTCCAGTGATTGAATTATTTTTTGAATAGTACTCAAATCGTTTTTCTGTAAAGGATAAAAAAGAATAGTTTGTTCACCAGAGCAAATCATACCACTCTGATTATTGGCTGCCGATTTATCATGAACCTGTTTTTTAATTCCCGACCAATGACTCCCGGCTCTCAATTTTTCTCTTGCCATTTCTACAAACTTATGTTCCATAATTCCTCCACCAATAGAGCCTTCCATTTTGTCGTTTGCATTAACAGCCATAAAAAATCCCTGACGACCGGGGCTGCTGCCTTTGCTTTCCAATACATATAAAAGCATTACCGGAATATTACCCGATAGACTTTGATGAAATAGTTTCCATATCTGTAAAGCTTTTAGCATAAAATGAATCCGAATCAGGAGATAGTAAATGTATTTAAAAGACCCATAGGGCCGATACTATGGTAGAAGCAAAGAAAAAGTTTTTTATTAAGCCCCACCATTAAAAATGCCGGCCCTACGGGCCTTTGTTGAATTTACAATTTTTGAGCTACCAAAATATCACCCCTACAGGGTTTTAAAAATATTAAAGGGTGGCATATAAGCTCATCAACACTTTCTCAGGTGTCATCGGTGCATCATAAGAAATTTCAGTTGACGGATTAAAAGCTTTCACTGCATTGTGTAATGCAAAGTATGCTCCGATGCCATACATCAGCGGCGGCTCACCAACCGCTTTGCTTCTGAAAATAGCCAAATTATCTTTTTCAGTTGACAAAGGATGAATCGTTATTTCTTTTGGCACTGAGTAAATATCCGGTATCTTATAAGTACTTAATGCATTGCTGCGGAGCTTTCCTTCTTTATCATATACAATTTCTTCTATTGTCATCCAGCCGATGCCTTGCACTATGCCGCCTTCACATTGTCCTATATCAATCATAGTATTCATACTTTTTCCAAAATCATGCACTACTTTTACTGCATCCACTTCATATATACCTCGAATGCAATCAATAGTAACAGTTGTAATGGAAGTGCCATATACATGATAAGCAAACGGGTGTCCTTTTTCTTTGGTCGCATTAAAATGAATACCCGATGGTGTGTAATGTGCATGTTCTGATAAACTGATGCGTTTGACATAAGCCGCCATCACCAGTTTGTTCCAACCCAAATCAGTTTTTTTGCCAGCGGCAAAAACAAATTCATCTTTTATCTCAATTGATTCTAAAGGAGTATTTAATTCTTCAGCGGCCACCATTTTCAATCTATGTAAAATTACAGTACAGGCAATCTCAGTGGCTTTGCCATTTAAGTCAGCCGAAGCACTGGCAGCTGTGGGTGAAGTATTGGCAATGCGATAAGTGTTGGTTGTGTTTATTTTAATTTTAGAAGGATCAATTGAAAAAACACTGGCAGCTACTTGTAGCATCTTTGTATTTACTCCCTGACCCATTTCCACTGCACCCGTACTTACCCCCACACTTCCATC
>CAZOOT010000339.1:0-1601 GCA_964581455.1 uncultured Chitinophaga sp. | reverse complement strand
GCCATCTTTTCATAAGATGTTTTCATGCTGTCAACGGGAAAAGAAACAGATGCATTGGCTGCCGAATAGCCGGCGGAATGATTGCTGATGAGATGAGGATAATTGTTACCAATATATATTATCATACAAAAAGTGGAAGCTGCAAGTAAAAAATCGCAGCTTTTTTGCCGGGTATAGAAAGAGATACCGGTATTCTTCCAATTACTTTTTAGCGGGTAAGCAAGCATACCGGCCAGAAACAGGAGAACAAAAAGCAGGAATACATTTCCGGAAACGGAAATTTGCAAGTCATTCAGCATCCACCCTATTGCAATGCCAAACAGATTGAGCAGTAAATAAATGCCGAAGATTAAAAACCGGGCTTGCCATTTATTGTTTTTTGCCCATAATGATATTTTTTTCATAATCGTTTGTTTAAAAGTTATATAAATTATTTATCAAAGAGCAATCTTTACAGAAAGTGCGGGGTAAGAATTCTGAATAAATGATTGTCGCGGGATTTGAGTTGTTTTTTCCATTTTAAAATTTGTGCTCATATTCCGGGCTCTTCGTTTGTTTTTTCCGGAGGCGATAAAAAAGGGGATACTTCCGACAGACACAAGAAGCCCGGCAGCAGAAAGCCCGGTTCCTTTTGTTGTGGTGTAAGGAGCATAAAATATTCCAAAAGGATCATTTTGTACTGTTTCTTCTACTTCTTTACTCCAGATAATGCTTCCTGTTAACATCATAGCTGTACCAGCTGATAAAAAAACCCATGCTGCAGTTTTTTGTTTTTTGCATTTTTGTAGGTAATCTGTATTAACAGGAGGTGTATTGTTGGTTGTTTGCTGGTTGAAAGCTGATGCCGGCATTGCCAGCATCAGAAAATAGATCATAATTTTTTTCATACAAATTGATTTATAAATGAACAGAATTGGTTAAAAACTTACATTAAATACACCTCGGCTCAACGATTTTTTTTCACCGACACTACTTCCTTCTCTGAGTTCTCCTTTAAACATTCCTTTTACAGATGTTCCGGTTATAGACGAAATGGTTACTGTACTTAGATTGGAAGGACTGCCGTAAGTATAATAGCCGGTACCAAAACCCAAAATAAATTCCTGGAAAAAATCTATCTGCACATTACTTTGGCTTGCAAAAGGATTTTCTGAAAAGATTCCGGCGGAAATTGGATTGGAGCTTGTAATTATCAACTTTATTTGAGTTGAAGAGGCCCCTATATATTTCTTATAACCATGAATGGTAAGGGTATAATAGCCTGCAGTATTTGTAAGTAACGCTTTTGATTGAATGTTGAAAGTTGTTTCAGTCCCGTTTATGGAAACAGAAATTGTACCCAATGGAATGTCCAGTGGATCTTTTTTGCAGCCGGAGAAAAATAACGTGATAATGCAGGTTGCAATAAATAAAGTTTTCTTTTTCATGTGTGTGTGTTTTTGATTTTTGAAAACAGATGTTTATTTAAATTTTATTTTCCATAATAAAAGGCCGTTACTTTTTCAGATATTTTTTTATCTTCAGGGGGTGTAGTTTTAAATAGTATATCCCACCACACTACACTGATGCCATGACAAGTGTCTGGAAATTTGCAATGATGA
>CAZOOT010000338.1:0-1605 GCA_964581455.1 uncultured Chitinophaga sp. | reverse complement strand
GAGGAGAAAGTTTGCCGGTATGATCATCATAAGTAAGAATGGTATTGAATTTATCCTCACCAATCAGGGTAACAAAATTTTTACCTGAATCCAGAAAAAGTTTTTCTTTATATACCCCGTTGCGTATATATATGATTTGCTCTTTCAAATTTTTTAAAGGCACTGCATTCAATGCTGCCTGAACAGTCGTGAAATTTCCACTGCCATCTTTTGCTACAATTATAATTGATGAAGCAGCAGTTTTATCAAATACTTTTTGCAGGAACTGATCCATGACCTGAACAGTTGGCTCAAACCAGGGCTCAAATAAAGGAAAAGAGTGTGGTGATCCTTCAAATGTTTTTACTGCTGAATAAATTTTAAACTGATCAAGAATTTTAATAAAATCTTCTCTTCCGGCATGCATTCGATCAACTGAGCTATTAATGAATAAAGTTGGCGGTGTATGAAAACCCACATGTGTCAGCGGAGAGCCTTGTTTCCACAATTCCGTATTTTCTGTTTTAGAAAATCCAAACCAGTAGGTAGCTGCTGAAATCCGTTTGCTGTCATCGCCTTCGCCGGATTCAGGATGGATGAATGCAAGAATGCCGTCCATATTGATTACCCCATTTACCTGGCTTGAGACATTTTTTTCACAACCATTTCCTTCAAATGATTTCATGTTATTAGCCGCACCAATCATAGCCGCTAATTCACCGCCGGCAGAGTGACCAGCTACCGAAATTTTATTTTCATCAATATTATACTTTGCAGCATTTTTTCTCACCCAGCGTATGACTGATTTGATATCATAAACAGCAGCGGGGTATAATGCTTCAGTAGATAACCTGTACTCAGGGGTGAAACAAATATATCCCAGATCTGCCAGCCGCTGAGCCATTATATGGTGAAGTGATTTGTTTCCGGTTCTCCATCCGCCACCGTGTATGATAATAACTGCAGTTCTTTTTACAGAAGATTTTTCTTTTGAATAAAAAACATCTGTCAACAGTTTACGTTTTCCCAGTTGGCAATACACAATATCTTTTTCCACTGCAACTTTTTCAGATTTGAAATCTTTTACAAATTTTGTTTGCGGATGGGTTTTTACTGTACTGTTGTATGCGCTGTAAATGCTGTAAGAAGTGTCGGGCTTGCTACTGATGCCGGCCTTTGATTGAGTGAACCCAATATATCCGCTAAGGAAAAAAGATATGGTGAGTAGAAATATTTTCATCTTTTATTTTACCGCAGGCTTTACTACCCTGCCTGCCAGGTCAAAAAATAATTTTTTTAAATCATCCAATGCCATTTGTGCCACCAGTCTTGCACCGAGTTCATTAAAATGTGTATTGTCATCGCGACCATCCGGGTAGTTTGGATGTTCTCCGGGTTTCAACTGAAGAAAAAGCCAGCGGGAATTTTCTTTCCCGAATTGCTGATAAAGTGCCATGGTTTTTTTATCCAGGTCAATCAGGGGTACTTTTTCGGAAGCAGCCAGCTCACGAACCAGCGCTGAATATTCTGTATGCGTTTCTATACTGTTGCCCTCTGCATTGAATCTTCTGCGGCTTACCGGTGTAAACAAAACCGGTATGGCTTTTTTATTTCTTGTTTTGCCAA
>CAZOOT010000337.1:0-1607 GCA_964581455.1 uncultured Chitinophaga sp. | reverse complement strand
CCCACCTCCACAAAGTGTAAACAGATCAATACGGATTCGTTCAGGGTTATTTTTCCGGTTGGGCTGGATAGCCAGGCACAACGGGTAGCTTCAATTGTGCAGTATCTCGCTGCTGAAAAACCAATTTCATTGGGCAATCAACAAAAAAAAATAAGCATTGTTTTACAAAACCAAACTACCATAGCTAACGGTTATGCACAGTTAGGGCCATTCAGAAGTGAATTTTTCTTGACTCCCGATTTTAATAATTTCAATCAGGGCAGCATTGGCTGGGCCGATCAACTGACCTTGCATGAATACCGGCACATACAGCAGTTTAATAATTTTAATCATGGATTGAGTAAGCTGATGAAAGTGGTGTCGGGCGAAGAAGGATATTCATTAGCTATCAATGCTGCCATTCCGGATTGGTTTTTTGAAGGTGATGCGGTGTATAATGAAACCAAACTGACACAACAGGGAAGAGGGAGGCTTCCTCTTTTTTTAAATGCATATCCATCTTTATGGCAAGCCGGAAAAAAATATTCCTGGATGAAATTGCGGAACGGCTCGTTGAAAGATTATGTTCCTGATCATTATAACCTGGGTTATTTGCTGGTGAATTATGGAAGAGAGCAATACGGCGATGATTTCTGGACCAATGTAACGACGGATGCCAGTGCTTATAAAGGATTGTTTTATCCGTTTCAGACGGCCATTAAAAAATATGCCGGAGTAGATTATAAAACGTTCAGAGAGCAGGCATTTGAATTTTATAAAAAACAAACCGAAAGGGCATCGCAGGTAAGAGATGAATATGTGCAGCCGGTAAAAAAGAGTTATGTAACAAATTATTATTTTCCTTATAGTGCCGGTGCTGATTCAGTCATTTACCTGAAAACAAGTTATCGCCATCGTCCTGCATTTTATATTAAAGATGCCAAAGGTGAACATCGGGTAAAGACCAGAGATATTGCCAGCGACGAACAGTTTTCTTATCGCAATGGAAAAATCGTTTATGCCGCATATGAATCTGATGCCCGATGGGGATGGAAAGATTATAGTGTAATTAAATTGCTGGATGTGCAAACCGGCCGGCAGCAAACGCTAACACATAAATCGAAATATTTTACTCCTGATATTTCAGCTGATGGTAGTATGGTTGCGGCTGTTCAATCGGATGAAACCGGAAAAACTGAATTGCATATAATCAATACGGCTGACGGTAAGGTGGTAACAAGAATTCATGCTCCGGCAATCAATTTATTTACCGATCCAAAATTTCTGGATGATAAAACAATTATTTCTGCCGTGCGATTAAAAGATGGCAGAATGTACCTTGCTAAAACAAGTTTGCCGACTGGCGAAACTGTGCAGCTTACTACTCCTTCTTTTAATGTAGTGGGTTATCCAAGTATCAGCAATGGAGTTATTTATTATACGGCAAGCTATGCAGGTAATGATGATGTTTTTGCCTTGCGGATGAGCGACAATAAAATTTTCAAAATAAGCGATGGCCCATTGGGCAATTATAATGTGAATGTGGCCGGTGGAAAGATCAGCTGGACTTCTTTTACAGCCGAAGGTTACCAGTTAAAACAAATGGATGAGAAAGATGTTAATTGGGT
>CAZOOT010000336.1:0-1617 GCA_964581455.1 uncultured Chitinophaga sp. | reverse complement strand
GCAGATAAGTACAGTTCTCCCAGGCGATTGACTCATCATTTACCCGCCGTTTTCATTCAACATAAATTCAAACAGTTTCAGATTTTACGATTAGCGACTCCTAGTTGTGACAAACTCAAGATGATTATATGTACGATATTCTACAATTGAACGACATGCTCGTTCCAGAATTACTTGATATAGCAGAACAGCTTAAAATACAGCATGCAAAAAAGCTTAATAAGCAAGACCTGGTTTTTAAAATTCTGGATAACCAGGCGATAACTGACGCTAAAACTGCCGATCCAAAAGGTGATGGCAAGCGGAAAAGAATTATTAAAATAAATACCAGCACAGGGAGTGAAGAAGCCGAAGTAGCAAACCAGCCTGATAAAACAATTATTAAAAAATCCGATATGCCAATAAAAAAAGATGATAAAGCCCCTGTAAAAAGGACCCGTAAAAAGGTAGAGGAAAAGGAAACCGAAGTAATAATTCCGGAAGTAAATAGCCAACCTCAAACAGAGGAATCCGAGAAAGTGATAAAAGCACTGGACACCCAACTTGCCCAGGCAATTTTAAATGAGAATGATGACTCAGGCAATCAGCAGTCTGCCGACAATCCATCCGGAGCCGGACAGAATAAGCATTATCCTCAACGAAGAGAACAAACTCCACAGTTTAATATAGAATTTGATGGAGTGATATTGGGAGAAGGTGTATTGGAAATGATGCCGGATGGATATGGTTTCCTTCGTTCTTCTGATTATAATTATCTGTCATCACCCGATGATGTTTATGTTTCTCCATCACAAATAAAATTGTTCGGATTAAAAACAGGCGATACGGTTCATGGAGCTGTTCGTCCTCCGAAAGAAGGAGAAAAATATTTTGCGCTATTAAAAGTTGATACCATCAATGGCAAAAGCCCGGAAGAAGTAAGAGATAGAGTGCCGTTTGATTATCTCACTCCCTTGTTTCCGTACGAAAAATTAAATTTGTTTACCACCGCTTCAGATTATTCTACCAGGATAATGGATCTCTTTACACCAATAGGTAAAGGACAAAGAGGATTAATAGTAGCACAACCAAAAACAGGTAAGACCATGTTGTTGAAAGCAGTTGCCAATGCAATTGCGGCCAATCATCCAGAATGTTACCTGATGGTAGTGTTGGTTGATGAACGTCCGGAAGAGGTTACCGATATGGAAAGAAGTGTAAAGGCAGAAGTTATTGCTTCTACATTTGATGAGCCGGCTGAAAAACATGTAAAGGTTTCAACCATGGCTTTACAAAAAGCAAAGCGATTGGTAGAGTGTGGTCATGATGTAGTGATATTGTTAGACTCTATTACCCGTTTAGCAAGAGCTCACAACACTGTTGCTCCATCTTCCGGTAAAGTATTATCAGGTGGTGTGGAAGCAAATGCTATGCAAAAACCAAAACAGTTTTTTGGAGCTGCCAGAAAAATTGAACATGGCGGATCGTTAACCATTATTGCAACAGCGTTGGTTGATACCGGAAGTAAAATGGATGAAGTGATCTTTGAGGAATTCAAAGGAACTGGTAATATGGAATTACAACTGGAGCGTCGTTTATCTAACAAACGTATCTATCCTGCCATCGACCTGGTTGCTT
>CAZOOT010000335.1:0-1619 GCA_964581455.1 uncultured Chitinophaga sp. | reverse complement strand
ATTCCACAGAAAGGAAATACGTACTTGTTCTAATGGCTAAATATGTTTACTCATTTTTTAAAGCCCCAGATGGTGTTCAAAGACCATGGATTCCTGTTAGAATTACAAACTTAAAGACAGGCAAATCTATTGATATGATGTCCTTGTTAGATACCGGAGCGGACAAATGTGTTTTTCCTAAAATTATTGCCGACAGCTGCGGACTGGATTTAGAAAAGGAAGCAATCAGGATGGAAGAGATGCAAGGCGTTGCAAAGGATAAAATAAAAACTTGGGTTCATTTATTTAGGATAGAATTGTTAAGTCCTGACCGTAAGTCCGTAGTTTGGAAAGGAAAGGAAACTGAAGTGGGATGTGTAGAACATGATAATATGCCAGTTATTTTAGGGTTCAACAATTTTATGGCGTTCTTTAGAATTACATTTAATCATCATACCAAAAAGATTCTTATTGATGATAAGCCGGAAACCTAATCACTGTTAACAATTTCAAATTAGGACACTACCCTTGGTTGATTAATCATTTAACTTTATAAAGAAATTTAAGGGCAATTAAATTTTTAGTTCCTTTGAACCGGCAAGTAGAATATCTTCCAAACAAACTATTTAACTTAACTTTTAAAACAAACATGAATAACCTTACAAATAAAGTAGCTTACATAACAGGTGGAAGTAAAGGTATCGGATATGGTATTGCAAAAGCATTATTGGAAACTGGAATGAAAGTAGCCATCACCAGCAGATCGATGAGTGCTGCAAAAAAAGCTGCTGATTTCCTGAATAAAGATTCTTCAAAGATCCTGGCACTAGAATCTGATGTAAGTTCACTTACAGATGAATTAAAAGCTATTAAGGCAACTATTGATCAGTTTGGGCAACTGGATGTTGTTATTGCCAATGCCGGTGTTGGCCATTTTGCAAATATTGAAACACTGACTGAAAAGGAGTGGAAAGAAACCATAGATACAAATCTTACCGGGGTTTTTAATAGTGTAAAAGCCAGTATTGAACCGCTAAAAAAATCGAAAGGCTATATCATTACCATTGCCAGCCTTGCCGGAACTAATTTTTTTGAAAATGGCGCTGCGTATAATGCAAGTAAATTCGGTTTGGTTGGATTTACACAAGCCATCATGCTTGATCTCAGAAAACTTGGAATAAAAGTAACCACGATCATGCCGGGATCAGTAGCCACTCACTTTAATAATCATATACCAAATGATGCAGATGCGTGGAAGATACAGCCGGAAGATATCGGTCAGATGGTTGTTGATCTTTTAAAAATGAATCCAAGAACATTGCCGAGTAAGATTGAAGTAAGGCCTTCAATTCCCGGCAAATAATTTTATCTCAATATTTCTAAAAAAAGAAGGCCTCCTTTATTTGCGGCCTTCTTTTTTTAGTTTTTTGAAATTAATGTTTTATAAATTTTGCGGAACTGGTTTTTTCTCCATCGTTTATTTTCAACATATAAAAACCAGGAGCCAGTTCGGAAATATCCATTTGCGTGATTGAAGTTCCTGTTGTCTGTTGCATAATTTCCTTACCGGTGATATCATAGACTTTGATATTGGTTTTCTTTTCCAACCCATTAATCAAAATATTCAATTGGTTTCTGGC
>CAZOOT010000334.1:0-1624 GCA_964581455.1 uncultured Chitinophaga sp. | reverse complement strand
ACGCCTGTTGTAGATATTATTCCTGCGGGTATAGCAAGCCCAAACGGATGTGTGGCATGGTCAACTTCTCCCCAAACATTTCCGCCGCCAACCCTAACTGTATTATCCGTTGTATCTACCCTTACAAATTTTAAACCCGACAAGTCTATCACCAACCCATCATCACATAGGCCCAGGCCGCCCCCGTTATGGCCTCCTCCTCTTACAGCAACCAATAAATTATTTTCCCTGCCAAAATTCACAGCATGCATAACATCAGCCACATCCACGCACATTGCAAACATACCCGGATGTTTATGGATCATGCCATTATACACTTTACAGGTTTCATCATAATTTTTGTCTTTGGGAAGAATTATTTTCCCCCTGAGTTTAGCAGCAAATGTTTCGATTACGGCTGCATCAATATCTGTTATCTTTTTTGACATAATAGTATTATTTAAAATTTAGAAATACTTATTTAGAAATGATCATTCCTTTCAATGACCAGAGAATTGCCAGTACATCTTTTTTAGACGCTTCATCAATTTTGTGGCTATCGAGCACCTGCAAAATATCATCTACCGTGTGCAGGTATTCCGCAGGGCTTATATTCATTCCTTTATGGGTAGTGGGCATGTCCCGGCCCGAGTAGGTTACCGGTCCGCCACTTCCGGCACTAAAAAAATCAACCGTGTGTTTTTTGATGACTGCTAATCTTTCCGGCTGTTCTTTAAATGGTAAAAACCGAGCGCTGATGGCAGGGTTTGTCATGTGTGCCTCCACCACATCGTCAACAATTGATGTAATGCCTTTTGTGCCTCCAAGCCGTTCAAAAAGAATTTCGTTCATGATTGTTGTTTTAAAAAATTAAATAAAAGATGCATGGATTGCACAAGACGAATGCCGAAATAACACACTGATAAACCTGCTATCTGCTGCGTTTTTTCTATTGCAAAACTAAGCCTTGCCAAAAGCCAAGGCTATAACTTTTAGTTCAAAAACGTGTAATTTTTGGTCAAAGGATTATTCCATGGATTGTAATCCCGCCTTGGCAGAAAGGTGGTCAGAAGGGCTGCTGCCATATTTCTTTTGAAAACATTTAGAGAAGTAAGAGGGACTGCTGAAGCCGGTCTCAAAAGCAATTTCGGAAATATTGCCTGTATTTTTATTCAATAATTTTAAGGCCCGGGCCAACCTGTATTCTTTTATAAATTTATTGGGAGATTTGCCAGTGAGTGCGATCATTTTACGATACAACTGCGATTTGCTGCAGCCCAAGGGTTTGCAGAAATCATCAGCTTTCAAATTCACATCATTCCAGGTTTCTTCCGTGTAGTCCATTAAAAGATTCAGAAACTGCTCATCTGCCTTGGTGAGGGCGATGATGCTTTTGTCTTCAACAATAGGTTTTATATTTTCGCTGTTGTAAAGGTCTTTCATTTCAGACGAAATAAAGATGTCGCCATTAATAACTGCACACATCCTTTCGGCCAATCTTATGCTGTCTTCAAAAATTGATTTCTTTTCTGTTACGGGCACACCGACGCTTAATCCTATTTTTAAGTGAATTTTTCCGTAACCGGCCTCTTTGGTAAAATGTGTAAACAAAGCATGAACATCAATGGAAGCATGAATCCCGTTT
>CAZOOT010000333.1:0-1628 GCA_964581455.1 uncultured Chitinophaga sp. | reverse complement strand
TTCAACTTTATAACTCAATCACTTTTCTTTCCTTATTACTTTTAATAGCTGCTTCAATTACCTGGATCACTTTCATTCCATCCTCTCCGGATACAGGAACTTCTGCGTCGTTTGCCAAAGCATTATAAACACCATTATAGTATTCCATATAATTTCCCTGCAAAGAAGGTATATGTTCTTTTATAATTTTTCCATCTAGTTCAGTATGAAGAAACCCTTTTTCTGATTCAGGTTCTTTACCCCAGTCATCTCCACCGGGAATTTTCCCTGCGGCCAGGTTTATTTCCTGTACATCTGTCTTGGCTTTTATTAAAGAACCATTTCTTCCATGAAATATATAACCTGGCAAGGGTTCTCTTACATAATAACTGGACTTTAATGTCATCCTGTGTTCAGGATAAAAAAGTTTTAAATCAAAATAGTCATCCACCAAAGAACCGGGTCTGTTAATCGTAATATCGGAAGATATTGCTAGCGGTATACCAAAAAGCTGAATTGCCTGGTCTATTAAATGAGAGCCAAGGTCGTATAAACATCCAACCGCAGGGCCAGGTGTTTCTTTATGAATCTTGGGACTTAACTGGGTATTAAAACGATCATAGTGTATTTCAGCATCAACAATTTTACCCAACAAGCCTTCATCCAATATCTTTTTTACAGTTTTATAATCACTATCATATCTTCTGTTTTGATAAACCGAAAGCTTTAACCCGGTTTTTTTAGATAATGCTATCAACTCTTCGGCCTGGTGGACAAAAGCTGTAAAGGGCTTTTCCACTATTACATGTTTCCCGGCGTTTAATACTTTTTTTGTAAACTCAAAATGAGTATAGCTAGGTGTGTTTACAATGACAATGTCTATTACCGGATCAAGCAGCATTTCTTCCAGGCTCCTGTAAATTTTTACATCCGGGTAGATTTCATTTGTAAGATTTTTGGAGCGTTCCACTACAGCATAAAAATTAAGCCCCGGATGTACCTGTATAAAAGGCGCATGAAATACTTTACCGCTCATGCCAAATGAACAAAGAGCAACCTGATACTTTTTCATTATTAATTATTAGGTCTTTTAATGATTAAATTCAATTGAATTGGAAAAAATTTCTCCAGATCATAATGCATTCAACCGCAAGACACGAAGTTAGTATTTCAGTAAAGATGTATATAAATTGTTTTGAAAAAGGCAAAACAATATTGTAATTTACAACTCCTGTAAAGATAAAATATGCGAAAAGTTTCTGATATCCTGGAACGCAAAGGAGCTTCAGCCGTAGCATTGAAACCAGATGCAAAAATGATTGAAGCCATATCAATTATGACAGAAAAAAACATTGGGTCTGTTTTGGTAATGGATGGAGGAGAGTATTTGGGAATTGTTACAGAAAGAGATTGTGCAAGAAAAATAGCCCTAAAGAATAAAAATCCGGCGGAGATAAAAGTTTCCAATATTATGAGTACAAATCTTCCCTCTGTTCAGCCTGTTGATACCGTAGAACATTGCATGAAACTGATGATTGAGAAAAGTATCCGCTATTTACCGGTATTCGAAAATGAGCTGCTTTCCGGTATCGTTAGCATGAGTGATGTGGTTAAAGAAACAATACTTGAAAAAAAAGATACTAAAGGTT
>CAZOOT010000332.1:1363-1634 GCA_964581455.1 uncultured Chitinophaga sp. | reverse complement strand
TAGGTATCACGCATGTAAAGCGCTAAGTAATGTGGTAAAAGCAGTACCAGATACCCTCGGGCCAGTCTTTACTAATTTGCTTAGAGATAAAGATAAAAATATAAAAAAAGCATTAGCTGATGCTCTGGCTGAAATCATAAAAACGTTACCTGATATTGCAAATCAGGTTTTGCCCCTTTTTACTACTTTATTTGGGGATGAAAACGATGATGTTAAAGGCTATGCTGCTTGCGTTCTATCTCCAACTGTGCGGGCGGCGCCTGATATTGCA
>CAZOOT010000332.1:0-1353 GCA_964581455.1 uncultured Chitinophaga sp. | reverse complement strand
GGCTTGGAACGAAAAAAAATCTAGGACGAATACAAAGAAGTTTTATCTTTAATTGCGCCTTTGCTTGAAGATAAAGCATCTGAAGTAAGAGGTAACGCAGGCGAAGCTCTTGGAATATTGGTAATAGCAGCACCTCAGCTTGCCAAAATTATTTTGCAATTGATTATCCCTTTGTTTGGTGATGCAAGCGGATATGCTAAGGAAGCAGCCGATATAGCGTTAAAAAAGATCGCAAAGGCAGCAGGAAAAGAAATCTGGCCGTTGATTATCCCTTTGCTTGCAGATAAAAATGGTAGTGCTAAGGCAGCACCACTTGCTACTGAAAGCCCTTGTCCTAATGAACCACTAGCGAAACGTACACCTTCTAAATGTTCGGCAGTTGCAGGATGTCCTTGCAGACGTGAATTTATTTTTCTGAATGTAGCAAGTTCTGAAACAGAAAAATATCCTGAACGTGCTAATACACTATAAAAAACAGGAGAAATATGACCATTTGAAAGGAAAAATAAGTCTTCATTTTTACCTTGCATATTAAACTTTGGGTCATGGTTCATTACTTTGAAATACAAAGCAACAAATAATTCAGTACAGCCTAAAGAGCCACCCGGATGTCCCGAGTTTACTGCATGTACCATTCTTACTATATCTCTGCGTACTTGGGTTGCAATACGCTTTAAATCTTCCGTTGATTTTGTCTCTATACTCATAATTTGATTTTCAAAAGTAAAAAAACTTCAAAAACATAGAGTAAAAAATTAAATATAATTAATTTACATACGACTAATTAGCCTGTATGCTAATACTATGATACATACTACAAACATGAACATCGAAATTTTATTGATGGTATGCATTGCCTTTATATTAAAATTACTTGGGCGGTTAGGGTCTTTTTTTCTGAAAAAGTAACCCGCAACTTCATTTAGATTGAATAGTTTTTTCAGCATATATTTTCAACATAAAAATATAAAAAAAGTTTACTATCCTGGACTTAAAAGTCATCCGCAACAAGAACTTATAAGAAAACAAATGAAAGGTTTTGGCGGGATGTTGTCTTTTGAACTTAACACTAAGAAGGTGTCTTTAAATAAATTCTTTTCTCGATTGAAATATTTTAGTCTTGCGGAGTCTTTAGGGGGTGTGGAATCTTTAATTGAAACGCCTTGGTTTATGAGTCATTCTTCGATGGGTGAAAAAGCATTGAAGCTTTCTGGAATAACCAAAGAGACAGTGCGGGTATCATTAGGAATTGAAGATAATCAGGATTTAATTGCGGATTTGTCACAAGCTTTAAAAGGATAATCTTAAAATTTTTTAGAATTCTGATAGTATATTTTTAATAAAATATTTATA
>CAZOOT010000331.1:0-1642 GCA_964581455.1 uncultured Chitinophaga sp. | reverse complement strand
ATTTTAGCACCTGTCTTTTCTTTTCGCCCATACATTCTTGCAGGAAATACTTTAGTGTTGTTCACTACAAAACAGTCCTTGTCATCAAAATAATCAATGATGTCACGAAAGTGTTTGTTCTCAATTTCTCCGGTATGGCGGTTAACGACCATCATACGGGCATCTTCACGACGCTTGGCAGGATTTTGAGCAATAAGATTTAAAGGAAGATCGAAACGGAATTGTGAAAGCTTCATGTGTATTTGGGTTTATATCATCTTCGTCTTGACACAAACCTGACAGGGTTGCCGGGATAAGCCGAATCCGGCCTTACGGCGCCGGGTTTGGTCAATGCGACTGCATTTTAAGTTGGCAAAAGTAATCTATTTTAATGCAATTGCGGATATTTTTTTAAGATTCTTTACGCAGCAGCTGGAAAGCTAAATAGTTGAAAATCAAAATAATTTTATGGTTTTAGATGCGATATTGCATCTTAATTTTGTCAATATTCAAATTTCATCCTGTTTACCAAGTGACAATTCTTATGAAACGAATTATTTTTTTGCTCCTCATATCGTTTACTTTTTTTTGTGCTGAAGCCCAGCTTACTATAAAGGCTAAAAAGTATCCCAGCCTGCTTTGGGAAATTACCGGAAAGGGATTGGCACAGCCATCATACCTTATCGGAACAATGCATGTAAGCAGTAAACTTGCTTTCAATCTTCCGGATTCTTTTTATATCGCTTTACGAAAGGCACAGGTTGTGGCATTGGAAACCAATCCTGAAACATGGCAAGAGGATATGAATAAATATGACATGAGTGGATCAAATGGTTACAATAGCAGCAATCGTTTCAGTGCATATGCTGCAATGCCTGACGATTATCTTACAATCAGCACACTTAAATTTTTTGAATATTATAAAAAAATAGAACAGTCTTTATATAGTAATCCATCTACTATTAATAGTTTGTTGTATCGTTCTTATGGTAATGAAACGAGTGACTTTGAAGAAGACACTTATCTCGATATGTATATATATCAATGCGGTAAAAAATGGGGTAAGAAAGTAACCGGTGTGGAAGACTACGGCGAAAGTATGCGGCTTATGGCTGAAGCATATAAAGATGCTGGAAAAGATAAGAACAAAAAAGAACGAAGCTATAGCGATATGGTAGGCGAATATTCTGCTGAAAAATTGCAGGAAGCATACCGTACCGGAAATTTAGATCAGTTAGATTCAATCAATAAGTACAACAGTGTTTCCGACGCTTTCGATGAGAAGTTTTTGTATCAGCGAAATTATATTCAGGCTAATTCAATTGATTCAATTATCAAATCGGGGTCAGTCTTATTTGTAGGTGTTGGTGCAGCACACTTGCCCGGAGACAGAGGTGTTATTGAAATTTTAAGGAGCAAGGGATACAAACTTCGTCCGGTGAAAATGGGTGAAAGGGCAAGCCGTGAAAAAGATATGGTTGATAAAATAAGAGTACCGGTTACCTTCCGCAAAGAATCATCGAAAGATGGATTTATAAGTGTAGAAATTCCCGGAACTTTCTACAAAATCGCAGACGATGATGCATTGGACCAATGGCAGTATGCAGATATGGCCAACGGCAGCTACTATATGTACACCAGAATTATGACCAATGCCTGGATG
>CAZOOT010000330.1:1215-1659 GCA_964581455.1 uncultured Chitinophaga sp. | reverse complement strand
TTACTTTTCTTTTGTCTTAATAATAACATAACGTGAAAACTCACCCCGTTTTATTAGCATCAGGACGCCTTTTTCTTTATCTGCTTCATTCAATGCTTTTTTAAATTCTGTAACATTATTAATTTTTTTTCGGTTTACTTCCTTGATGAAATCGCCTTCTCGTATCTCTGACATAGCTGCCGGGCTGCCGGGTTGAACCTCAGTAACGATTACTCCACTCTCTTCTTCAACACCGAGACTTTTGGCAAGTTCTTTGGTGAGGTTTTGTACGGTCATTCCAAGATCTTTTCCGGATGGAGCTGCGCCAGGCCCGGCGGCGAATAAATCGGCTGGCTGTTCACCAATCTTTACGGTTAATTCTTTTTCTTTTCCATCCCTCAGAACTTTCACCTTTATTTTTTTGTTAATTTCCGTTTGCGCAACCGTGTTGCGGAGGTGATTTAC
>CAZOOT010000330.1:0-1205 GCA_964581455.1 uncultured Chitinophaga sp. | reverse complement strand
CGTCCCGAATGGATTTCCCGTCGTATTCAATTACGATGTCACCTCGTTCAAAGCCTGCTTCTTTTGCAGGAGAATTGTCTTGAACATCACTCACCAGGACACCCTCTGTAACCGTAACATTAAATGATTTTGCCAAAGCGGGATCGATGTCTTGGATAACAACCCCGAGCCACCCGCGGACAACCTTACCTTTTTCTACAAGGTCTTTCATAATAATTTTTACCATATTGATGGGGATTGCGAATCCGATTCCCTGATAACCACCGCTCCTGGTAAATATGGCGGTGTTAATACCAATGATTTCGCCTTTGATATTAACAAGGGGGCCGCCACTGTTGCCCGTGTTGATGGCTGCATCTGTCTGAATCATGTCTTCATACGCTGCAACACCCACATTTGACCTCCCCGTAGCGCTAATAACACCAATGGAAACAGTCTGTGACAGACTAAAAGGATTTCCTATAGAAATGGCCCACTGTCCGGCACGAATAGTGTAAGAATCGCCCAATTTTGCGGAAGGCAGGTTCTTTCCATCTATTTTTACAACGGCAATGTCTGTTTGAGGGTCAGTGCCGACTACTTTTCCATCAAATTCCCGTTTATCTCCTAAATTAATCTTCAACTCATCGGCATCTTCCACGACGTGATTATTCGTTATAATGTAACCCTTTTCGCTATCAATAATTATTCCGGAACCAAGTCCTTGTATTTTGTAATCACCTTCAGGAAATCGAGGTTTGAAAAATCTATCATAAAAGTCGTCGACAAAAAAGTCCTTGAATTGTTGGAATTGATCATCTTCCTGTTCTTGTTTTGGACCGGGTCTTGGTTGTGAATGAAATCTGTCATTAGGCATTTGTCATTGTTTTTGTTTGCTGTGTTTAAACGTTTTTACAGAGGTAATGGAAACAACGGCAGGTTTAATCTGGTTAACCACATTTTCAAATACATGTTCAAAGTGGAGGGCGGTACTTAGTTCTTCTGCGCTGGTTTCACTAACTTGTTTATTCGCTGCATAGCTTTTTGTGTTAAGAAAGGAACACATAGTTACTCCAACACAGAGGCTAAAAATGAAAAAAAGACGAAGATAAAATCTTTTTGAACTGTGGGTCATAAATAAAACTCCTTTAAATAAAAGTTGAAATTTGTAACGAATTAAGAAAATTCTATGTTAGGTATAACTTTTTGTCAAATCAAAAGTTGTG
>CAZOOT010000329.1:0-1660 GCA_964581455.1 uncultured Chitinophaga sp. | reverse complement strand
CCTTTGCAGAAATTGTGGGAAAAACCAACTGATAATTTACATCGAACCCTTATTTTTGCAACACAAAACCTGAATATGGATAGCACACAGGAATATCAAGAAGAACTACAGAAAGTACAGGATAGAGATTTTACACACAATTGGGTATCTTCTTCAGCCTTTCTTTTTTATTTACAGGTAGCATGTATTGTTGCAATGGTATTAGGCAGTTGCTATATGCTTTCTACAAAAAGATATAGCAAAACCAAAGTAGAAGCTCCCGTTCAGGAGAGTTCTTTATACACTCCAAAGTATAAATAAGCTGTTTTAAATTTTTTTAAAAAGGGCAACTGCCCTATTTTTGCCCCCCTTAAGTTCTTTATATGCTTGATTACAAATCAGGCTACGATATGCGAAAAGTAGCTCTCCCGATAATAATCGGGATATTAGAGCATCTCGCCTAAGGCGAGACCAAAGTCGGGTAACATTTTTAGTTGGCTTGGCTAAGGATACTTCAAACAAATAAATCGCAAGCGAAAGTAGCTCATTTGGTAGAGCACGACCTTGCCAAGGTCGGGGTGGCCGGTTCGAGCCCGGTCTTTCGCTCAGGAAATCCTTCCTCCACTGGTGGAGGGATTTTTTTTGACGCATCACTTGAAATGATGACACCAGCCCTGGTGGTGGAATTGGTAGACACGCAGGACTTAAATAAAAGTTCTTTGAAAAGGAAATCAGTTGGTTAATTTTAGATTCAACATTTTTTTATAGCTCGTTATGATTTATAAAAAACTGATAAAAGACCGGATTAACGATACTGCCTTTATTGAGGTATGTATGCAAGCAAAATCAATGGCGGAAGCGGCAGCTTTATTAAACCTCCATTTTAACTCTTTTAAAAAAGAGCATTGGAACTTGGATGCTACAAACCAAATCAGGCAGGTATTGGAACCAGGAAAAATACTTCTAAAATCCCCTTATCAGATATTATTAAAAAGGGGCTTTATCCACATTATCAGTCTTATAAATTAAAACAACGTTTAATTGAAGAAGGGTTGAAAAAAAATGTATGTGAGGCCTGTGGGCATTCATCCTGGCTTGGCAAACTTTTAAATCTGGAATTACACCATATTGACAGCAAAAGGCAAAATCATAACTTAGAAAATCTTAAGTTACTTTGTCCAAACTGTCATAATCAAACTAATACCTTTAGAGCAAAGAACAAGAAAATTTGAGTACCCATTGGGAAACCTTTGGAGTAAAACCCTTCAAATTCGGGGAAACCTTATCTGCACAACAGATTGGCAATCCCGAGCCAAGTTCCGCAGATTTGCGGAAAAGGTGTAGAGACTAGATGGAGGGCATCTAAATCCCGCAAATTACGGGACAGGATGAAGGGATAGTCCAGACCACAAATTCCGGTAAAACGGAAGCAGTGAAAACTGTAGAAGGTAAGAAAATCCTGTGGACAGCAATGTCCGTAACGGTTCAACTCCGTTCCGGGGCACAATTTTTAAAAGCGTTTCGCTAACCAGCGGGACGCTTTTTTTATTTGTAGATTTGAAACAAAAAAAATAAATGGCAACCGATATAAAATGTCCTAATTGTGGTCACCAGTTCGAACCAAATGAAGCAATACGGGAAGAAGTGGAAAAGGAACTTCGTTCAAAAGCAGCTGATTGGC
>CAZOOT010000328.1:0-1664 GCA_964581455.1 uncultured Chitinophaga sp. | reverse complement strand
CCAGAAGCAATTATTGATGGAGTATTGAGAATCCAGGATTTGGTTGGTAAAGAGAGTTTGAGAAGAAGAAATGGAGAACAGTATAAGGCATTAATGGATAGTTACGGAATACAATAATCCCCCTGTCCTCCGCCGACTGGCGGAGAGACTTAGGTTAAAGTGTTCCTTTCTATTTTGAAAAGTATTAATAATTAAAATTTGCAACCTGAATATCTTTTAGATGTTAGGGTTCTAAAGCCCCTTTAGGGGGTTTGGGGTATGGCATTAACAAACGAAATAATACAACAAAGACTTTCCGAAAAATTCCCCGAGCAGTTATCTGGTTTTGAAGAGCCTTATGGTATGCTTACTTTTCAAGCACCAAAAGAATTGAACCTAAAGGTGCTGAATTTTTTATATGATGATGAGGAATTGAAATTTCGGTTCATGACCGATTTATGTGGCGTTCATTATCCTGATAGAAAAGGTGAGGAGTTGGCAGTTGTTTATCACCTGCACAATTTAGAAGACAATGTCCGTATAAGATTTAAAGTGTTTACAGACATTAATCAACCTGATATTTATACGGCAACAGGATTATTTTCTACCGCTAACTGGATGGAAAGAGAAACATATGATTTTTACGGGGTAAACTTTGTTGGCCATCCAAAGTTGAAGCGAATATTGAATGTGGATGAAATGGATTATTTCCCGATGCGGAAAGAATATCCGTTGGAAGATCAAAGCAGGATTGATAAGGATGATGAAATGTTTGGGAGAGGATAGGCGGCCTCCTAAACCCCTCAGTGGGAAAGTCCTATGTTTTCCGCTATTTGAAAAGTAAAAAAGTGTATTAGTGCTGAATAGTCCCGATAGCTATCGGGATACAGAAAGTTAAAGACCCGATAGTTATTGGGTGCGACCAACGAAAGTTGATAGTAGTACGATAGTTGACAAATTAAAAATTTTCAAAAGTCCCTACAGGGATTTGGAAGTATGAGTGAACAACATATAAAATTACCGGAAGGCTCGATTGAAAAAACGACCACCACACTAAACCTGGGACCAACGCATCCTGCCACACATGGTGTCATGCAGAATATCCTTGAGTTAGATGGAGAACGAATTGTTTCTACAGAACAAACTATTGGTTATATACACCGTGCATTTGAAAAAATTGCAGAACGCAGACCTCTTTATCAGATCACTACCTTGACGGACAGGCTGAATTATTGTTCTTCTCCGATTAATAATATGGGTTGGCACCTTACCTGCGAAAAGCTGTTGGGTGTAAAAACACCTAAGAGAGTTGATTATCTCCGTGTAATAATTATGGAGTTATCAAGAATTTCAGATCACCTGATTTGTAATTCAATTGTGGGTGTGGATGCGGGTGCGTACACAGGTTTTTTATATGTAATGCAATACCGTGAGCTGATTTATGAAATATATGAAGAGGTTTGCGGCGCAAGATTAACGACCAATATGGGCCGAATCGGTGGCTTTGAAAGAAATTTTAATGATATCGCTTTTCAAAAGATTGAAAAGTTTTTGAAAGAATATCCAAAAGTGTTGAAGGAGTTCGAAAATCTTTTTCAGCGCAACAGGATATTTATGGATAGAACAAAAAATACTGGTGCCATTAGTGCAGAAAGAGCTTTGAATTATGGTTTCACTGGTCCTAA
>CAZOOT010000327.1:0-1670 GCA_964581455.1 uncultured Chitinophaga sp. | reverse complement strand
TGAAACGTCATGTGGACTCAGAGATGAAAATGACCCTTAACCAGGCAGTTTCGGCTATGAAACAGGAGATTACTTCATTAATTACCATGAAGGTTGTTCAGCCTTCTGTAAAAGAGGTTTTTTCAGACAAAGAATATCTGAAAACATTGATTACGGAAGTAGTGAAAGGTTGGATGAAGAAAGAAAGCTTCGACCTGAATGTAATCCTGCCCGATACTGACAAAGCCCAGTTGGAAAAATATTTCAAGAATAATCTCGCTGATGAAATGAACAAGGGCCTGTCTGTTTCTTTTGCACAAAACATGAAATCGGGTTTCAAAATCGGTCCTGCCGATGGTAGTTATCTTATCAGCTTTACCGACGATGATTTCATCAATTTTCTGAAAGGTTACCTGCGGCCTAAAACAAGTCAACTTCTATTTGAGGAAGCATAATGAATACAAGAAACTATTATTGTCTTGTAGCCGGCCTGCCCGATATTGTTCCCGATGATAAAAAACTTCATTTTTCGTCGGTACAATTGCGTGAATACCTCTATGAGGAACTTCATCCCGATGATTTTGAGATGGTGAAGTTGTTTTATTTGCCATGGGATCATGAGAACATGCTCAATCTTCTCTTTAGCAAAGAGTTTGTTTGGGATGGGCGTGGTATTTATTCCCGCGAGAATTTGGAGCAGCTTACCGATAAAAAACAGTTCGACCTGATCGATCCGGATGCGTATCCCGCTTATTTTATCGATTTCATTCAGTTTTATCACGACGAAGAAGAGGAGTTTACCCGGTCAACAGGTAGTCATTATCTGACTCAGGCCTGGTACAAAATGTTGTCAGATCACAATAATACTTTCCTGAACCAACTGGCAACCTATAAGTTGAATATTGGCAATATAATGCTTGCAATGGATAATAATATAGTGTATAAAAATGTTAGTAAGTGTAAAGATTGGTATGGCGGCACTTGTCCGTTTTATAATCTTTGCCATAAAAATGACCCTACAGGTTTAGTTAAAAAGAAGTAATGGAGACTTATGGACAACAAAAATAAATTAGCTACAAAATTGCTTTCCATTTTTGAGACTATGGGAGCAGTAGAAAAAAAAGGTTATAATAAACATCAAAATTACTATTATATGCGTGAAGTTGATGTTATGGAAGCTCTAAAAGGTCAATTGATCAAAAATAAAATTATTATGCTTACTTCTTCTAAGTTTGTAGATATTCAAAAGAAAGAGGGTAAAGATAAAACTGAGTTTGTAACTACAGTTGAAACTACACACACTTTCTATGATACAGAAACAGGGGAAACATTACCTATAACTTCTGTAGGTTCTGGTTATGATTCCTCAGATAAGGGCGCAAGTAAAGCTATTACTGCGGCTTTTAAATATGGTATTCAAAAGACTTTTATGATTAGTGACGAAGGTGCAGATATTGAGAATGATGGAGAAACAAAACAACCTCCAGTCCAAACTCCTAAAATATTTGCTGCTCCTAAAGTAGCTGTAGTAGCTAAGATCAGTAATGGCAAAGAAAGATTCGTTTGCGTCTAGGGCAATGAGATTTGCCAAGAGGCTATTTCTTGGGATTAATACCGTGGTACTTGCTCCAGTTGGAGAAACGTATACCGTGGACGTGGTACTACTGACAAGCTCCACAGTGCCAGTGTAC
>CAZOOT010000326.1:0-1671 GCA_964581455.1 uncultured Chitinophaga sp. | reverse complement strand
CGTTCAGCTGTAATTTTCAGTCCCACTGATTTATGCATTTCACCGGAACGGCTTTTTAATTCTGCCGCCTTTTTTCTGCCCACACCATTATCTGCAATGATGCAATTCAGGTATTCATCCTGCAAACTCATTTCAATTTCAAGATAACCTCTTTCGTCCTTGTGCATCAAGCCGTGCCAGATGGCGTTTTCACAAAAGGGTTGCAGCAGCAGGGGAGGGATGAATACCGTTTCGGGGTCAAGGGCATTGGTAAATGAAATATTATAGTCAAAGGAATTTTTAAAACGCAATTGCTCCATATCCAGGTAAAGCTTCAGCATTTCCAGTTCATCTTTTAAAACGATTCGCTCTGATTGGGAATGGATGAGTACCATACGTATCAATCTTGAAAAACGGGTGAGATAATCTGAGGCGGCTTCAGTTTCATTTTTAAGAATAAAGCGGTTGATGGAACTGAGGCAATTAAAAATAAAATGGGGATTCATCTGAGCACGGAGTGCCTGCATTTCCAGTTCAGCAACCTTTTGTTGAAGTTCGGCCTGGCCTTTTTTTATCGCCAGCTTTTCATTTTTTCTTTTCAAAGAAAGATTCCTATACACAAAAACACCCAGTAATAAAAACAGCAAAAGCCCCCCGAGGAGGGCATTACGGATAAAGGATTGTTGTTTCAATCGCTGGTCTTTTATTTTGTTTTCTTTATCTAAAAGGGTTAGCTGTGATTGGTTTTGTTCTTTCATCAATGTTTGCTCTTTTAGTTTCTGATCCTTTAGTTCGTAGTCTTTATCTAAAAGAGTAAGCTGCGCTTCGTTTTGTTTTTGTAGAAGAACTTGCTGCTGTAGCTCCTGTTCTTTTAAAAGAAAATCTTTTTGAAGCAGCTTGATTTGACTGGTTCGTTTTGCATCTTCGGCATCTTTTTTATAATCATTTAAACGGAAATAGAATTGCCTAGTCAACAATGAATCTCTTAAAGAACTATGTTTTTTGAAATAGTACAATGCGCTGTCTGGTTTACCTAATTTCTCAAATACTTCTGATAGAATTTTGTAGCCATCGGTCAAATAAACATTTCTTTTCATTTTTACAAGATATGTTATACCATTTCTTGCATTTAGAAGAGCCTGGTCTAGATTATTTTTACCTAAATAAGCACTTGCTATTATGATGTAATTTCTTCCCACAGCAAGTCCACCATTTTCGCCAAGTTGAACTACCTGTGAACGGGTAAGTATCCGAAGTGCATCATCATA
This sequence comes from uncultured Chitinophaga sp., assembly GCA_964581455.1. GTDB lineage: Bacteria > Bacteroidota > Bacteroidia > Chitinophagales > Chitinophagaceae > VBAS01. The sequence continues at coordinate 424 of CAZOOT010000326.1, read as the reverse complement.
TTGTTTTAATGAAACATATAAGTTGGCTAGCATAGGTTTACCTCCATCTTTGTTTTCAAATTGCATTAAATAAACTTTCGCCGAATCATAATTCCCTGCCTTTCTGTTTAATTCACCCATGGCAACAATAAATTGATTTGGTAATTCTGTATTTGCAGGTCTGTAGGTTTTGGCTTTATTGAAAAAAGCAAAAGCACTTGGATAATCCCCGGCTATTTCATAAAATCTGCCTAACCAAAAATAGGACTGGCCCAGTCGTGAACTATCCCCGGAATCGGGATTATTGCCTTTAATTACTTTTTCTGCCAATGACAAACTTTTTCGGGTGACACTCAAGCCATTTTCGAAATCGCCCATATTCCAATAGGCGCCACACAACTCGTTAAGTACTGCAACTTCGCTGGAAGGATTATTTGCTTCTCTG
>CAZOOT010000325.1:0-1675 GCA_964581455.1 uncultured Chitinophaga sp. | reverse complement strand
AAGAGGTTTAAGGTTTCAAAGTAATGACAGAACTATTACACAATTAAAAAACTCAGGTTCATTAAGGTTAATACGAAATGAACAGGCCGCTGACAGTATGATATCTTACCAAAAGATGGTGGAGTATATCTATTATAGCCAGGAAGATGACCGGATTGAAAGAAGAGAGGCAGACCCCTTATTATCTCATATATTTAATCCGTTTGTTTTTGAGAAGATGGTGACCATTGAAGGCATAAACAGACCACTTGATAACCCTCCTTTAAGGTCATACGACAAAAACCTTCACTTCGACCTTGCTTATTATGTTCACCAGCTTAAAGGCACCAATTTCATGATTGAAGTGCGGCTGAAATTATTGAATGAAAAAGCAAAAAACAGCATTGCCTTTTTACAAAAAGAATATCGCCTGAAATGAAAATGATTAAATAATTATGGAAGTACACCACCATGCCCACACCGCTAGAAAAAAATGGACCCACTATTTCTGGGAATTTACAATGTTATTCCTTGCTGTGTTCTGTGGGTTCATGGCGGAGTATCAACTGGAGCAAATAATCGAACATCACCGCGAAGAGCAGTATGCCGGGTCATTGGCCAATGACCTGAATGCAGATATTCATCACCTCAACAGCATAGTTGATAACAGGACAAAAAGACAAGAACAACTGGACTCCCTTATGTTATTGCTGAATACAAAAGAGAACAAGGAGATGCGAAATAGTATTTATTACCTGGCTGTCCAGGTCAGCCGCAGAAATCCTACATTGTTTACAACCAATAACGGAACCATGCAACAATTAAAAAATTCCGGCGGCTTGCGGTTAATCCGTAAAAGAGCCATTGCAGACAGCATTGCGAAATATGATGTCAGCAGCCGCAATATGGAAAAATTTGACGAAATAGAAAGTACGGCTTTTGAAGATTACCGGATTACTGCCGCCAGGATCTTTAATGCACTGGTATTTGAAAAAATGCTGGATGAAAATAACAAAGTAAGCCGGCCAACGAATAATCCGGAATTGCTGGCCTATACCAGCAACGATCTGAATGAAATAAATTTTAAAATACACAGGATGAAATTCAACAACCGGGGAAGCAAGAGAGATGCTCAGCGGTTATTAAAACAGGCAGAAAATTTTTTGCAAGCATTGAAAAAAGAATATAAACTAAAGTAAATTATGAGTTATGAATTTAGAATGATGAATGACTTTACTTCATTTCCTACTCCCATTCATATCTCATAACGCTTAATTCTAAATAAAATAAATATGAAAGTTCATCTGCATTCAAATATGCCGACAAGTCGAAAAAAAAAATGCCTGCCTGCCGGACAGGCAGGGACCCGCTATTACCTGAACCTATTTATCCTTTTTTTTATTTCATCAGCTTTGTCTGCCCAGGTACCCGTAAGAGCAGAACCACGGCATAAACCGGTTTTAGAAAATAACTATTTACGATTGCTGGATGTATGGCTGCCGCCGGGAGATACCACTTTTTTCCATATCCACTCCACTCCTTCCCTTTTTATTTATTTAAACAAAGCAACCATCAGTTCACAAATAAAAGGACAGGGTTGGGTAAATGATCAATCGGTAACCGGGTTTACCTGGTACAATCCTTTTTCGCCGGATAGCTTGGTGCACCGGGTTTGCAATACAGATACTATTTCATT
>CAZOOT010000324.1:0-1678 GCA_964581455.1 uncultured Chitinophaga sp. | reverse complement strand
GTGAAAAAAAACTGGCAACTTTCAGATTACTTGATGGTTTGGGTGGTGTAACCGTCGTAAAGAAATTTGATATGATCCATGTTACTCCTCCGCAAAGTGCACCGGACTTTATCCGCCAAAGTATTTTGGCAGACACAAAAGGTTGGTTGGATGTTGACAAATTCACTTTGCAGCACAATAAATTCAAAAATATTTTTGGCCTCGGCGATGTGACCAATACACCCAACGCAAAAACCGGCGCCGCCGTACGCAAGCAGGCTCCGGTAGTGGTTCAGAATATGCTGGCATTAATGAATAATAAACCGTTGCCGGCTTCTTACAATGGTTATGGCAGTTGCCCTTTGACAGTGGGTTATGGCAAATTAATACTGGCAGAATTCGGGTATGATAATAAAGTAATGGAGACTTTTCCATTTAACCAGGCCAAACCCAGGTGGACGATGTGGATCCTGAAAAAATATATTCTGCCATGGTTATACTGGAATAAAATTTTGAAAGGGAAAGCCTGACTGCATGGATTATTTATAACCTTCTCTTTACTAAAAAATCAAGACCTTTGATCTCAATTATGATGCACTGGATAAACAACAACAAACTTTTACTTACCGGTATTGTACTGGGTACTATTGCCGGATTTGTATACTGGAAACTGGTAGGCTGTAAAAGTGGCACTTGCTTAATTACTTCTACTTGGCACAACAGTTCTGCTTATGGTGGGCTGATGGGCGGCCTTTTGTTCAGCATTTTTAAAAAATCCTCAGTACCAGGTGGAGAAAAAAAAAGAGACGATAATGAGTGAACCGAAAACGGGGAAAAGTTATTTGTCTTCTACACTTTCCTGTCTTTGTCCCCGCTGCCGGAAGGGAAAATTATTTCAATACCCATTAAGTATCCGGTTGAAGAGAAATATGGAGATGAACAAATACTGCCTGGTTTGTGGTCAGCCATCGGAAATAGAACCTGGATTTTATTATGGCACAGGCTATGTGAGTTATATATTAACAGTGGCTATCAGCGCTATTAGTTTTTTTTCCTGGTATATTTTAATCGGGATGTCTGTAAAAGATAATCGCTTTTTTTTCTGGCTGGGTATTAATGCATTTTTACTGATCCTGCTTCAACCCTGGCTGATGCGGCTTTCGAGAAGTATATGGATATCGTGGTTTGTAAAATATGAACCAGGTTATCATCCAAAAGTTTAGTGGATGAGCCTCAATTTTATAGTCCGTTACAAATGCGGGCTTTTCATAAATACACTTCCTGATTTATATTCAGGAAATAAAACTTTTTAATATCAGACCATCTTGTTGGTAGTAGCGCCTAATTTTTCTATCTCTGCTTTTACAATATCTCCGGGTTTTAACCAGTCTTTTACAGGCTGTCCCATAATAACACCTTGCGGTGTGCCGGTAAGGATCAGGTCGCCGGGTACCAGGGTCATATGGCGGGAAAGAAATTCAATAATTTCTGCTACAGAAAAAATCATATCTGCCGTATTGGAATTTTGTTTTAACTCATTATTCAATGTACAGGTCAGTTGCAACGATTGCGGATCACCCACTTCATCAGCGGTAACTATATATTTCCCCAATGGCAAAAAATAATCAAGACTTTTACCTAATAACCACTGTGAAGTTCTAAACTGAAGATCCCTGCAGGAAAGATCGTTGGCAACACA
>CAZOOT010000323.1:0-1680 GCA_964581455.1 uncultured Chitinophaga sp. | reverse complement strand
AACGCCAACTATTGCAGGTGCTAATACAATAACATTCGGGGCACCCTTTGCTTCATGTAGTTTTACTGTTAATGTAACAAATCCTTCAGGCGCTGCAACCGGTACGCTAAAAGGTGCTCCTGCTACATGTACTCCTGCGACAGTAAGCGGAATCTATATAATCGGGAATGCTTTAACTACAGATAATAAAGTGCAGGTAACCGTTGATATTACTGCAGCCGGCCCTTATAACATTACTACCAATACAGTTGCCGGTTTTAGCTTTTCAGGAACGGGTACAATAGGCGTAGGTAATAACCAAACGATTGATTTAGCCGGAACAGGAACTCCAACAGCTTCAGGCCCACAGGTATTTACAGTTACATTTGGCGCTAGCTCTTGTACGTTTACAGTAAATGTAATCCCTTCGGATTATTTACCAAGGACTACTGGAACTAACTGGAGTTATGAATATGATGATGATGCGACAGATAGTTTATACAGAGTTGTCATTGCTCCAACAAAAGTTGTTCCCGCAGGCACATTTAATATTTTTATGTCAAATGATGGTGTACCTCCGCTTCCTGCATTAGATTCTTCCGGATATTATAGAAAAAGTGGAGGTGATTATTTCGAATGGTTTGACGCAGGCACTTTTGTTGGCTATGATAACCCTTCCTGGACAGAATATATTTTATTAAAAGATAATGTAGCAGCCGGCAGCGCAGCCTGGAAAACACCTGTAAACGGGTTTTCAGGAACTGTTAACGGTGGAACACCAATAAACGTACGTTTCAGTTATAGAGTTATTAGTAAAGATATTGCAACTTCAATTGTAACATCAACAGGTACTTATAACTACCAAAACGTAATTGTTGTCGAAGAAAAATTAGAAGTAGAAGTTACTCCTGGCATGTGGCAGGATGTTACAAGTACGATTGATTATTATGGAAAAAGTTATTATGCTAGAGGTATAGGATTAATAAAGTTTGAAGCACTCAATGCAGCAAATAATGTTACATTCAAAATGGAATTAAGGCGTTTTCAAATTAATTAAAGTAAATATAAAAGCTGAGATTTTTCTCAGCTTTTTTCATAAGAATCTTATTTAAAACCCTTTCTTTTTTCCCGATTCCAAAGGCGGTAATTTATAATTATCCAAGACCGATTTCTGACTTATCATTTTCTCAATATCTTCTATTTTTCGTGGAGCAAAATGGGAGAGGAGTTCATAACCATCTTCAGTTATCAGTAAATCATCTTCAATACGGACGGCAATACTCCACCATTTTTTATCGCAGTTACTTCCTTCAGGAATGTAGATGCCGGGTTCAACAGTTATTACCATATCTTTTTTCATCGTACTCATAGAGCCACGGTCATGTACATCCAACCCGATATGATGGCCTAATCCATGCGGATAATATCTACCTGCTTCATTTTTATTTTTAATGATACCCAATTTTACTAATCCTTCTGCTATTACATCCATGGCTGCTTTACTGGCATCACTCCATTTAGAACCATCTTTCAACGTTTTAAAAGCGGCTTCCTGTGCATCATATACCAATTGATAAATAGCTCTTTCTTCTGTTGAGAATTTTCCATCCACCGGTACCGTTCTTGTTACATCAGCGGTATAGCCATGGTATTCAGCACCCACATCCATCAATATCATAGAGGTGCCGACTTTTGTTTTGG
>CAZOOT010000322.1:0-1684 GCA_964581455.1 uncultured Chitinophaga sp. | reverse complement strand
GCAAAATTTGAAGCAGGAATTAAAACAAGCTTTGTAAAGACAGATAATAATGCCGTCTATGATAGTATTAATTACGGGAATAGAGTTCGTGATATCGGCCGCAGCAATCATTTTATATATGAAGAAAATGTAAATGCTGTATATGCCAATTTCAGTAAACCGCTTACAAAAAAATTATTCGGACAGTTTGGTGTACGGATAGAAAATACAAATGCAAAAGGTAACCAGGTTATTACACAGGTAAAGTTTGAACGTCACTATACACAAATTTTCCCTACCGCTTTTTTGCAATATAAAGCCAGTGAGAAAAACAGTTTTGGCCTGAACTATGGCAAACGTATTCAACGTCCCAATTATGCAGATCTGAATCCATTTATCATGTTTCTTGACCGGTATACTTTTGAACAGGGACATCCTAACCTGAGACCTCAGTTTGCACATAATGTGGAACTGAGCCACACTTACAAAGGATTTTTAACTACTACTTTAAACTATACAAGAACGACAGATATTATCAATGAAGTGCTTGAACAGAATACAGATAAAAACGAAACATTTGTAAAAAAATCAAATATTGCCAAACAACGCCAGTATGGAATTTCAGTAAACGCAGGAGGGCAAATTTTGAAATGGTGGTCCGCCAATCTGTATGCAAATGCATTTAATAATTTATTTGAAGGATTTATAAACGGGGATGATGTGAAAATAAGTGCAACAACGGGCCAGTTCAATGCATCTAATCAATTTAAGTTTGGCAAAACATGGGGTGCAGAACTCAGTGGTTTTTACAGAACAGCGGGAGTGGATGGCGTTTTCAAAATAAACGGATTTGGAATGATAAATGCCGGGTTGAATAAACAGGTTTTAAAAGGGAAAGGTTCTGTAAGGCTGAATATCCGGGATATACTTTATTCACAGAAAATAAAAGGCGAAATCAAATACAGCAATATCGATGCAACTTTTCAGCAGGTTAGAGATTCCAGAGTGGTTACAGTCGGATTTTCTTACCGGTTTAGCAAAGGAAAAGTAAATGGACAGAAAAGAAAGACAGGTGGTGCAAGCGATGAACAAAGCCGGATTAAAATCGGGGAAAATTAATTGGCAAAATTTATTTTAATTTTATTAAAAACCTTTCATAAGCAGAAAGGTTTTTTTCATTTAAACAATCATACATTTGAGAAGTAAATCTTAAATCTGCAATCTAAAATTGTTTTATGCCATCATTTGATATTGTATCCAAAGTAGATGCCCAGGCATTGGATAACGCAGTCAATGTAACTACTAAGGAAATAACCAACCGGTTTGACTTTAAAGGAAGCCATGTAGTCATTGATCTGAACAAAAAAGATTTTAAAATCAATATAGAAACGGAAGATGATATGAAGATGCGGCAGCTCTGCGATGTATTAATGAGCCGTGCTCATAAGCAGGGAATAGATCCAATGGCTTTTGATTTCAGTAAGGAAGGTTTTCAAAGCGGTAAGGTTTGGAAAAAAGAAGTGACAGTAAGAAACGGGCTGCCGCAGGAAGATGCAAAAAAACTGGTGAAGCTCATAAAAGATGCTGGCCTGAAGGTGCAGGCATCAATTAATGACGATTTGGTGAGGGTGCAGGGGAAAAAAATTGATGATCTCCAGGAGGTAATTCAACTTTGTAAAACTTCAAACCCCGGATTTCCTTTACA
>CAZOOT010000321.1:0-1686 GCA_964581455.1 uncultured Chitinophaga sp. | reverse complement strand
AGTCTCAGGGGCCAATAAAGGATCTGGTTACAGTAAAAATTCCAATCGGGCTGACCGGATATCGGGATATTGGTATCCATTGCCATTTTCCAGGAAAAAATTGCAGGTGCAATGATTACCAGAAAACTAAAAAGAGGATTTTTAAAATAATTTTTCTTTTCTAACAGGAGATAAAAAAAATAGGGGAATGCAAATGCAATGAGGAATAAAAAATACCTGTAATAATAGGATGCAAAGACTGAATCCTTATCATTAATATATTGATCATGGTTAAAATGAAAGTTCAGATAGATCAGGATAGCTGTAAAGCATGTGCAGGAAACCAATACTGGTTTTTGCAAATTCTTGTAAAAGGTTCGTATAAACCCGATTATTTCTTTCATGAAAATGGAAAATAGATATTTTTTTTAAGTACTTATTAAACTTTTCAGATCAACTCCATTCTGAATTACATAACCAAATTTTTTCCCTAACCCAATAAAAACTATAGCCATGAAATTATTTTCAATTAACAAGAGCAGTATTGCCACATTGATGATCATGTTCTCAACACTGCTTTTTTCCTGCCAGAAGGAATTTAGTTCTCCAAATCCCGATCCGCTTACAGAAGAACAAGCAACCTCTTTTTCTGAAGAAAGTACAATAGCAGAAGCAAGTTTTGAAGATGTAACTGATGTTGTACAGACAGCCGCCGAAGAAGAAGGTAATGCAAGCGAATTAGGTCTTAACGGCCGCTCTTTTTTCCCTTTATTCACTGAGTTAAGGGTATCAATCGGTGATTGTGCTACAGTAACTGTTTCGCCCAATGACAGTACATATCCCAAAACCATTACTATTGATTTTGGAGATAGCTGTAAAGGACGTGACGGGAAGGTTCGTTCCGGCGCCATCATTATACATTTGACGGCACCAATCCGCAGGCCGGGCTCTGTAGCAACTGTTACCTTCCGTGATTTTTCTGTTAATCATGTTAAATTGGAAGGAACAAAGATTATCAGTAACCTTAGTAATCCTCCGCAGCACAAATGGAGTATTCAGGTAGTAGGTGGTAAAGTGACATTCCGGGGCGGCAGGGGATATAGCTTTGAAAGTGTAAAATACAAAAAGCAGGTAGCCGGAATGGATACAAGACAAGTAAGAGATGATGTTTATGAAATAGAGGGCCGAGCAAAAATCGTATTTAACAACGGAACAACCATTAACCTGAACACTGAAACAGCATTAACTAAAAAAGTGGCATGCCCCTGGATCAGTAATGGTGTGTTGAAAATAAAAATCAACGACAGAGTTCTGTTCCTGGATTATGGGTACCCGAATAATGGAGATTGTGATAATAAAGCTTTACTGACCTGGAATAATGGAAACGACAGTAAAGTAATCAAATTATAATATTGGACGGTAAGCAAGAATTCCTGAAAAGTAAAAGTCCTCCGACCAGAGGACTTTTACTTTATAGATATGTTTTATCAGGCATTATCGGTAACCACAAGCAATGCGTATATAATACCGGGAATTATGAAAATAAACCAAAGTAACAAACTGATCCAGAATTTTCCGTTTACTTCACCCTGGTGCAGGTAAACAGCCAGTGGTGGTAGAAGTATGGCTAGTAAAATCAAAATAACCTCGTCTACTTTTGATTTTTTAGATTCTTTTTTTTCTCTGTTAAATTTTCTTATCTCTTTT
>CAZOOT010000320.1:0-1696 GCA_964581455.1 uncultured Chitinophaga sp. | reverse complement strand
TCGAAAGCAGGCTATTGGCATAGCCAACATCATCGGTAACTTTTATGCGGAATGCAATATATTTTGCACCTGCAGTTCGTTCTTTTATAAATTTTATTTCATTGTATTTGGGAACAGGCCTGTTTACATACCGCCACCAGGGAAAATCGGGGCCGCCACCGGCAGAGTAATCCCATTTGTCAAGATAAAGTGTATTGTTTCCCAGCGATTTTATTTCGTTCTGAATATTTCTTTCCAGACTGCCAACCGTAGCCAGTACACTAATGATACAGAATATGCCAATTGTAATTCCAAAGAGGGAAAGAAATGTGCGGAGTTTGTTTTTCAACAGCTCTTGCAAAGCCATTTTAAAACTACTGGTAATTATTTCTATGGAACGGCGAATCACATTGCAAATTTACCGGATAGTGGGAGAGAAATGAAGTTTTATTTGTTCGCCAGCTTTTGTTCCTTGAGCATCGTCCCTTGTGTCACACTCTTCAGCTATATATCGTTACTCAGCATTTTGTTGTAATCCTAAATCGGTGGCAAGGCCATCAAGACTTTTTAAATTATTCTGTTGCACATAGTCGTATAATCCGTCTTTCCCTTTTTTCTCCGCCCATTCAAAATGAATATCTCTTTCACCAACATAATTATATAGCGGCACACCAAATCCACAGGAAGTTTGTACAAGGTCAATTTCTGCAATTATTAATTGCCTTGTACTAGGATAAATGGTAAAATGCGGTGCATATTTTTTCCATGAAACACTATTTGGTAACACCGCAAATCCTTTTCCATAAAGCCGTAAAATATTTGGAGCACCTTCAAAAGAAGTGAACATAATTGTAATACGACCATTTTCCAATGTGTGAGCAGAGGTTTCATTGCCACTGCTGATAAGGTCCATATAACCAACTTTGTTATCAGCTAAAACCCGGAAGCAATCCAATCCTTTTGGCGATAGGTTGACTCTGCCATCTCCACTCAATGGTGCAGTACTTACAAAAAATATATGTTGCTGTTCTATGAATTCTTTATGTGCTGGTTTAATTAAGTCATGAAATTTGCCCATGGATGTTACATTGTTATTTGAAAGTACAGAATTTTATAATCTTATTGCAGTAACCTGAGGTTCGGGTTCATGCACACTCAATGAAACCGCTTTATTGTCCTGAAGTTTAAAAATGATCTTAACTGATGCCGCACCTGCAGGAGAAAAGGTATTGTTATCCACCCTATTCAATTTTCTTGCAGACGACCCCTTTCGGGCCAACTGTATGAATCCCAGCCTATGGAGATCAATAACGAAAATATCAGTTTCACCATCTCCAAAACGGTAATCACCAACATATTTTTTCTTTTCGTCTTCTGTAAGATCGAGGTTTTTGGGTTTCATATCTGCATTTCCCAGATTAACCAAGTAGCTTATTACTTTATTTACATTGGCCTTGTCCCATTCAGAAATACTTTTATCACCTAACCTGTTCTTTGCATGTTGCATAAGGGTGATTCCATGTGGTCCTGTATGGCTTTGAATACCCGGAATGGTTTCTATTATTTCCTGCACACTCTTTAGCATTCCCATCATGGTAAATGTAAATATATCTGGTCTTGCTCCATAGCTCATTAATAATTCTGCAATATCTCTCCGGCCTACATGAGAAGCAGCACCTAATGCAGTCTCAGCATCGCCGAAACCCCAGTCCCAGGA
>CAZOOT010000319.1:0-1700 GCA_964581455.1 uncultured Chitinophaga sp. | reverse complement strand
AGTGGGCAAAGAAAAATCAGCACAGGTAAATGGTATTGATTTTTTGGGCTGGGATTTTGCCTTTGATGTAAACGAAACTGCAAAACAATTTGCTGCTGAAAACAAAGTGAATGTTTCGTTTAAAAAAATCCCCCGTGAAGTGCTCGAGAAAAAAGCAGTTGAACAAGGGGACATCAAGTTTTACGAACTGGCATCATTAAAAGTGAAAACTAAAGCAGATAAAAAGAAAACAATTATTACACTTGATAATTTTATTATCCCTCCTGACGAGGTTCCGGAAGAAGTGCAGGGCAAGATAACACATTGGAGCCAGTGGATTGATTACTGGGCAGTGGACTGGAATTATAAAGAAGATACTTTTCATAATGAATGGCAGAGTTACCGCACCAAACAAACCCCCAAGATTGAATTAAGTGCGGTACACCTGTATGAAAAGGCAGGTAAATACACTGTATTGGTAAAAGTGATTGATATTTTAGGAAACGATACTACAAAAGCCATTCAAATTACTGTATAAAGTATGGCTAAAAAGAAAATGGACATAAAGCAGAAAGACCTGTTTAATATTCAGGAGCAGTTAAGCACTGCTGCCTGTGTGCCTGCTATCCGTGAAGCCGTGAAAGCATGGCGGGCAAATAAATACAAAGGCATTACTGATACCACCAAAGAATTGCTGAACTTCTGGTTCAATACAGATCATGTTTTACACAACGGGCAAATTTTTCGTTATCACCTGGCACAGCGGGAAGCCATCGAAACATTGATTTATATCTACGAAGTAAAAAAGGTAAGAAACAGAAAAAATTTATTAGAAGCCTATGCCTTTACTACAAAAGATTTGAGGTTGCCGCCCTATGATGATTTTGCCCGTTACTGCATAAAAATGGCAACCGGCAGCGGCAAAACAAAAGTAATGGCAATGGCAATTGTATGGCAATTTGCCAATGCAGTTCGTGAAGACGAAACTCAGTTTGCTAAAAACTTTTTAGTGCTTGCTCCAAACGTGATTGTGTTTGACCGTTTGCGAAGCGATTTTGAAAGCGGAAAAATTTTCCGAACTGACCCGTTGATACCAAAGCATTATCAATGGTGGTGGGAAATGGAATACTATATGCGTGGCGATACGGAAAGAACCAACAGCCAGGGTGCATTATATCTCTCCAATATTCAGCAGTTTTATGAAAGGGGAACAAGGTCAGCCAATAAAGAAACTGATGTAATGACCGCTATGCTTGGCTCACAACCGCCGGCAACCAAAACAGAAATCTCTGATTTTGATGAACGTATTGCAAAACGTGAAGGCTTACTGATGGTGCTCAATGATGAGGCACATCAATTTATCAGGAGATTACATACTGACAGGCCGCTTGCCACCCAATTGGATTTTTCTGCAACTCCCCGATATAGCAAAGGCTCATTGTTTGCATGGACAGTATTTGATTATCCATTGAAGCAAGCTATACTCGACAGAATTGTAAAACGTCCTATCAAAGGGATCTCCAAAATTGATGAAGCAAAATCCAATATTGCCAGTGTTCGTTATAAAGGGTTTTTAACTGCCGGAGTTGAACGCTGGAAAGAATACAATGAACAATTGGAGCCGTTAAAGAAAAAACCAATTCTATTTGTGAAGATGAGTAATACATAGGAAGCAGATGAAGTCGTTGACGTTGAGGACGGGGGGAGTGGTGGAGGCGTCG
>CAZOOT010000318.1:0-1729 GCA_964581455.1 uncultured Chitinophaga sp. | reverse complement strand
ACCATCAATGCCACCCCAATATTTTGGAATACTTGAAGCAATTTGTATAGCGTTATTCTGAGGAGCTCCACGTGTTACCAGTTTGTTCACCACATTTGAATTTTCATCAAAAGATTTTGTTGAACTTCCGCCAAATGCATCTGGCATAAGTATTACTGTGGCTTCTGCTTTTCCCAAACTGTATTGAAAGGCATAACTTGTATCCAATCCTTTTGTTTTTTCAGCTTTCACACTGTCACCTTCTATCGATACATCCTTTCCTCCCCGCATTGTGAATTTTGTATATTCATTTGTAGTTAACAGTGTCAATGCATTTCCTGCTATGCCGGCAATAGCAGCTATTGCAGTAATGCTACCGGCTATAGCAATATGTTTCCAGTCTTTTTGTTTTATCCAGCCAACTAAATAACTAATGGTAACGGCTATTGCTATCAGGAAAAAATAAAAACTGATCTGGGGATGGTTAACGCCAATTTGCAAATAAGTGCCAATTGAAACGAGTGCTAAACCCAGCCAGTATTTTTTTTCAAAAACAGATATGAGCCCTGCCATGAGCAATGGCATAAAGGCGATTGCCCACATTTTTGATTCATGGCCAGCACCAATAATAACAGGGTTATATGTAGCAAAACCAAATGCCAAAGCACCAAAGAGTGCAATCAGCGGGCGGGTTCTCAGAACAATACATAGTATATAAAAACAAAAGCAAGCAAGGAATAGAAAGTTGATAGGTTTAGGCAATGTGAATAATATAACATTTGTCAAAGGGGAAAGAATGCTTTTGCCATCCATTGCTACCTGGTAATTGGGCATCCCGCTAAAAAGATTTGGGTTCCAGAGCGGAAATTGTCCATGCTTTTCTTTGTATTCAAATGCATTTTGAGCCATGCCTTTCCAGCCGATAATATCATGCTGATTCAACACATTCCCTTCAAGTACCGGTTTGTTATATAGTACAGCTACAATCAGCAAAACAGCAACAACAATTAAATGGGGGAGTAATTTTTTAAGCATTGAACTTTTCATTCTTTTCCGGGTTAATAAGCTGACAAAATAATGCTATTTTACACGAAAAAAGCTGATGCGTTGGCTATTATTTTTATCAAGGGTGGCATTCATCTGTAATCTTCTTTTTCTTGTTTCTTTTTCGTTGCTGATCACTAAATGGGTAAAGAGTGAAGAAATTTCTTCAACGATCATTATAGTTGGATATGTATTTTCAATAATTTTTAACCCGATTGTGAATTTAATTTACTTGTTTTTGTTTTGGATAAAAAGAAAAAGCCTGGCGATCATCCCTGCATGGCTTATGGCTATGAATATATTTTTTTTAGTATTGCAACTGGTATACCTGCTATTGTTGAACATTAAAAATTATTAAAAATGATTTTAAATATCCTCAAGCATAAACCCACCCGTTTGTTCCTGATAATGGGTGGTTTTTTCATTGCCAATGCAATGGTGGCAGAATTTATGGGAGTGAAAATATTTTCTGTAGAAGAAACATTTGGATGGGATCCGGTTAATATTTCCCTGTTTGGAGAAAAATACTCATTTAATCTAACCTGTGGTGTTTTACTTTGGCCCTTTGTGTTTGTGATGACAGATGTGATCAATGAATATTTTGGCCGGAGAGGTGTCCGTTTCATCAGTTGGCTCACTGTGTTTTTAATTGGCTATGGCTTTATTATGCTCTTTGGTGCAATTCAAACTGCGCCCAATTCATGGT
>CAZOOT010000317.1:0-1745 GCA_964581455.1 uncultured Chitinophaga sp. | reverse complement strand
ATATTGCCTTCGGCTTTTATCAAATGACCTAAAGAATCTTCTTTGTATAAATTTACCAGGCGAGATACTTTTGCCGGTGGCACATAAAAATAAGTGTCCTTCATCCCCAATGGTTCAAAGATCCGGGTGCGGAAAAAATCATTCAATGTCATTCCTGAAATTACTTCCACTAAACAACCTAGTAAATCACTGTTTAATCCGTAAGTCCATTTTTCTCCCGGCTGGTGCATTAATGGTAGTTTGCCAAGACGGTTCATGGCAGCCAGTAAGTTGTCATCTTGCACACCAATGCCTGCCGTCAAGTTACTTTTGGCATAAATGGCATTGGCTTCCTTACTCCCGATCTGCGCATAACCCAAACCGGAAGTATGAGTAAATAACTGACGGATAGTGATTTCGCTTTTAGCAGATACGGTAGTATAAGTGGTATCAGCGGGATTGAATTTATCCAGCACTTGTTGTTTTTTAAAAGCAGGGATATATTTTGATACCGGATCGTCCAATAAAAATTTCCCCTCTTCAAACAGGACCATCATCGCCACACTGGTAATTGCCTTTGTTTGAGAAGCGATTCTGAAGATGCCATCTTTTTGTAAGGGAGTTTTTGCATTGAGGTCATTATACCCGACGGTTTTGTAATAGGCAATTTTTCCATTGCGGATGATGATGGCAACTCCGCCATTCATCCATTCTTTTTGTGTCCATTCATTCATTTCCCGGTCAAGCCTTTTTAGTCGTTCGGAAGAAAAACCGGCTGCTTCCGGTGTGGAAACCGATGCAATTTTTTGTGCAGATAGAAAAGAGATTTGTAATAAAACAACTAAAAGGGATAAAAAATATTTATTCATAAATTCTTATTAAACAATTTTAATGACCCGGGCCATACAAAGCTTTACCGGCTCTTACACCCAGATGCTTTTCATTTTCAACCGTCAGTATACCATTAACGATTACAAAATAAAATCCTTTTGAATAAGCATGTGGCTTTTCGAATGTCGCCATATCCTTCACTTCTTTTTCATCAAAGATGACGATGTCGGCGGCCATTCCTTCTTTTAAAAGTCCACGGTCTGTTAATTGAAACTTTTGAGCCGGAAGCGAGGTCATACGGCGGATTGCTTCTTCTAATGAAATTACTTTTTCTTCCCGTACATATTTTCCCAATACTCTGGCATTAGTTCCATATCCTCTAGGGTGCGGCATACCGGCATTCATCACCCGAATACTTGCATCGCTGGCAAACATGTTAAATGGATATTGCATGATGCGTTTTACATCTTCCTCTCCCATGCCATGAAAAATAGCACTGGCACCACCTTGCATCATAATATCAATTACCGTCAGTGCCTCTTCTTTTGCTTTGTGTTTTCTTCCTTTCATCAGGTTGATCTGTTCAATACTTTTGCCATTGTAAGAAGTGTCTGGAGAAAAGTTGGCTACCACTGCATAACTAAAATGTTTAAGTTTCCTTTTCTTTAGTCTTGCCAGCAGAGAATTGATTACATATTTTCTGACATCAGGTCGTTGCAATCTTGCTTTAATTGAATCCTGACCGTCTGCTAAAATATCATCTGGAATTAATGTGCTGATGGAAGTGCTGCTGGCGGTGTAGGGATATTGATCTATCGTTACATCAATTCCTTCTCTTCTGGCTGCTTCAATCATTGGAATAGTTTCTTTACTTCTTCCCCAGTTATGCTGCCCGCTTAATTTAAAATGAGAGATCTCGACCGGCAGTTTGGCTT
>CAZOOT010000316.1:0-1750 GCA_964581455.1 uncultured Chitinophaga sp. | reverse complement strand
CACTTGAAAATGCATTGAAATGGTTCAAGCGAGCCGGAAAAGAGAAGGGTGAAGCTGAAATCGCTACCCTGATCGGCTATAGTCATAAGAAGGTTGGAAACTTTGAAGTTGCTTTTAGTTATTTTATCCGTGCATTACAAATTGCAAAAAAGATAAATCAAAGTGATAACCCGGATAATTACAGCCATGAATTAATGCAGATAAATACGCTCAATGTAGCTGAAATGTATAGCGCTGCGGGTGATTATGAATCGACATTAAATTACCTAAATGAATACAGGCACCTGTACCCCAAAAAAAGGGGAGATGTGACACTTCAATTAATAGATGCATATATAGCACTAGGACAATATGATTCTGCTTTTTATTATCTACATTCACTTAGCTGGCCCAGAGCAGTCTTTATATGGGGAAAGTTTGGTGATGCATTCTTATTATCAGGTAATAAAGATAGTGCACTGCACTATTATAGTAAGGCGATTGATAGCTTACGGAAAGATGGACAATTCTGGCCGGTTGTACAGACTGCATTGATGAAAAACACTTTTGGAAAGGCAAAAATTCTTTCTGAAAGAAAAGATTCCAAAGCGGCACTTAAACTGGTGAAAGAAAGTGCATCCTTAGCATTGTCCAAAAGTGATAAAATGACTTTAATGGAGACTTATGATTTACAAGCTGAGCTATTCAACCAACTTGGCAAAAACGACAGCGCATATACTTATTTGAGAAAATATACCTCTTTGAAGGACTCCATACTGACCAGACAGTTCTTATTCAGGCTAAAAAATTATAAGAATGAAACAGAAGAAGCAAAGAAAGAAGCAAGAATTGGTTTTCTGGACCGTGACAATAAAATAAAAGAACAACAACTTAAACAGGAAGCATCCCTCAAAAAATTTCTGATCGCCGGTTTGATTTTATTTCTTGTACTGGGAATTTTCATTTTCCGGTTCCTCGCCGGTAAAAGAAAGAATGAAAAATTGGAAAGTGAGAAAAAACAGGCCGAACTCCAGCAACGGGCAACGGAATTAGAAATGCAAGCACTGAGAGCTCAAATGAATCCTCACTTCATCTTCAATTGCCTCAGTTCTATCAATAAATTTATTTTAAAAAATGATACGGATGCGGCATCAGATTACCTGACAAGATTTTCTAGATTGATCAGGCAGGTGCTTACCAATTCACAACTTTCTCTGATCCCCCTGAGCGATGAAGTGGAAATGCTTCGTCTTTACCTGGATATGGAACGGCTTCGGTTCAGTGAAAACTTCAGCTATAATATTATTTATGAAAATACAATCGAGCCGGAAACGATTTATATTCCACCCATGCTGCTGCAACCATTTTGTGAAAACGCCATCTGGCATGGCCTGATGCACAAAGATGGACATGGGAAACTGGATATAATGATGAGCATACAAAACGACGAATTGCAATGTATCATAGCAGACAATGGCATTGGCAGAGAAAAAGCTGAAGAATTAAAAAGCCGGTATGGAGCCAAACAAAAATCATTTGGATTAAAGATCACAACAGAAAGACTGGCTTTATTCAACAATGAAAAATCCATTCGTAGTTTTTATAACACCGAAGATGTGCTGGACGATAATGGAAATGCAGCAGGAACAAAAGTAATTTTAAAAATAAACTACAAGAATTCTGTTGAAGAAACATCTTTGCTTCCTTTGCGATAAACTTAGTGTATTCTAAGATCAACAAACTGCCAAAAATAGTTTTCAGGCGGCTTGCA
>CAZOOT010000315.1:0-1751 GCA_964581455.1 uncultured Chitinophaga sp. | reverse complement strand
CAACAATTTGTTCTAATGATTTGCCGTATAGCTGGAATGGCAATAATTATACATCTGCAGGATCCTATAATGTAAGTTTTGTAAATACAGTTGGCTGTGACTCGATTGCCACATTAAATTTAACTGTGAACAGATCGCCGCTGCTGGTTGTCAATAACCCGCCAAGTGTTTGTGCGCCTGCCACAGTTGATCTTACTGCAGCGGCAATAACAGCTGGTAGTGATCCCGGATTAACATTTACTTACTGGATGGACCAGGCTGCAACTATTCCTTTAACCAATCCAAATGCTGTATCGGTAAGCGGAACTTATTATATTAAATCTAATGTGGTAAATAATTGCACTTCAACAGGGCCGGTTGAGGTAATAGTAAACATTATACCAAAAATACAGGGTATTAGATATCCAACTTTAACTACTGCGCCGAATACACCATTACAGCTTTCTGCCAGAAATATTGGTATAGGATATAATTGGACACCACCAGCAGGATTGAACTTCAATTCTATTGTTAATCCTGTTTTCAATTATGACAGGGAGGTTGAATACAAAGTGAACATCATGACAGAAAATGGATGCCCGGTCGTAGATACGCTTTTAGTGAGGATCAGTGCACCTCAAGCTGTATTGCCAAAAGCAGATCTTTTTGTACCAAAAGCATGGACTCCAAATAACGATGGACACAATGACAGGTTGTATCCGCTGACCGTTAATATTAAAGAGTTGAAATACTTCAGGATATTCAACAGATGGGGTCAACTGGTTTTTGAAACAAATGCGATTGGCGTTGGCTGGGATGGAATGTTCAGAGGAAATAAACAAGTGATAGATGTATATACATGGACAGCAGAAGCTGTCGGTTTTGACGGTTTGACAATTAAACGAACCGGTAATTCAGTTTTAATCAGGTAAATTTAAAAAAGATGAAAAAGTTGAAAAAAAATATTGTCGTTCTTATTTCGCTGTATATAGCTGGAATACTGAATGCCCAGGATCCGAGTTTTTCACAATTTTTTTCTTCTCCACTGAATATTAACCCGGCTTTGACCGCAAATATCAATGAAAAATGGAGAATGATATCCAATTACAGGAATCAATGGATTGGACCTGCAAATCCTTTTTCAACCGGAACCATATCTTTTGACAACAAAATAATGCAGGATCATGTTGGCAATTATGTAGACGAAATTACTAGGGTAGGAATCGGCGGTATGCTCATGTATGACCAGGCATTGGCCGGAGCTTTTAAAAGTAATTATGCTTCGTTAAATGTTACCGGAAATATCCGGCTGATAAAAAAAGAAGGTTATGAACTGAACGGATACAGGATCAGGCATATCAGTAAAATAAAAATGGACCAAACTCCAGAACAAAGACTTGGTGTAGGCTTTGGTTTGATCTATGGTCATAAGCGACTGGATTATTCGAATTTGGATTTTGAAGAACAATTTACCGGAAATGGATTTAACAGAAATCTGCCTACCGGAGAAGCTGCTTTATCCAGAATGAAACCTTATTTTTCTTTGAGTACCGGCCTGATCTATTCATTCATAACTGATAAAACCAATATTGACCTGGGTGTTGCTGCATTTCATTTTAATAAACCCAGCCAGACTTTTATTGATGATAAGAATCATTTTTTAGCTCCCAGGTATGTTGTTCACGGAAATCTTGAACGAATAATAACAAACTCGCTTGTTTTAAATACGAATGGGATTTATCAGTACCAATCAGGTGCAAGTTATTTTTCAG
>CAZOOT010000314.1:0-1755 GCA_964581455.1 uncultured Chitinophaga sp. | reverse complement strand
CTCAAATGTGCTGAAGCGGTAAAGAAAAGTTTATTGGCTGCAGGCTGCTCCACAGCAGAAGTAATATCAACACCCGGGCACCCTGTTGTGTATGGCGAAAAGATTATTGATCCTTCAAAACCTACCGTTTTGGTATATGGTCACTATGATGTACAGCCTGCTGAACCATTAGAACTCTGGCACAGTGGCCCTTTTGACCCGGTTATCAAAGATGGAAAAGTATTTGCAAGAGGTTCGGCTGATGATAAGGGCCAATTTTATATGCATATAAAGGCCATGGAAATAATGTCGCAAACGAACACCTTGATGACCAATGTAAAATTTCTGATTGAAGGCGAAGAAGAGGTTGGTTCTCCCAATCTCGGAAAGTTTGTTGCTGAAAACAATGAAATGCTAAAATGTGATGTTATTCTAATTAGTGACAGTTCATTACTAAGTATGGAAACTCCTTCGTTAGATATTGGTATGAGAGGGCTTAGTTATATTCAGGTGCAGGTTACCGGTCCGAACCGTGATTTACACAGTGGTACTTATGGAGGGGCAGTAGCTAATCCAATTATTATTTTGGCAAAGATGATTGCCAGTTGTCATGATGAAAATAATCATATAACCATTCCAGGTTTTTATGATGATGTATTAGATGCAAGTGCAGATGAAAGAATATTACTGAACAAATCTCCATTTGATGAAAAAGAATATAAAGATGAATTGGGAGTGAAAGAACTCTGGGGCGAAAAGGGATTTACTACCTATGAACGAACGGGTATCCGGCCAACGTTGGAAGTAAATGGCATCTGGGGTGGTTATACCGG
This sequence comes from uncultured Chitinophaga sp., assembly GCA_964581455.1. Classification (GTDB taxonomy): domain Bacteria; phylum Bacteroidota; class Bacteroidia; order Chitinophagales; family Chitinophagaceae; genus VBAS01. The sequence continues at coordinate 943 of CAZOOT010000314.1, read as the reverse complement.
CGAAGGAGCAAAAACAGTATTACCCTCCAAAGCATCTGCAAAAATTTCTGCCAGATTAGTTCCTAATCAATCATCAGAAAAAATAACTTCAATACTTTTAAAGTATTTTAAATCCATTGCTCCAGCAAGTGTAGAAGTATCGGCAGAACTGCATCATGGTGGCGAGCCCTATTTAACACCGATTGATAGTAAAGGTTATCAGGCAGCATCGAAAGCAGTTAAAGAAACTTTTGGGAAAGAGCCTATACCCGTAAGAGGCGGAGGTAGTATTCCAATCTGTACTATTCTTGAAAAAGAACTGGGTGTAAAAATTGTTTTTATGGGTTTTGGTTTAGATAATGACAATTTGCACAGCCCGAATGAAAAATATAATATAGCTAATTATTATAAGGGAATTGAGACCATCCCTTATTTTCATAAATACTTTTCAGAAGCCTAATAAAATTTCGCTTAACAAATTTCTTAATCCCGGTTATTCAATCGGGATTTTTTATTTTTGAACTAATGACAGTAAAAGCCCGCCTGCCGAAAGGACAGGAAAAACTTCGTCTTGATAAATATTTATGGTCTATTCGTTTATTTAAAACCAGAACCATAGCTGCCGCTGCCTGTGACTCGGGTAAAGTAAAATTTGACGGCTCACAAGCCAAAGCATCCCGAAACGTAAATATTGGTGATGAGTTTGAAGTAAAAACTGAAACAAGGCGATGGCGGATTAAAGTAACCGGGCTGATCCAAAAAAGAGTTGCAGCAGCCGAAGCCATGAAAAATTATATTGATATTACCCCTGAAGAAGAAATTCAACGTTTACAATTTCAGGCTGCCAGTTTCCATACTGGCAAACGACCCAGTAAAATCGGCAGACCTACCAAAAAAGAACGAAGAGACCTTGATGATTTTTATGATAACTGATTCATTAGTATTTCTTTTGAAATTCTTCATA
>CAZOOT010000313.1:0-1755 GCA_964581455.1 uncultured Chitinophaga sp. | reverse complement strand
TAGTTTCCTTTTTATTATTATCGCAGGATAAAAAGAGAAACCATATGCTCATTAAAGTGCTGAAGAATAAGTTTCGTTTCATATTCTTTAGTTTTTAATAAACAATAGTTTTCAAAATAATTTCAATCTGCTAAGGTACAGTAGGCGGATCGATAGTCCCTTTTTGCCTGATAAAAGGTTGCTTTTTCCAATAAGTCAAACTTCTCCATAACCACTCCAGCGGGCCAAAACGGAAATAACGTAACCAGATATGACTCCAGATGATTTGAATGGTCCATACTGCTGCAACCACATAAAACAATTGATGATATTCCAGTTTGCCGAAATAGCCAAACCCGATTCCATAGAAAAATATGCCGCACATGATAGATTGGGTAAGATAATTTGTGAAAGCCATTTGTCCTACCGGTCTTAATAGGGCAAACATCCATTTAAACAATCCTGATTTATGCATCAGCATGATCAAACCGAATATACCAAAAGAGTGAACCAGCCTTTGTATTTCATAAAATTCAAAAGATTTATTTTTGGCAATTTCAAGCCAGTTAAAATTGAGATTGACATTATAGGTAACGAACAGATATGACAGGGGAAGGCCAATCCCGAGGCCCAGCACCGTCATCCATGCATAAACTTTCGTTTTTGCTTCACCCTGCAGAATACCCAGTTTAAAAAAAGCCAGGCCAATGAACATAAACAACAATACATCCCAGATCAGGAAATAATACATACCATTGGTTTGTCCGTCAGCAGTCATCCTGCTGCGGGCCTTGTATAATTCTGCATAGCTACCGGTAATCTCTTCGGTTGCCTTATTCCATTTTTTCTTTTTCTCTTCCGGGTCTGATCTCTTCTTCCAACCGTCCAGAGCGCCGAGCTGTTCCTTCTGTTTTTCTGTCAGCTTCACCTGCGTGGTATCAATGGCAGCCACCATCTCCCCTCTTTTTATTACTCCTTTATCACGGTACAGGTCCACGTTTTCTCTTACGGTCATCAGCAGCAGACAAACCCCGGCTGCCATTAGTAAATGTTTTGGCTTTAACCTGCGAAAAGCAAATAACACGATGCCGCAAATGGCATATGAATAAAGAATATCCCAAAACCAAAGAAGTAAATACCCGTGTACAATTCCAAATACCAATAACCACAACTGGCGGCGCATGTAGAGTTCTGAAGCAAGTCCGCCATCCACACGTTTTTCAAGACGGGTTGTAAATATGTACATCCCCGCACCAAAGAGCATGGAAAAAATGGCCCGCTGACTGCCTTCAAAAACACCGGGTCCGAATATATACCAGAAAGAATAATTCAGATCAGACGATTTAAGTACAGAATAGTCATATGCACCTACAACCGGTATTCCAAATCCCGGAATATTCATTAGCAATATTCCAAGAATAGCTATACCGCGGAGACTGTCTATTAAAAGAATTCTTTCCTGCTGGCCAATAGGAGCAGCCAATACGGTCGTGGATGAATCGTTGGACATGATGGTTTGTTTTGGTTGAAATCTGAAGATAATGATCTTTTTGTACTAAAAACAACCCCATGTCAGTGTTATTAACCCTTAACTCAGGATATTTATTAATTAATTTAAAATTTAACAGACTATTTCTATACTAAGCTTTCTGAAAACAGAATAAAGATTCTAAATACTATTGCATGCTGATTTGATTTATAAAACAGAAATTGAGTTGATGGTGAATTATAATTACAAAATTGAAAAACAAAACCGTTATTGAAATCAAATTAATT
>CAZOOT010000312.1:0-1755 GCA_964581455.1 uncultured Chitinophaga sp. | reverse complement strand
GTTTTGCTGCTTCTTCAACGATGCATCCAGTTGAAGGACCCAGCCTTGTATCTTCCCGGATCTCACGTAACAATTGAATGTCATTGGCAAGATCATATTCAGTTCCATCTACCAATGCCTGAGCAATTTTCACAGATGCTTTTGCCGCATATACTCCGGCATCTTCTTCCATATAGCTAAACACAACATAATACACACCTTCTTTTTCTCCGTCCGGAGTTCTGGTTCTTCCAAAACCGGTATCCATACCGGCTACTGTTTGCAGTTCCAGTGCAATATGTTCAATAACATGCCCCATCCAGGTGCCTTCTTCCACTCTTTTAAAAAATCCACCACGCACTGCTTCACTGCACCTGTGTTCGATCATTGTTGGAAACATTTTCTCCAATCGTTCCCGAAAGCCGGTAATTTTATTGGTAGGTTGCTGTTCCAGTTCTTCAAGATCCAGCTTCATCTGGATCAGTTTGGTACGGCGAACACTCCAGTAGTTGGGTCCTTTCAGCACTTTGATCTCTAATATTTGCATGTAAAAAAGTTGAACTTGGAAGGTAGTTTTTTTTAATTATGTAGCCAACATTAGTACTGTCCTGAACTTGTCGAAGGATGATCGTCCTTTGTGCTACTCACTTCAGGTTTCTGTTTGCTACTGTTTCAGATCAGGCAAAATCTTTTACCACATAGAATGATAGGAAAATAGACAATTCATAAATTATTTTCTTGTATTTCAATTTGTCTTTGTGGTTCAATAAGAAGACTGGAATTTAGTTACATTTATAAAAATAAATTACTATGCCATTAACCAATCGCCGCCGCTTCCTTCAAAAAGCAGGTGTTTTCTCAGCAACGGCATTTCTATCTTCATTTGCAAAACCTGCATGGTCCAGAAATTTTGAAGCAGCACTTAAAGATGCGGAAGGAGTTTCAGCTACTGACCTGGCCAGTGAAGAAGATTTCTGGTATTATATTCAGCAATCGTTTACTGTATCACCCTCACTGATCAATCTGAACAATGGCGGAGTAAGTCCTGCACCAAAAACAGTGCAGGAAGCCATGAAACGGTATTATGATTACAGCAACGAAGCGCCAAGTTATTATATGTGGAGAATTCTGGACCAGGGCCGTGAACCACTTAGAAAAAACCTGGCAAAACTTGCAGGATGTGATCCCGAAGAAATTGCTATCAACAGAAATTCATCAGAAGGATTGGAAACAGCCATATTTGGTTTGCAATTAAAGGCAGGCGATGAAGTGGTAGCTGCAAAACAGGATTATCCAAATATGGTGAATGCTTACAAGCAAAGAGAATTACGGGATGGAATAAAAATGGTTTGGATAAACCTGGAACTACCCAGTGAAGATGAAAATTACCTGGTCAATCAGTATGTGAATGCATTTACGTCAAAAACCAAAGTGGTGCATATCACACATATTATTAACTGGAACGGGCAGATACTTCCTGTTAGGAAGATTGCGAACGAAGCACATAAAAGAGGGATTGAAGTAGTAGTGGACGGGGCTCACAGTTTTGCTCATTTTGATTTTAAAATTCCGGATCTGGATGCAGATTATTTTGCATCCAGCCTGCATAAATGGCTTTATGCTCCCATCGGCAGCGGTATGTTGTATGTAAGAAAAAGTAAGATCAAAAACCTGTATCCGTTATTTGCATCAGGCGAACCTTTAAAAGATGATATCCGGAAGTTTGAAGCACTGGGAACAAGACCCTTTTTTATTGAACAGGCTATACTCAAAGCA
>CAZOOT010000311.1:0-1765 GCA_964581455.1 uncultured Chitinophaga sp. | reverse complement strand
AAAGCCCAATTTCGCCATTCCATATTATTGAAATTACTAAGTTTAACAAGAATACTTTTTTTGCCCGGCGTAAGAAAAAGTTCAATATTTTCACCCGCGAAACCGTTTTCATGCGTTCCAGAATAAACCTCTTCATTATCAATCCAAATTTTAATCCAATCATCATAAAACAGGTCCATTGAATATTTCCCTTCTTCGTAAATATTAATTTCCCCTAACGCATAAGCGCTTACATTAGATGGTTGGGCACCCACGTTTGTGATTCTTCTTCCTCTGAAAAACTTGGTAAAATCGCACCATCCCCTCTCATAATTAGATATTTGAGGCACACTAAAAATTGTGGGTTTACCGGTCATCCCTTTTAAATTGCTTATATATTGGCCAAAATCAGCAATGTGGTCTTGCGGCCAACTTTCAATATCATCTTCAGGCCATTCTTTATTCAAAAAATCACTATAAGTGTTACACTCGAAGGGTCCCCCAATTTTCCATTCGTTGGGTGTAAGTATTTTCGGAGCAGTTTTTCTTTCCAGATACGCATAAATTAGAGTTTCGGTATGATTTGCTTTAGTTCCAAACCTTAAAGAAGCCGAAGAATCAAAAAATATAGGATCGGGTCCAAAAATTCTGTACATAATCCCTTCATAACCAGACCCTAATTTATCATCATCTTTTTTCTTAACCGTTAAGGGAGCTCCGATCCAATCGGTTTGAACGGGCCAAATACCAAAACTCATGTTAAAGACGTCTTCACCGCCAATTCCGCGTATTACGCGAGGTGTTGTCTCACCATCCAATAAAAAAGTTTCACCACCTGTATGAAACCATGCGTCAGTGGTATCTGAAATTGAAACAGCCTGAAACATACCTGCAATAAAGCCATTCCCATCAGAATCAGCCATTTGGATGCTTCCAAACCTTTCTGCAGGCGACATTTTTGAATGAATTGCCGTAAATCTCAGTTTAGTCATTTCGGTTTCTGCAGAATATTTATGCCAGTCTGCCATGAACCAGATTGTTATGTCTTGCTTGCCGGTATTTATCAACTCCATCTTTATTTTTTCAAAAGGAATCGGGAAATAACAGTTAAAGGCATTTAATGGCAGGACTTTAATAGCTGCATTATCAATAGTAAAAATTTCATTTTCCAACAAGATGCCAAAGAACTGGGTGAGTGTCAAATCTACAAACGGTTCCTTTACCTCATCGTAGTAAATGCGAAGTTTAAGCTGATGCGCCCAATCTTTACCAGTATTTTTATTTATTCCATGTGTGCATGTTAACCACCAGTGTAAAATCGCCCCGGATTCATTCTTTTCAAACAGGCTTATTGTTTCTCCAGGTTTTATTCCGGTTCTTTGGGTTATTCGATAACTGGTGCCCCTGACTGGTAATTCCAATTCTGGTTTAAATAAATTCTGAGCATTGGTTATTGTTCCAATAATTAGAAAAATGATTAATACTACTAAATTTCTTTTCATAAAAATTAACATTAAATACATTGATACGGTGGTTTTTTACTTTCGGTACACAGTCCAATCAACCTTGAAAGCAGGCATATCCCACTTTTACCATCTATTTCCCATCAGATGGCATACAAATCATTCTCCCCGGAAAGAGAGACTTAAATATTCAAATGTTTCCCTTCTCAAAAGATATATTGCAAATATACTATCTGAAATTATTTATAAAGCAGGATTCAGGAGTAAATGGTCGGTGGAAAAATGTAAATCGTAAATTTCAATTCTAAACGTAAGAGTTGCAA
>CAZOOT010000310.1:0-1765 GCA_964581455.1 uncultured Chitinophaga sp. | reverse complement strand
TAATTATGCTGATCATTTTTTGTACACTGCTTCCGGGCCTGGGATTTTCACAGGAAAAAAAGCTGGAATACAACATTAAAAGAAACGGCGATGTAGTGGGGAATATTCAGTTTTCACAAAACACAGCCGGCAGCAGAACAACAATGAAATTAGCATCTGAAGTAAAAACCCGGTTCATCTTACTATTTACTGCAAAAGGAAACGAAGAAGCAGTGTATGATCATGGCATCCTGATCTCTTCTTCCCTATACCGAAAAATGAACGGCCGTGTAAAAGCAGATAAAAAAACAAAAGCATCCGGCAACCAGTACATCATTTACAATGATAACAAATCTGAAACGCTTAACTACTATCCCATCCGGTACAATATGCTCAGCTTATATGCAGCAGAGCCATTGGCTGTATCAAAAGTGTATTCGGATAATTTTCAGCAGTTCCTGGATATTGAAAAAATAAAAGGGCAGCATTATAAAATAAAATTCCCGGATGGTAATTACAGTGAATATTTCTATACAAATGGTGTATGCTCAAAAGTTGAAGTACATCATAGTTTATACAGGGCTACCATTGAGTTGAAATCATAAAGAATATTTTATGCTAAGTACTATCATCACATACGGATACATGTTCTTTTTTTATTCGCTGTTCTTTTTAGCAATCACAATTGGATACAAAAAAGGCAGCGGACAATTAAAAGATGTTTTATCAGGCAAAGGAGAACCTGTAACCTTGATGGCACGTTTATTTGCCGGAATATTTTTCCTTGGTTTGGGCGGCGCAATTCTTTTCGTAAACAGAAATGTTGATGTCGGGATCATCACACCTGACCTGGATAAATCTGATCTGGTTGTATGGGCCCTGATAATACTGGCTGTTATTGCAGGTACCTTATCCGCATTAAAACAATTGTCTGCTACTCATATCTTCAATGTTTCTCTTCCGGTTTCTCTCTCTCTATCATTTCTTTTGATCCGTACCCTCTTTTTGATCGTGTACGAATTTTTCTTCCGGTGCGTGCTGTTGTTCATTATGATCGAAGACGTTGGTATGGTAGCTGCAGTCATTGCAAATCTTATTCTATATGCAGTGGTTCATTGGTTTGATGAAAAAGAAAGGTATGGTTCTGTGTTGATGGGCATCTTTCTGTGCGGTATAAGCATTTATTACCATTCTGTCTGGCCGTCCATTCTGATTCATCTTTCATTGGCATTAAGTAACGAGATCACTTTACTGGTAAATAACCATTCACGAATTAAAAAATTATTGTTATGAAAATTCTAATCACAGGAGCTACCGGGTATGTTGGTCATAACCTGGCCATGACAGCCGCAGAAAAAAATTATACCGTGCACATACTTGTGCGGGATATACATTCTGCCTATTTGCCCATGCATCCAAATATTATAAAATTCCAGGGTGATGTTACGGATATGGAATCTGTAATGAGTGCTATGAAAGGTTGTAAAAAAGTGCTGCATGCTGCTGCTGTAACAAAGCTGTGGGATAAAGACAGTAGCATTTTTTACAAAGTAAATGTGGAAGGAACAAGAAATGTACTGGATGTTGCACTGAATTGCGGGATACAAAAATTAGTTTATACCAGTACCGGGGCAGTCATTGGGCCATCAAACAAATTCCCGATGAGTGAAAGCGATCCCCGGATCACCGCTTTTGAAAACGATTATGAAATTTCCAAACACTGGGCTGAAGAACTGGTGAAGGATTATTGCCGCAGAGGTTTGTTTGCAGTTATTGTGGCTGCCCC
>CAZOOT010000309.1:0-1778 GCA_964581455.1 uncultured Chitinophaga sp. | reverse complement strand
CGCCCGAACCGATTGCTGTAACATGATGATAACCTTTTGTTTTTTTGAGTATACATTCTTTCATCTCATCCCATGTGGCTTCGGTTACCTGGTTTTTCAATAAGCGGATTGTACCGATGTTAAATGATTCTTTAAAAACTAGTTTATTATCACTGAAGAAAGTTAGCTCTGTACTACCGCCGCCAACATCTACATAGAGATAAGATTCTTTGTCGGTTAAATTTTCTGCAATATGATTTTCATAAATAAACGAAGCTTCTTCATTGCCACTGATAATCTGGATTTCGATTCCGGTTTCTGCTTTAACTTTTTTAATGATTTCCGGAGAGTTTGCGGCATCCCGCATGGCCGAAGTAGCGCAAGCCTTCCAGTGTTTTACATCATATACATCCAATAATAATTGGTATGATTTAATGGTCTTGATTATTTTCTCCACTTTAGCCGGAGGAATTTCACCTTTGTCGAAAACATCAAAACCGAGCCGAAGCGGAACCCGGACAAGCACTACCTTGATAAATTCTTTTATGCCCTGAGGTCCTGAAATAACATCGGTAATCAGTAATCTGGCTGCGTTGCTTCCAATATCAATTGCTGCTAATCTCACGTTGGGTTTTTGATTTATTATACAGGTAATTATAAGTTTCTACCTGCGATCGGATTTTCTTTTTCGTTGTTCTCACATACTCGTTGCTCAAATCATTATCCAGCCATCTTGCTTTTACATTATCCTGTAACTGGATATCAAGAATATCTTTCAGTTCTTTTATTAATTCATTATTCCAGATGGGGCAGGTTGCTTCTATTCTATGTTCGAGATTTCGGGTCATCCAATCTGCGGAAGATATATAAACTCTCTCTTTGCCTCTGTTGTGGAAGATCCAAACTCTTGCATGTTCCAGGTATTCATCAATAATACTTATTGCCCGAACTGGTCTTTCATATTTTTTATTTTCTGTCAACATGCAAAAAATTCCACGAATAATTAACTTGATTTGTACACCAGCCTTAGCTGCTTCATAGAGTTTTAAAATCATCTCTTCATCGGAAAGTGAATTCATTTTTAGCGTAATGATAGCGGGTTTTTTCTTATTGGCTTGTCTTATTTCTTCATCAATCAGTTTGATCATTTCCCGTTTTACAAACATGGGACTAGGAATAATTGTTTTACATTCTCTCAGAAAGTTCATCCCTGATTTTGGCTGTTCCAGAAAGTTGAAGATTCTGTTTACATCAGCCATTATTTTTTGATTGGAAGTAAGTAAACAGTGGTCGCCGTACACTTTTGCTGTTTTTTCGTTCATGTTTCCGGTACTGACAAAGCCGTACATAATAAATTTATGATCAGTTGTTTTCTTTTTGATCAGGCAAACTTTTGAATGCACTTTCAATTCCGGAATTTCAATTAACACTTTTGCACCTTCCTCTTCCAATCTGTTTTTCCATTCTATGTTTGCTTCTTCTTCAAATCGGGCTCTTAACTCCAGCATCACTATTACTTCTTTGCCATTACGTACTGCATTTATTAATGCGTTCACAATTTTAGATTGGGGGGCAAGACGGTAACATGTAATTTTTATCGTTGTTACATCAGGATCAAATGCTGCTTCTCTGATTAAATCAATTAAAGGAAGAAAAGAATGATAAGGGAAATGAAGTAACACATCTTTTTTGAGTACAACATCTGAAACCCTCTTGTCAATTAATTGCGGATGATCAAACGGTTTTTTACGTTGTTTTTTATCTTTAAAGATCTGGTCAGGGAAATCCATAAAATGGCG
>CAZOOT010000308.1:1407-1785 GCA_964581455.1 uncultured Chitinophaga sp. | reverse complement strand
CGGTAGGTACACTTGTGGCCCTTTTGGGTACGGTAATGGGTATGATTAAGTCATTCGCCGCACTTGGTGAGGATGGCGGAGCTGGTGCTGCAAATGCATTGGCTGTTGGTATCTCTGAGGCCTTGTATAACACGGCTTTAGGTATTGGTACGTCTGCCCTGGCCCTTATTATGTACAACGTATTTACTACTAAGATTGATTCTATTACTTATGGTATTGATGAATCCGGGTTTACTTTAACTCAAAGTTTTGCTTCCCTGTATAAATAATACAGTTTTTGCAAGCTTTTTGTATGGAAAACATGAACATATTCATCTCATTATAAACTAATGTAATCATGCCGAGTATTAAAATGCCGAAGAAAAGTACGGATACGGA
>CAZOOT010000308.1:690-1397 GCA_964581455.1 uncultured Chitinophaga sp. | reverse complement strand
TGTGGACATAGCGTTTCTGATACTTTCCTTCTTTATCATGGCTACTAAATTCAAGCCGCCAGAACCTGTAGAGATAAAAACTCCTGGATCGGTTTTGTCGCAACAAATGCCGGAAAGCAATGCTGTTCTTATTTCAATCGATTCTTCGAATAAGGTATATTTTTCAATATTATCTGAAAAAGACCCGGGTAAGTTTGATGCTGTTATAAATGAAATTAATGATAAGCAAAAATTAGGGCTTACACCTGCTCAAATCAACAATTTCAGAAAAACGTATATGGTAGGTGTACCTTTTACAGGATTAAAACAGTTGTTGGATATTGATGCCCTTGAACAAGGAAATATTAAGCAACCAGGAATACCAGTTATGGATTCCACTAACAATCAACTTATTTGGTGGATACAAGGAGCTAAAAATGCATTTGCCGGCGAAAAATTGATCTACCTAATAAAGGGAGATGGTAATTCCAAGTATCCGGCTTTTGAAGGAGTGATTGAGGCACTTAAGAAGAATGAAGAATTTAAGTACAGCCTTGTAACCTCGCTTGATGATGTGCCGCCAGGATCTGCATTGGATTTAGAGCTAAAAAGACTACAGTAATATTTAATTAATTTAAACCAGTCATAATATGGCAAGTATAGAAGGTGGTGGCGATGATGGCCACAAAAAAGGACCGGGAGTAAAAAAGGCAAAAAAACTTTCTACC
>CAZOOT010000308.1:0-680 GCA_964581455.1 uncultured Chitinophaga sp. | reverse complement strand
ATCTTGGGTTCCTGTTAATTACTTTTTTCATTTTTACAGCAACCATGTCTTCTCCAACTACATTGGATTTGAATATGCCGAAAGATGTTGATGACGATAAAAAGAGAACCGAAGTAAAACAATCTGGTGTACTTACACTTATGTTAGGCAAAGGCAACCAGGTTTATTATTATGAAGGTCAGTTAGAGGTAGGCGAAGGAGTAAATAACTTTAAGCAAACTACCATGAAGGGAGTTCGTCAAATCATCATTGACAAAAAAGCTGAAGTTATCAGCAGATATAATCCTGCAACGGTAGACCCCAAATCCTGCGAAGATGAAAAAGCAGCAGCTAAGAAAAAAGGCGACCCTAAATGGGAAGATGCCTGTAAGGATATAGACTTCGTTGTAATTATAAAACCCGATGAAGAAGCTACGTATAAAAACACTGTTGATATTTTGGATGAGATGACGATTAACAAAGTGAAGAGGTATGCAATGGTTAAACTATTAAAAGAAGAAAAGGAATTGATAAAAGCTACAGAAGCATCCGAACAAAAATAATTTTGCTTTGATCTTATGTAATAGTTTCATTTTCGCATCTTATAAAAAATTGAATTATGGAAGCAAACAAAATCTTATCATCCGATGTTCTTGATATCCTTTTTGAGGATAGGAACAAAGATTATGGTGCTTATGATC
>CAZOOT010000307.1:0-1793 GCA_964581455.1 uncultured Chitinophaga sp. | reverse complement strand
TGTCTGACAAAGCAGGAAATGTACTTGAAGGATGGAATCCCAAGAAAATCAACTCTTCACTTTCTGTTAAACCCACGCATCATAGGATTCCGGGAATAGGAGATAGGATGTTGGCCTTGGCCAATTCAGGTGAATTGTATTTGTTCAACAGAAGAGGGGATGCTGAATTGGGGAGTCCCATAAGGCTGGGAGAAAGTCTTGAAACTGATTATGTTTTACTGGAAAGAGGCGGTGCAAAAGAAACCCGTTTGGTTACAGTAACCAAGACAGGTGAAATTGTCATGGTAAATTTCTTGGGGGAAATAACTTACAGGAATCAGCTGATGAAACCTGATAGGGAGACTGTGTTTCATTTGATCAAGGACCAAAAAGACGATAGGTATGTTTTTGCTGTCCATGAATACAATAAAGTATCCGTAATTGATTCCGATGCCAATGTGCTGTTGACAAAAGATATTTTTTCCGATTCCTTAAAGTTTCAATTTTTCTCTTTTGGTTCGGACAAGAATATTTTGGTAGTCCTTGACCAAAATCAGGAGTTTATTTTCCTTTATAATCTTAAAGGAGATTTATTGACAGCAAGACCCATAGATGGGAATCAGGAATTGGAAATCAAATATTCCGCTGCGCAAAATGAATACATCATATATGTGGTAAGCAATAATAAGTTCTCCGAATACCGACTCCCATTATAATGACTTTATGCTTTTTTAAGGCTGGTTTCGGGTTTTGATTACAGTTATTCTCAATTATGTTTTCCCCCGAAGTAATGATATTGTTAACTTGCGGGCAAATTTCCCGAACGACATGAATAAAAATAAATATTTGATTTCACTGATTTTTTCTTTTTTGTTTTACTCCAGTCAGGTTTTTGGACAGATAATACTTGATGAAAACCAAATCCCTATCCCCCCGGATGATTTCCAAAGCCTGCATACTCCCTATACTGCTACACTCAGTTTTTTCTATAATCTCAGAGAGGATAATTATGATCCAAAAGCAGCTGCTGAAGTTTTAAAGCTCAGTCCGGACAATCAAGCAGATGCTGAAAAATTGGCGGTTAAATTGAAACAGATTTTTGATGGGAACGGTGTTTTTGTAAGGATTTCAGAAATTCCAAATGATCAGAATTATATAGATAGCCTTTACAGCAATCAGGCAAAGTTCTTCTTCGATACCAAACACCTTCCTTTGGTGTATTTGGAAAAAACAGGAGACGAGTGGAAATTCAGTGCATTCACTGTTTCCCAAATTGATAAAATGCATAGGGAAACCTACCCGTACGGAACCGATCGTCTCCTAAATATTCTTCCAAAAATGGGAAATCAGGTATATCTGGGCTTGCATTTTTGGCAATTGGCAGGCCTGTTCATACTCATTTTATTACTGTTTCTTTCCCATAAAATCATTACGGTATTACTCGATAAAGTTTTTCTTTACGCAATGGCCAGGCTTGGCTATGGTTATGTTGGAGAAAAGTACCTGTTGCCTGTGGCGAGGGTTATAAGTATTTACCTGATTGTAGTGTTGTCTTCACTTTTTATCAGGCTTTTACAGCTTCCGATTGAAGTTGTTGCTTTTGCGCTGAAGGTTCTCAATGCTGCAAAACCATTTATCATTACCATAGTATTTTACAAAGTCGTAGATATTGTGTCCGTTTACTTTTCCAAATTGGCAGAGAAGACTGAATCTACATTGGATGACCAATTGGTTCCCCTGTTGAGAAAAACCCTCAAAGCATTTGTGGTCATCGTGGGTACTTTGTTTGTACTCAAAGAAGGATTGGAAGTGGA
>CAZOOT010000306.1:0-1810 GCA_964581455.1 uncultured Chitinophaga sp. | reverse complement strand
ACTACCTTACAATTCCAGAATTCTGGTTATGAGATCGTCAACAAATTAAATTCGTTTGGTACTGAGTTGAAATCGAATTTCAAAGGTAATTCCGCCAATAAACTCAGAATGGTTTATACTTTATTCCGGGATAATAGAAATCCTTTTTCTACACCTTTCCCTGTAGTCAATATTTCAAAATTCAATTCCCGATATATCGTTGCCGGACATGAACCTTTCTCTATTAACAATGTATTGAAGCAGGATGCTGTTCAGATTACGAATGATTATACGATGTATAAAAAGAATCATACCATCACTCTTGGTGGTTCGTATGAATCTTTCAAGTTTGAAAACTCATTCAATTTAGTTGGATATGGATTTAATATGTTTTTGGGCGATGTAGATATACAAGTATTTAAGGATAGTGTGCCTACCGGACGACCATTGTGGTTTGGTGTTTTCGACCTTGATCAATTTAACACCTACGCAAAAAACAGAGCGGCTGCTAATCAATGGGCTCTTGTAAAAATGACAGTTGGTCAATTGTCTGCCTATGCTCAGGATGAAATACAGGTAAATGACAAATTAAAAATCACTTTAGGACTTAGGGTTGATAAACCTATTTACAGCAATATGTCTTATACAACTCCTGATATGCAGGAGAATGTATTTGCACCAAATGCAGGTACCTTTTTAGGAACTTATAGTACCGGCTCTCCAACAATTCAAAACAATGATAATCTTACACTGTTTGACGAGAATGGCAAACCCATTACAAATGGCAAAGGAAAAGATTTGGACAATACTCAATTACCAACAACCAGCCCATTATTTTCACCAAGAGTTGGTTTTAACTGGGATGCTAAAGGGGACAGGACTTTACAAATTCGTGGCGGATCAGGTTTATTTACTGGTCGTTTTCCATTTGTATGGATCGGCAACCACATTGGCAATCCATTTACTTCATTTTATAATGCTACTGATAAAAACTTCAGATGGCCACAGGTATGGAGAACCAATGTAGGTACAGATTTCAGGATACCCTCTGGCATGGTCTTTACAGTAGACCTTGCTTACACAAAAGATGTAAAAGCAATGATGGTTCGGAATTATAAATTAGGTACGCCTCGTGGAATATTAAATTCAGGAATTGGGGATAACCGTAAAGTTTATCTTTCAGGCGATCAGGGAGCAAACAATACTTATGTATTTACTAATACAAAAGAAGGTTATCAATTTAATTTATCGCTACAGGCTCAAAAAACATTTAAAAAAGGATTTTCAGCTATGGCCGCATATAATTTTGGTGTAGCAAAAGATGCCAGTTCTATCTCAGCAGAAATATCAAGTGATGCTTTTGATCGTAATCCAATATTAAATAATGCTAACCAGGCTATTAACTCCAATTCACTTTATGGCAATAAGCATCGATTTATTTTTGTTGCTGCCAAAAGATATGATTATGGAAAAGATAACAAGTGGGGAACTACTATTTCATTATTCAGCTCCTGGACATCAGGTAATCGTTTTGCATATGTATATGGAGGCGATATTAATAATGATGGCACCGGTACCAACGACTTAATGTATGTGCCTACCAATGCAGAGATCGATAATATGACATTTACTGCCTTATTGGATGTAAATGGAAATATCCAAAATCAGGCAGCACAACGGTCAGCATTTAAAAGCTTCATCGATCAGGATAAATATTTAAGTGAATTAAGAGGTAAGTACACTGAAAAATATGGTGGCGAAACTCCGCTATTCAGTCAGATTGATGTTCGCTTCTTACAGGACCTGATTCTGAATCCGAAAACAAAACAAG
>CAZOOT010000305.1:1593-1813 GCA_964581455.1 uncultured Chitinophaga sp. | reverse complement strand
GATAATAAGATATGGGTATACGATGAACTGGAAAATAAATTAAAAAAGATTGATGAAGACGGTAAGCTGTTACAGGAAACGCCGGATTTCAGACTACTGCTCAACAGAGCCATAGTACCAACAAAAATATTTGATGAGAACAAATATGTTTATATCTACGATTCAGTAAGAGGTATAAATGTGTTTGATTATTACGGTGCTTTGAAAAACAATATTCTCA
>CAZOOT010000305.1:0-1583 GCA_964581455.1 uncultured Chitinophaga sp. | reverse complement strand
AGGTTGGCAAAACTTTAAAGTAACGGGTAAATTTATCTTTGGTTCAAAAGCCGATACACTTTACCGCTATGATATTACCAACTTTATGTATGATGAATGGATATTACCGGAGGAACTTATTAAAAGCAAGGCCTTCAACTTTACTTCATCAAGATTGTATGCATTAATGAAAGACAGTGTTGAGATTTATACTATCCGTTAAAAGGATCAGTTATTCAGCTTTTTCAAAATTTCGCCAAGCTCCATATCAAACAAACCGTATTTTCCATATTCTACCACACGGCCAACTTCTTTCCCATCTTTCATTACAATAATTGTGGGCACATTAATTATGTTCAACGCTTCAGTAAGATGACTTAGTGTTTTCTTGGCTCTGTCCACACCTATCAGTGTCACTTTATTTTTGGAGAAGCCGGAAGTTTCAAGTAATGAATAAAACTTTGGAATGATATTGTGCGAATCTTCGCACCAGGTACCCATAAACACTAATAACTGTATTGAATCAGCATGTTTTTTTAAACCTGCAATTGCACTGGCATTAGGTGTATAACCTTTCAGGTTTTCGGCATACCATTTAAAAGTTGTATCGCTTAATAGTACTTCCTGCGAAATAATTCCCTTCAATGATTTTTCATTCGGTCTTTCTACTAATATTTCATACTGATTTTGCGCAAAAGAAATAGTGGCTAAACCAAGGGTAAGCATTAATGCGGCAATAATTTTCTTCATAATTTAATAATAAAAAGTAAAAATAACGGTGAATGACCAAAAGATGAAATCTAGCCTACAGATTAACAATTATGATTTTTATGCGAAATACCATCTGACAAAATATAAAATAAAAATAACAGATGAAAGGAGGGATGTTAAAGTTGCTTGCAGGCTGGTTATAAACTTGCTTTTAACTCCAGTAAAAAGCCTTTTATTTTTTCCAACGACTGTATCATGCCAAATTTCTCTTCGGCTTTTTTATTATTCTTTAAAAAATCTTTAGCTCCTTCAATAGTGTATTTGCGGCGGCGAAGTAAATCGTAGATCATCACCAGGTTTTTTATATCAACCGGGCGAAAGAAACGGTCGCCTTTTCTGTTTTTACGGGGTTTTAAAATGTCGAATTCAGTTTCCCAATATCTTATCAGCGATTGATTTTCTCTGAACATACCAGCCACTTCACCAATGGAGTAATATTGCTTTTTAAAAAGAATTTCATCTTCCGGTATTTGCAGCAGATCAGCATTCAAAGCAATTTCTTTTAACGACTTACGGCCTCTTTTACCTGTAGAAACTGTGTTTTCGATAACCGTTGTTTCAGGAACTTCTTCTTTTATTACTGCTTGCTCTTCCATTTCAACAGTTGGATGTGCAACAGGATCAGTTTCAGCTTCTTCAGCCGGTACAAAATCAAATGTTATTTGTGATAATCCTTTTCCCATGCAGGGTAAAGATACAACCACTTTATTGCCTATAAGCAAGGATAGTATTGTGTGGAAAAAAAGTAAGAAGCTGACTTGCAACTTACATCTGGTAACTGAATTCTATTTCCTAATCCAAACTTTGATTCGATGCTGCTGCTTTTTTTAGCA
>CAZOOT010000304.1:1570-1821 GCA_964581455.1 uncultured Chitinophaga sp. | reverse complement strand
TACTGTGTGGGGATTATAATATTGCACATACGGAAATTGATATTCATGATCCGAAGGGAAATAAAAAGTCTACTGGTTTTTTACCAGAAGAAAGAGAGTGGATGACAAAGTTTTTGGACAATGATTGGATAGATACGTTTCGACATTTTCATCCTGAACCACATCGGTATAGCTGGTGGAGCCAGCGGTTTCCTACTGTACGATTAAATAATAAAGGCTGGAGGATTGATTATATAAACGTTACAGGACCA
>CAZOOT010000304.1:0-1541 GCA_964581455.1 uncultured Chitinophaga sp. | reverse complement strand
TATCCTGATGTAAAGCATAGTGATCATTGTCCTGTTTTCCTGGATATTAAATTATAATATTCTATGATTATTTACAACGTAACAATAAAAGTACATCATTCCATTGCAGCAGATTGGTTTTGCTGGTTAAAAGAAGAACATATTGCTGATATAATAAATACAGGTTGTTTTACTAAAGCTACTGTTCTTCGCTTGCTGGATATTGATGAAGAAGATGGAATTACCCATGCTGTGCAATACCATACTCCCGATAAAAAGCAATACGACGAATACCTGGAAAAACATGCAGATACGATGCGGAAAAAAGGTATGAACAAATGGGGAGATAAATTCATCGCATTCCGTTCTGTAATGGAAGTTGTGCATTGAGTGTGCAAAAAAAATATTTTATTTTTCTTACGGGCAAACAGTTGTATATTCCTTCAAACCCTTTATAGGTAAGGATTTAAAAGGAATGGCGAAACGCCTTTATAAACAAGGCTTTAAGTAGTAAAACCAATATTTTGATATAGTAGCAAATCAGCATTTTCTCTTAAAACCTTGTCCGGTGCGGTTTCGGTAAGAATATTTTTTCCTGATTTTGAATAATAATATTTTATTGGAATGAAAAACCTTCTAAATTTGTCACCTGTCGTCAAACAATAAAAATTTTACTAAACATGAACAAAGCAGAATTAATCACTAAGCTTGCAGACGATGCAGGCATCACCAAAACTCAAGCTAACGCCTCTCTTGATTCTTTCATTGAAGCAGTTACTAAAACACTAAAAGGTGGTGGAAAAGTAACGTTGGTTGGCTTCGGTACTTTTTCCGTATCTAAACGAGCTGCCCGTAACGGTCGTAACCCACAAACTGGTGAAGTAATAAAAATCAAAGCCAGAAAAGTTGCTAAATTTAAAGCAGGTAAAGAATTGGCCGGTAAACTTTAATGCCGTACTAAAAAATTAATAAAAGCTCCATTCCGTTTGTAGCGGGAAGGAGTTTTTTTTGAAATCAGATTTTATAAATAACAATAATTAAAAATTCATTTTATGGGAAGAGGTGACAAGAAAACTGCCAAAGGAAAACGTTTTAAAGGATCATTTGGCAAAAGCAGACCAGTAACAAAGAGTCCTGCACAAAAAAAGGCTGCAGATAAAAAAGCTACTACTAAGAAAGAAACTGCTAAAAAAGGCGAATAATTTATGCTGGTTAGCAAGTTGTTTGGATGCTCCTTTCAACTTGTTAACTATATTTATTAAGGAGCTAACCGCTCAATCTTCCAATTGCCATTATCTTGTAGTGTGTATTGAATTCTGTCGTGTAATCGGCTTGGTCTTCCTTGCCAGAACTCAATTATAACAGGCTTTAAAATATACCCACCCCAGTGTTCGGGCTTTTCAATCTTTTGATCTTTCAATTTCTTTTTAATTTTTTTATAATGCTCATCGAGCCATTCACGGCTTTCAATTACCTGGCTCTGTGGCGAGGCAATGGCTCCCACCTGGCTTTCTTTTGGCCTTGAAAAAATCCTGGTAACAAGACAAGAGAGCGAAGCGACC
>CAZOOT010000303.1:740-1822 GCA_964581455.1 uncultured Chitinophaga sp. | reverse complement strand
GATAAGTTTGTAAGATGACTGAATTTGAAGATAACAACTAAAAGCCAAATTACTAACGCCAGCCCCAATTGCACAAAGCCAATATGCCTGCTGCACAACTCTCAGAAGGCTAACACAGCCAGCAAAATTTTTCCCTCTATCGCCGTGTTTTGAAAATTCTCCAAAATGGAATGCACTTGCAGCCATGGGGGTTGTAAATGCCATTGTTCTAACTTTTATGCACAACAAAGATTTGATAAAGGCCTGAAATTTTTGATAATCAATTCATCAATCAACCATAAGATGTTTTAAATTCGCAGGATAAGATTATAACAATATGGAAAGAAAACAAGAAGTATTACAGGATGTCGTTATCAAATTTGCAGGAGATAGTGGTGATGGAATGCAATTAACCGGTACCCAGTTTACAAATAACACAGCCTTATTAGGGATAGATCTTTCTACCTTTCCGGACTTTCCGGCAGAGATCAGAGCTCCGATAGGTACCTTGCCCGGTGTAAGTGGATTTCAGTTAAGGTTTTCTTCGGATAATATTTATACTCCCGGCGATTCTGTGGATGTATTGATTGCTATGAATGCTGCGGCCTTAAAGTCAAATCTTTCCGGATTAAAAAAGGGAGGTAAAATAATAGTAAATACCGATGGGTTTGATGGTAAAAATCTACGACTTGCTAATTACCCCGATGGAGAGAATCCACTGGAGAATGAAAGCCTGAGTAATTATGATGTGATAAAGATGGATGTAACAAAGATGACGAGAGAAGCACTGAAGGATTTTACGATGGGTATGAAAGAGAAGGACAGGGCAAAGAATATGTTTGTGCTTGGTTTCCTTTACTTCATGTATAACCGGGATATGGAGAATACGATCAAGTTCCTGAAAGAAAAATTCGGAAAGAAACCGGATATATATGAGAGTAATGTAAAAGTGCTGCAGGCGGGTTACAATTATGGCGATACTACTGAAACATTCACCACAACTTATTCTGTAGAAAAAGCAAAAATGGAACCGGGCAATTATCGTTCCATCATGGGTAACCAGGCTGTTTCTTTCGGATTGATCGCTGCATCGCAGAAAAGTG
>CAZOOT010000303.1:0-730 GCA_964581455.1 uncultured Chitinophaga sp. | reverse complement strand
ATCAGATATTTTGCATGATTTGAGTAAGTATAAAAATTTTGGTGTACGGACTTTTCAGGCGGAAGATGAGATTGCGGCCATAACATCTGCAATAGGTGCAGCGTATGGTGGTTCATTAGGTGTTACCACTTCCAGCGGACCGGGCATTGCCTTAAAAGGCGAAGCGATGGGGCTTGCAGTAATGCTTGAAATTCCTTTGCTGATAATAAATATTCAAAGAGGCGGTCCTTCGACCGGCTTGCCCACAAAAACAGAGCAGTCTGATTTGATGCAGGCTTATTATGGAAGAAATGGCGAATGCCCTATGCCAATTGTTTCTGCATCTACTCCGGCCGATTGTTTTGATGCTGTATATGAAGCCGTACGCATTTCTATACAACATATGACTCCGGTTATATTTTTAAGCGATGGTTATATTGCCAATGGGGCAGAACCGTGGAAGTTTCCGGTATCAGACGACCTTCCACCCATTACCGTAAAATTCAAAACACAACTTGGCGATCAGGAAGAAATATTTCAACCTTATTTAAGAGATGAAAAACTGGCGAGGCCCTGGGCCATACCTGGTACTGCGGGTTTAGAGCATCGCATTGGTGGCCTGGAAAAGCAAAATGTAACCGGTAACATCAGTTACGAACCAGAAAATCACCAACTGATGGTAAAGATCCGCCAGGAGAAAGTAGATAAAATTGCAGAGCATATACCTGAGCAAAAATTAGACAGTGGAGCT
>CAZOOT010000302.1:0-1827 GCA_964581455.1 uncultured Chitinophaga sp. | reverse complement strand
GAGAAACTGGCACTGCTTACTGGAAAGTACAAATGATGAATGATATCAGGGTGAGAGAAGTTGTTTATTCTCCCGGCTATAAAGCCGATCATTGGTGTAATAAAGGCCATATTATTTATTGTGTGGAAGGCAGTATATCTACAGAATTGGATGATGGAAGAATGATGAATTTATCAGCAGGTATGTGCTATTTTGTTGGTGATAATAACGAAGCTCACAAAACATCAACTGCCGCAGGCTGCAAATTATTTATTGTTGATTAATCTAAAATGCCTTTAAGTAAAATAATTACCTGCTGCGTACGTTTTATTCTTACTTATGCTACGAATTCTTTCCTTTTTCATCGCCACTTCCCTCACTCTTGCATGTCATTCACAAAAGCCTTTTGAATTTGGTGGTGAATACATGCGGTTTATCGGGCAAGGTTATAATAATGCAAAAGCAGGATTGCGGGGAGAATCATTTACTAATAAAAGCAGCTTTAGTGCCGGTATCACTTACCAGTTAGCTTCCAAAAAAGCATATTCCGTTTCGCATGGCTTTGGTTTGTATATCGGTTATCGTTATGCCTTCAGCGATAAAATGATAACGACAGGCAGCAGTCCTTTTGCCGGTGCAAGGGTTTTATTCTCTCTCGAAAACTTTGAAGGCAAGACCAGCCAAAACAGCTTGCTGATTACACCATTTACCGAAGCAGGTTATCATTTGATATTTGCGAAGCGGATGTATGCCGCACCATCAGTTGGCTATGGCTACACGTTGAACATCGGTAAAGATTATAATTCGATGGATGAAGATAATGGTGCCAGAATTATACCATCTCTTTCCGCAGGTTTCCGTTTTTAATCCTACTCTTCTCCATTTTTCTTTTCATCATCCTGTTGCACCATTTTATTGATCGGATCTTTTTTCATCAGAATTCTCCACAATTGAATAATGGCCGTTAATGCAAAAATTCCGCCGATTACCCAATTTAAAATATCCTGGTTATTGCTGATTCTGTTGGCAACTAAACGACCACCAAAAATAAAAACACAATTACCAATGAATGTACCAAATGCAATTCCAATTATATAAACGTTGTAATGATCATTTCTTGGCAGTAAGATTTTCTTGCTGAACAGCACAGTACTCCAGCCAAACCAAAATGGTATCTGTACCGGATTCAATGCACTCATCACCAATCCCAATAAAAATTTAGGCATCGGACTATCAAGCACTGCATTCGTTGAAACAGATGGATGTAATGCGTCATAAAAACTAGCTGCGGCTAATGCCAGCACAATAACAAATGTTACCCATTCTAAAGCTTTGAGTATTTTTTCCTGCTTTCTTATCCAATCCATTGCCACCAATGAAAGTCGGACATAAACAATTTCTGCCAATAAAGAACCGGCTGAAAAAAGAAGGGCCGCCATTACTCCATCAGTTATGGATATTTGCATGGCAGCAATATTCAAAGTTCCTAATGGCAATGAGCCCAGAAAACTCACCAGCATTCCAACAAAGAAAATATTTAGTAATGGCCGCATAAAACGAAAATAGTAAGTAATAGTCAGGTTACCATTACAAGCTGTTGAAGTTTTTTAACATCAGGAATTTCAATCTTTTTTCTTGAAATATTTACTAAGCCTTCTCCTTCTATCTGGCTAATGAGTGTGGTAACTGTTTGCCTGGCGCTGCCAATCAGTTTTGCAATATCATCATGTGTTAAAAAGTTATTGATCGAATAAGAGGTTGCTGAACCGTTGTAACCATCCATAATAGCAAGATGATAATAAAATGCAAGTAGTCTTGATCGCACATCTTTGTTCAGCATATTCAACA
>CAZOOT010000301.1:0-1834 GCA_964581455.1 uncultured Chitinophaga sp. | reverse complement strand
AGGGAAACGGCATTATGACATCCGTGGGACCTGAATAGGGATACGGAACATAAATTTCTCCCCTTTTTACTTTTTTTGTTCCTCCTGTCACAAATAGCGGTATCATATAAACTTCTTCCTGTGGTGTCATTCCACCCAAATCATAGTTTGGATCAAATCGGTAAAACTGCCATTTACAATCATTGGTGCGGCCGAGCTTGAGATAGATCTTTTGCTTGGTGGTCATCGTACCGGTTGCGATGAGCATTGGCTTATCCCCGCCCATCTCGAATTCAAAATCTATATCAAGAGTAAGAGCAAAACGGTTATGTTTGAGAACTTCCTCAATTAATGAACCATAAACATCCTGGTCATCATCTACATACCCAAGCAATTGCTTTTGTCTAGCGAAGCCCAGGATCATTGCATAATTGAAGATCACATCGTAATCATTTGCCGCAATCCGATCTGTAATAAATTTCTCAAAGACACCACTAGAAAAAACTTTAAGTTCATAACTAGCATCATCACTCGCATAACCCAATAATTGTTTTTGCCTTTCCACCCCGAGTATGGTACTGACGACAGCTACATAGCGATAGATATCATTTTCATATCTTTGTTTCAGTATCTCAACTTTTTTTTCAATCCTATCCTGAGCAAAATTCCAGGCCTTCCCTAATTCACCTGTAAACATCGTTCCGACTTCAGCATCGCCGTCTAATCCCATTAATTGATAATAACGTTCAATGGCCAGGATGCGGCTCATTATTGAGACTTCATATTCATTAAATCCATCAGACCATATTTCTTTTTCCCTGTCGTAACGTTCCTGAGCTCCCGGGTCACAATAATAACATAGGCTATATTCTTGTTTTGGAGGTGGAGAAACGTCAAGGGGAGGAGGGTTGTTGATTAATGACTGTATGTATTCATATTGTTGTTGAACGTAAGGATCTATAAAATCATTTAAATTAGGGGAAGGACCTCTGTTGGTAATTGATGATTCATAAAAAATTTCAGCCCTCGGATTGGTACCTGTGCCAGGTAATTCCAGGTTATTATTTACAAGCTTATCAAAATCTTTTTCGATTAACTCATAATTTTTCATCGCTAACATCACAAGCGGGTAATCAAAAAAGCTATTCTTTTCAGCTGATTTTCGGTTTATATAATTCTCTGTCAACTGTCTTGATTTGGCAAGATTGGTCACGATTTTTAAAAAACTAGTGTCTTTTTTTTCATTCATTTGAACCAATACCCGATTATTTTGCCGGTCATATTGTATCACTCTACCATTCGTAGTAACAAGAGTATTCTGATTTATTTTTTTTCCTCTATACCATAATAATTTGTCTTTTGCTTGCGCTTCTGTTGGTATTGCAATGGGTTGTTTATAGAATTTTACATACGGAGATTTATAAGGGGCAACTGAGTTAACAGGATTAATATTTTGTGTCTCAGGTTTTCTTACCGTTGTAGCTTTATCAATTACGCCGAGCATTTTTTTCACCATCGCCAGGTTCTTTTCCATTTCGGTGATCGTCTCGGGATTTTCACCGGTTCTTTTTGCTTCGGCTATTTCATCTTCCATTTCTTTGATCTGTTGCATCGCTTCAGCTTTCGCTTGTTTCGCTTGAGCTTGCAACTTTTCCTTTGATGGTTGCTGACAAAAAGCTTGCTGTGCCAGGAAAAAGCTAAACAGCATTGCTATTACAAATTTCATAGCATTAGAATTAAATTTTTATAAACTCAACCCTTCTGTTATTTGCTTTACCCGCAGGAGTATCATTTTTATCTATCGGTTCACTTTCACCTTTACCATCTGTTTCCATCCGGCTTTCATCTATTCCAA
>CAZOOT010000300.1:0-1847 GCA_964581455.1 uncultured Chitinophaga sp. | reverse complement strand
AAAAACAGGTGGCGTTACTATTATTCATTCAATGAAACCCGAATGGATAAAAACAGGAATAGCCGCACCCGGTGTAATGATTGCATCTGATGGAATGCCTTATGCAAAACTGGCGCATCCAAGAACGGCAGGAACTTTTTCAAGAGTATTGGGCAAATATGTAAGAGAAGAAAAAGTGATTGACTTAAATACGGCAATTGAAAAAATGACCTTGCTGCCTGCGAAACGTTTGGAAGGCATTGCTCCCTCCATGCGTTTCAAAGGAAGGATGCAGGTGGGTGCAGATGCGGACATCACTATCTTTAATCCTGATTCCATAATAGATAAAGCAACATTTGAAAAAGGACTGGAGTTTTCAGCAGGTGTTGAGTATGTAATGGTGAACGGAAGTTTTGTGTTGAAGAATGGAAAAACGGTAACCAATGTTTTCCCGGGGCAGGCGGTGTATGGAAAGTTTAAAAAAAAATAAATGAAAAATCTATTACTGCACCTATTCATGTTAGTCTTTCTTTCTCCCATTCATGCACAAAATCCCCGTGCAAGAGATATTGGTATTCCATTTGAAGGAACTCCCGGAAAATATAATGCCATCACAGATGTGAAAGGAGTTGAGGTTGGTTATAGCACCATCATTTCCGGCAGCGGAAAAAATATAAGAGGCAAAGGACCGGCAAGAACTGGTGTTACTGCTATTTTACCGAGAGGGAAAAATAATAATCCGGTTTATGCCAATTGGTATTCATTAAATGGTAATGGAGAAATGACCGGCACCACCTGGGTCACTGAATCAGGTTTTCTGGAAGGCCCGGTAATGATCACGAATACAAACAGTGTGGGTGTGGTAAGAGATGCCGTATTGAAATGGTATGTAAAAACAGGTTGGTACAAAGAAGATTTCTGGTACACCTATCCTGTTGTGGCGGAAACCTATGATGGATTCTTAAATGATATTTATGGTTTTCATGTAAAAGAAGAAAATGCATACGAGGCATTGGATAACGCCAAAACTGGTTTTATAAAAGAAGGCAATGTAGGTGGCGGCACCGGCATGATGTGTTTGGGATTTAAAGGTGGATCGGGAAGTTCGTCCAGGGTTATTAAAATAAAAGACTCAACATATACTTTGGGTGTTTTTGTACAGGCCAATTTCGGCAGAAAAAGAAATCTTACGATAGCCGGTGTGCCGGTAGGAAAAGAATTAATAGATACATTGAACAATGAATTCAAAGCTCCCCCATCCTATCAGGAAGGTGATGGTTCTATCATTGTAGTGGTAGCCACTGATGCGCCGGTATTACCACATCAACTAAAAAGAATTGTGCAACGGGTTTCCTTAGGCATCGGGCAGGTGGGCGGACAGGGCACCAATGGTTCCGGAGATATTTTTATTGCTTTCTCTACCGCTAATCCATTGGCTTTTCAAAGAAATGATTTTACAAAAGTTGAAACCCTGCCCAATGACGAGATCAATCCTTTGTTTGAAGCCACCATACAGGCAACTGAAGAAGCCATTATCAATGCCATGGTAGCTGCGGAAACCATGGAAGGTATCAATGGAAACAAATCTTATGCATTGCCGCATAAACTGGTAATAGATATTTTGAAAAAATATAATAGAGTAAAATAAATGAGACAGTCTCAAAAATGCAACCAATAATAAAACCAAAATATTATGCAACGCAGAAACTTTATTAAGAAATCATCACTCACCGTTATAGGAATGGGCCTGTTTGGTTCATTGCTTTCCAATTCTAAAAAAATATTAGCTGGTTTAAGTGTAAACGGTAAGCGTATTGAAAGCAGGATTTTTGAACTGGCGAAATTTGGAAAAGATGCCAATGGCCGTG
>CAZOOT010000299.1:0-1847 GCA_964581455.1 uncultured Chitinophaga sp. | reverse complement strand
TTAATCTGGGGAGATCATCAACCGCTTCTTCAGCAGTTTTAAATGTGTCGAGTACTTTAAAATCAGGACTAAGTGAAATAAAGTTTTTCAAGCCATCTCTCACTTCATCAAGATCTTCTACTATCGCTAAAGTTATACTCATGTTTGCCGAAAATAATTTTAACAGATGTGATTCCCAATAGAACAAAAGTTATAGCCGTAAAGGGATCGACAGATCAATTACAGTTCCGTTTTTATTCATGACATCGATCTTGCCTCCAATCTCTTTTACTCTTGTTTCCATATTTGTTAATCCATTGCTGAATGAACGAATATTATTTTTATCGAAACCGATACCATTATCATTTAGTTTTATTGACAGATGATGATTAACATTAATGATGAGCTTTACTTGCGTAGCTTGTGAATGTTTCACTACATTATGCAACGCTTCTTTTATTGTAAGAAAAACATTTCTGCGAAATTCACCACTTACAAAAAGAGTGGGAAGATTATCTGGCACTTTTGCTTCGCAGGCAATTCCATTTTGTGAAAGATATTCCATAGCATAAGCCCTGGTATAAGAAAGCAGATCGCTTAAGGAATCATTCTTTTCATTCAACGCCCAAACGATCTCACCCATTTTGTCGATCATTTCATGTGAATATTCTCTTATTTTATTTACATCTTCTTCTATCGGCTGCTGAAGTTGCTTTTTGATGCCAATAGTTTCACTTAAAAATTTTATTCTTGATAAACCGGCGCCAAGATCATCATGCATATCTGTGGCTATTCTTGTTCTCTCTTTTTCGATGGCCTGTTGTCTTTCCAACACAGCTAACTGCTTTTCTATTTTTCTTTTATAATAAATGCGGAAAGCAAGAATAAATATCCCAATGACCAGCAATGTTGCAACACTCCTGAACCACCATGTTTGCCACCACGGCGGTGTAATTGAAAACTTGTACTGAATGGTTTGTTCAGGATAGCGGCTCGCAGGAAAACTTGCCTTTATATTTAAAGTATAATTGCCGGGATGTAAATCAATAAATGAAACGGCAGCATTATTTGAAGGTTCTGACCATTGGGTATTACTGCCTCCAAGTAACTGGTAACTATATAATATTTGTCTTTCATCAATGAATGAAGTTGCGGTAAAATAGAATGTAAGGTTATTTTGTTTATAAGATAAATTATCAGCAATTGTTTCGGTAATTGTATCTCTCCCGGCTTTTACAAGGTTTACCATCAGCGATGGTGAATAATCAGCCTTTTTTTTATTTTCAGGTAAGATGCGTATGATGCCATTTGAAACAAGAGCCCAGGCGGTATTTTCCCTATCTATAATCGTTTTATAAACTCTTTGATAAATATTGTTCTGCCTGGTAAGGTTTTC
This sequence comes from uncultured Chitinophaga sp., assembly GCA_964581455.1. Taxonomy (GTDB): domain Bacteria; phylum Bacteroidota; class Bacteroidia; order Chitinophagales; family Chitinophagaceae; genus VBAS01. The sequence goes on along the minus strand of CAZOOT010000299.1, from coordinate 472 downwards.
AATTACCGGTTTCTCATTCCTGATCGTAATTCTGTCAAGACCAGCAAAACTGCTTGCCCAAATGTTATTACTGCTGTCACTGGCAAGATGAGTAATGAAATCGTCGGAAAGACCAGCATTTTTATCGATGTGAAATAAACGTGTAAGAGAATCATTCTTCAGGCTATAAACATAAATTCCATAAATCCGTGTGCCGATCCAGATATTATCATTTTTATCAATGATTATAGAACGTGGTGATACACCAGCAAGCTCTTTTTTGAAAACAAATTTTTTTTCAAGATAGTTTGAATGATTATCAGGCCGGGTATGGTACATAATCAATTCATCGTTGCGGGTAGCCAGCCAGATATTTCCTTTACCGTCTGATACCGGGTAGTCTGCAAAAAAATTCATTTTATCCCGACCAATGATTTTTCCACCTTGTACAGCGGTGATATAATATTTTCCACATACTATAAGAACTCCGTTT
>CAZOOT010000298.1:0-1848 GCA_964581455.1 uncultured Chitinophaga sp. | reverse complement strand
TATCATTTTTTCAACTTCTTCACCCTCCCATTTTGTTTCAATATCCGGCATCTTCATTATTTCCTGCATGATAGCTTCTTGTTTATTTCCGTTAGCTAACGCATCGGAATATCTTATTTGCGGACTGAATGTTACCTGAGAATAAGCTGGTATCCATTTGTCGGGATATTTTTCATGTAGTCTTGCTTCTATTTTCTTTTGCAGTAAAAACTGAGGGTCAGCGGTTCTGTCCCGCATTTCAGTAAAATTATTTACCGCCATATCAGATATTGCATCGCCATCCGGTTTACGGACTGTTTGATATTGTTTCAAGATCGATTTCCAGTCATCTCCATTCTTTTCAATGATTTCGTCTAAAACCCGACAGTCTTCAAATCCACAATTCATTCCCTGCCCAAAGAATGGAACCATTGCATGTGCCGCATCTCCAATCAATGCAAATGTAGAATCTCGTATCCAGGGAAAACATTTTACTGTTACCAATGAAGAAGTTGGATTGGCAAAAAACTCATTCACATAATCCGGCATCAGCGATACTACATCTGCAAAATTTGTAGTAAAGAATTGTTTTACCTTTTCTTCCGTATTTATTTTATCAAAAGACAATTCACCTTCAAACGGGAAAAACAGAGTGCAGGTGAATGTTTTATCTAAGTTCGGCAATGCTATCAGCATATAATCTTTTCGAGGCCAGATATGTAAAGCATTGGATGTTAAAGCAAATTCATTTTCAGCATTCGGAGGTATTGATAACTCTTTATAGCCGCAGTCAATATAATACTGGTTATAATCGAACTTATCATGCTGTAACTGGTGTTGTAATCTTGCAGCAGAAAAAGCTCCGTCTGCACCAAAAATTATATCGGCTTTTGATGGAGGCAATTGTTTGCCAGCTGTGTTTTCAAATTCTATCCTATCGTTCTCCCAGTCAATTGATAAACATTTTTCATTGAAATTTATTTTTACACCATGTTCCTCAGCTAATGTCATCAGCCTTTTATTTAATTCACCTCTCGAAACAGAATTAATATATTGTCCTTCTTTTCCGTAGGGCTGAAAAACGGTGCTGCCATCAATATTATGAATTTGGCGGCCATGCATTGGGATACAGATTTTTTTTATTTCTTCTGCCAATCCTACTTTCTCCAAGGCCAGCAATCCTCTATCACTTAAAGCAAGATTAATAGAACGACCTGCACTCATATCTTCGTTTCGCATGTCACCACGACGTTCGTAGATAGAAATCTGGTGCCCTCTTTTTGCTAAATAGATTGAAAGCAAAGAGCCTACAAGACCTGCGCCGATAATTGTTATGTCTTTTTTCATTTTTGCCACAAAGGCACTAAGACACAAAAAATTCACATAAAACCATTGTGTCTTAGTGGCTATTTTAATAGTGAGTTAATAATTTCTCCAAACCTGAATATATCTTCAAATGAATTATATAATGGTACAGGTGCAATCCTTATTACATTTGGTTCCCGCCAGTCTGCAATTACACCTTGCTTTGTTAATTCATCAAATATTTTTTTACCATCTTTCAACATTAATATAGAAACCTGGCAACCTCTTTCTTTTTCAGCAGCAGGTGTAATTATTTCCAATATTCTTTCTTCTTGTCTGCTGTTGATGTCATTCAACACAAAGTGAAGATACCCGGATAATAATTCTCTTTTCGAATGCAATTTATCCATACCTGCCTCATCAAAAATATCCAGCGATGCTTTATGTGCTGCCATTGATAAAACAGGAGCATTGCTTAACTGCCAGCCTTCTGCTGTAGGTATGGGTTCAAACCCTTTCTCCATTTTAAAACGGGTTTCTTTTTTATATCCCCACCAGCCGGCA
>CAZOOT010000297.1:0-1860 GCA_964581455.1 uncultured Chitinophaga sp. | reverse complement strand
AAGAAGGTGGCACCATCGGCAGCAAAGCGATGACAAGCGGATTAACCAAAGAAGGATTGCAGCAAAAAAGCCAGAGCGGACTTACACATGCTGAAGGCATAAAAGCCATTGGCGGCAACCCCGACAACCTTGCATCCTGCATGCGAAAGAAAGGGGACTTCCATGCCTGGCTGGAATTGCATATTGAACAGGGCGGTATTTTAGAAAAGGAAAAAATCCAGATTGGTGTAGTGGAAGGCATCGTGGGGATAGTGCATTGGGAAGTAACGGTTGATGGTTTCGCCAACCATGCAGGCACCACACCCATGGATCTGCGGGAGGATGCTTTGCTGGCTGCATCAAAATTTATTCTTGCTGTGAATGAAGTAGTGAAAAGTGTAAAAGGCAACCAGGTGGGCACTGTCGGAAAAATTGCCGTACAACCCGGCGCCTATAATGTGATTCCCGGTAAAGTAATTTTGGGCTTGGAAATTCGTGACTTATCCTCAGAGAAAATTGAAATGCTTTTTAAAGAAATTGAAAAGCGGGCAGCAACCATTGCAAAAGAATTTAAAACTACGATCCGTTTTGTCCGTCAGGCCAATGAATCAAAACCTGCATTAACCGATAACACCTTGCAGCAAACCATTAACTCGGCTGCAAAGACATTGGGCTTTACCACAAAGTTTATGCAAAGCGGCGCCGGCCACGATTCACAACATATTGCATCGATAGCACCTGCGGCTATGATCTTTATACCCAGTGTCGGTGGCATCAGTCATTCACCCAAAGAGTTTTCAACAGCTACAGATATGGCCAACGGGGCCAATGTTTTATTGCAGACTATACTGGCTTTGGATAAAAAATAAAAACTAAGTTTACTAACAATGAAAAAAATACTGCCTTTGCTTTGTTTTTTTCTTAGTGTGCAATTTGCATTTGCTCAAACCAAGACTGATAGTTTAAATGCTGTCTTAGCCGCTACTACCAATCCCCTCGAACGATTTGATTTATATAGTAAAATAGGAGAAGAGTATTTTTCCAGTGGTAATAATAACCTGGATTCTGCTTCCTGTTTAAAAATGCTGCAGATAGCACAGCAAATGAACAATGATTCTTTACTGGCTATCAGTTACAACTTTATTGGTAATATATTTTTATTAAACACCGGTGATTACAGCCGGGCCCTGGAGTTTTTTTTCAAAGGGATCCCTTTGGCCGAAAGGACTAATGATAAAAGAAGAATAAGTTCATTGTATGTTGATATTGGTATCGTATATGAAAACCTGGGTAATAAGGACGAGCAGGTAAACTATATCCGGAAAGCAGAAGCTGCATTGCCCGATAAGAATTCACCGATGTATAATTATATGGTCCGGCAGATACAATATAATTATGGCAGGTATTTTTTGTCGGTGCAAAAACCGGATTCAGCACTACATTATACCCAGGCATTGAATGAAACCAATCTTCGTTTAAGAAGTTTTCTTTATGAAACCTATGCCCAAATGTTATTGGGAGGAGTATATGAACAATCGGGTGATAATGAATTGGCCGAAATTCATTATAAAAAAGCAAATGCCCGATCAGATTCCATGCAGTATTCCTATGTGAAATTTATTATCAAACCAGCCTATATTAATTTCCTGCTTAAAAGTAATAATCTTAAAGCTGTACAGGAAAAGGCAATTCAATTACTAAATACAGGTATAGCGCTTAATAATTATGATTTTAAACAATCGGCCACCGGATTTTTAAGAGACATCCATGAACGACTTCATCAAACAGACAGTGCTTATTATTATGCGAAGCTGGAAGCTGCATATAGAGACTCAGTTTTCAGCAAGGAAAAATTAAATAAAATTCAATCATTGGTTTTTA
>CAZOOT010000296.1:0-1905 GCA_964581455.1 uncultured Chitinophaga sp. | reverse complement strand
ATGAATGGAGCCGTGACGGAAAAATGATTGCCTTTACCATGGCTGATGCAGCAGATGATAAAGAGGAGAAAAGTAAAAAGGCAAAAGACGACTGGTATTTTGCAGATGAAGTAGTAAAGCAAAACCGCATTTATGTATTGTGGATGGACAAAAAAGATTTTTCAGGAAAGTATGTACAGAAAAAGATCACCAAAGAAAATTATAATGTAAATCGATTTGACTGGAGTGCAGATGGGAAAAGTATTGTTTATAGCCATGGCAAGTCACCGGAAGTAAATGATAATGTTTATAGTGATATTTCTTTAATTGAAATTGAAAGCGGAAATATTAAAACAATTGCCAATACGCCGGCAGGAGAAACCAGTCCACAGTTCAGCCCGGATGGCAAATTGATTGTTTATTATTCTACTAAAGACCCTGTTGATTGGCCCGGTCCCAGGCATGCAAGAATTTATTCCATATCAGAGGGGAAAAGCTGGCCACTCAAAACCACACCCAACGAAAGCGGGGGCATCATTGGATGGACACCTGACGGAAAAAATATTGTATATAGCGAAGCAAATAAAACACTGAACAGCGTTTACCTGTTAAGTGTTGATGGTAAAAATATCAGCGAGTGGAATAAGGGCTCGAAAGAATATATAAGCGGAGCTTCGCTCAATTTTTCAGGTACTCATCTTACATTTACATTACAGAATCCATCTCAACTACCAGAAGCATATATCAGCAGCATCAGTAATTTTTCTCCTCAAAAAGTGACCAGCCTGAATGCAGAACATGCATCCAAACCTTTACCCAAAACGGAAGTAGTAAAATGGAAGGGAGCAGATGGAAAAGAAATTGAAGGATTACTTACTTATCCACTCAATTATAAACCCGGAGAAAAAGTGCCCTTTATATTAAATGTACATGGAGGACCTGCCGGTGTATTTCAACAAACCTGTGTAGTAGGGAACTCCGGCACTTATCCTATTGCTGCTTTTGCAGAAATGGGAGTAGCCGTTTTGCGCCCCAACCCGAGAGGTTCCACAGGTTATGGTGCTGACTTCAGAATGGCTAACCGTGCAGACTGGGGCGGAAAAGATTTTCTGGACCTGATGGCAGGTGTGGACCATGTAATAAAAATGGGAGTGGCCGATGAAAAAAATATGGGAGTAATGGGTTGGAGTTATGGTGGATTTATGAGTAGCTGGATTGTTGGACATACCGATCGTTTCAAAGCAGCATCCATTGGTGCACCGGTTGTTGACCTGGCACATCAGAATCTTACGGATGATATTGAAGGATTCCTGCCTTCCTATTTCCAAAACGATCCCTGGAATGATTGGGCAAAATTTGATGCGCATTCGCCACTCCGGTTTGTACAAAATGTAAAAACACCGGTGATGCTTCAGCATTGTGAAGGTGACCAACGGGTACCAATCAGTAATGCCATCATGTTTTATAATGCATTAAGAAGAAGAAATGTTCCGGTAAGAATGTTTACCATGCCCAGGCAGGGTCACGGGCCGGTAGAACCCAGAATGGTTTTAAAAACCATGCAAACCAATCTGGAGTGGTTTGAAAAATATATTGGCGATAAGAAAGGATTCTAATATTTCACAATAAAAAATAAGAACATGAAACAGAAAATCAATTCAAATTTTTATCTGGCCCTGTTTTTTTCATTTTTACTTTTTGCATGTAATAATGAAAAGAAAACTGAAGAACCTGTTCCTGTTGAACCAGTAGCAGCTAGTTCTCCTGTTCCAGCTTATGATGCTGCATTGGATCCGATAAATGTAGAAGCAAAATTTCTGAAACTTCATAAAGACACTTTGGGTGTAAAACTATATGAGGTTATATTAAACCCCGGCGATTCTGTAGGACTCCATACGCATCCCGATCATATTATTTATATAGCAC
>CAZOOT010000295.1:0-1912 GCA_964581455.1 uncultured Chitinophaga sp. | reverse complement strand
TACAATTTTACCGAATATTGATCAGAACTGAAAGAAATAGTTTAACTGAAAAAATTTCATTCATCAGGTTAAATAAACGTAAAAATCTATAGTTTGGTTTGCTAACCAAAAAGTGCACCGGCAATTGTAGCGGTCATCAGGCAGGCAATTGTGCCACCAATCAGCGCTTTTATCCCAAGTTCAGTTAAGTTTTTTCTTTGATTTGGAGCCAGGGCACCAATACCTCCAATTTGAATGCCGATGGAAGAAAAATTTGCAAATCCGCATAATGCAAAACTTGCCATCACCAAAGTTTTTGGATCTGATATCAGGTTAGCAGATTTCATTTCTGCCAAAGATTGATAAGCTATAAATTCATTGACAATAGTTTTTTCTCCCAGCAACTGACCGAATAAAACTATATCCTGACTATTGATACCAATGATATAGGAAATGGGAGAAAAGGCATAACCAAGGAGAAACTGGAGAGAAAGTTTATCAAACCTTCCTCCGGTATTTTGGGCAATAATATCATTGAGCGTAGTGATTCTCCCGATAAAACCGAATGCGCCATTGAGAATTGCGATTAATGCAATAAATGCAATGAGCATAGCACCTACGTTGACGGCTAATTTTAAACCATCTGTTGTTCCATTAGAAATAGCTTCCAGTAAATTGGATCCGATCTTTTCCTGCGAAACTTTTAGTTCTTTACTCACCGCTACAGGATCTGGATCGGGGAAAAGCATTTTTGAAACTATAATTGCGGCAGGGGCAGCCATTACCGATGCCATCAATAAAAGCTTTGCATATTTTTGCTGTTCAATTACATCATTTCCTCCCAACATGGTAACGTATACACCCAGCACACTTCCTGCTGTAGTTGCCATTCCACCTACCATGATACAGAGTAATTCAGTTTTTTTCATTTTTTCCAGGTAGGGTTTTACCAATAAGGGGGCCTCGGTCTGTCCCATAAAAACGTTGGCTGCTGCTGAAATACTTTCAGGTCCGCTAACTCCAATCTTTGCGAGTAACCAGGCAAATACAAAAACAATTTTCTGGAGAATGCCGAAATAATAGAGTACTGCAGAAAGCGCTGCAAAGAATATTATGTTGGGGAGGGCCTGCACTGCAAAAATAAAACCCCAGCTACTAGTATCATCTACCAGGTTGCCAAAAAGAAACATAGCTCCGCTTTTCCCCATATTAATTACTTTAACAAATAAAGTAGCCATGAATGAAAATACATCCGACATCCAGAGCAGATTATTGGTAATTAATATGGCGAGAGTAATTTGAAGTAGGGATCCTAATCCGACCAGCTTCCAGTTAATTTTTTTCCTGTTATTGCTTAAGAGGTAACAGACGAAAAATAAAAAAATTATTCCTCCCAGGCCTCTTAAGATATTCTCAATATGCATGTAGTTTGGTATTTAATTTTAAGCAATATAAACGAATTTGTTAAGTACTTACATGGTTAAATATTATTATTTAATCCGGATAAAATGCCTACTTATTAAAGAGGACATAAAAAAAGCCTCTCAAAAATGAGAGGCTTTCACTAAGTATAATGGAAATTAAATATGCGATTCTATTTTCTTTACAAAATTTCCTTTTGGTTGTGCACCAACCAATTTATCTACAACCTGTCCGCCTTTAAAAAACAGGATAGCAGGAATTGATGTAATACCATAATTCATGCTGATGTTTGGATTCACATCAACATTTACTTTACCCACATTTACTTTACCATTGTATTCTTTTGCAAGATCCTCGATAACGGGTCCAATTGCACGGCAGGGTCCACACCATTCAGCCCAGAAATCAACTACGGTTAATTTATCTGCTGCTAAAACTTCTGTTTGAAAATTGCCATCTGTAAATTCTTTTGCCATAATTTATTTTTATTTATTAGTTTTTAACTGGGGAG
>CAZOOT010000294.1:582-1920 GCA_964581455.1 uncultured Chitinophaga sp. | reverse complement strand
CCTTATTTTTGTCAATATCTAAATTTTCCAAAATGAACATAAACAGGAAAGTACAAACTCTCGATGAGTTCACCATTCAGCAGCTAAGAGATTTTCCTCATGCCACTGGTGAACTTTCTAACCTGCTGCGGAACTTAGGTTTGGCGGCTAAACGAGTAAATGTGGAAGTGAATAAAGCCGGACTGGTAGATATTCTTGGTGATTATGGCTCGATAAATGTGCAAGGGGAAGAAGTAAAAAAGCTGGATGTGTATGCAAACGATCAGTTTACAGGCATACTGCGGCATGGAATCAGTTGTGCTGGTATTGCCAGCGAAGAGCTGGATGAGTTTGTGGCGTTTGATGATGAAAAAAGTGTAAACTCAAAATATGTTTGCCTCTACGATCCGTTAGACGGTAGCAGTAATATTGATGTAAACGTTTCTATCGGTACTATTTTTTCGGTATATAAAAGAATAACGCCTATCGGGACCGTTGTAAAAGAAGAAGATTTTCTCCAACCCGGAAATCAACAATTAGCAGCTGGCTATATCGTTTATGGATCTTCTACCATGCTTGTCTATGCTACCAGAAGAGGAGTAAATGGTTTTACATTGGATCCCTCCATTGGAGAATGGGCTCTCAGTCATCCCAATATTAAATGCCCCGATACTGGTAATTTATATTCAGTCAATCATGGCAACTACTTTAAGTATGATGAAGGAGTGAAAAAATATATTACGGCTTGTCAGAAAAAAGATAAAACAAATGGTGGACCATATACACAACGTTATATCGGCAGTATGGTTTCAGATGTGCATCGAAATTTAATAAAGGGGGGAATCTTTATGTATCCCGGAACATCAGACAGACCAGAAGGAAAACTTCGTTTACTGTACGAGTGCAATCCTTTTGCATTTATTATGGCTGTAGCAGGTGGAAAAGCTACCAATGGGAAAATCAGAATTTTAGATGTTATACCTACAGAATTACACCAACGTACCCCCATGTTTATTGGCAGTAAATTGATGATGGAAGAATTAGAGTCCTATCTTGATTAATTTTTTACGATATGAAGAAAACAGTTATTTCTGTAAAAGACCTTGTTAAGAATTATGGCAGCTTCAATGCTGTGAAAGGTATTTCTTTTGATGTGTATGAAGGAGAAATTTTTGGTTTGCTTGGCCCAAATGGCGCAGGAAAATCAACCACTTTGGAAATAATTGAAACCTTACGAATGAAAACCAGTGGCGAGGTTATAGTGGATGGGCTTAATCTTGATAAATCTCCGGGAGAAATTAAAAAAATAATCGGCGTTCAGTTACAGTCGAGTGGTTATTATCCGGGATTGAATCTGAC
>CAZOOT010000294.1:0-572 GCA_964581455.1 uncultured Chitinophaga sp. | reverse complement strand
ATTGATTGAACTTTTCTGCGGATTGTATAACAGAAAAGTTGACCCGATGGAATTACTGGAGATGGTGAATCTGAAAGATAAAGCAAAGGCAAAAGTAAAAGAGCTGAGCGGAGGGCAGAAGCAACGGTTTTCTGTTGCAACAACTTTGATTAATGAACCTAAAGTGGTTTTTCTGGATGAACCAACAACTGGTTTAGATCCTCAGGCCCGAAGAAATCTTTGGGAACTTGTAAAAAAGATAAGAGAAAGAGGAACTACTGTTATCATTACTACACATTATATGGACGAGGCAGAATATTTGTGTGACAGAGTAGCTATTATCGATGATGGAAAGATTATTGCATTAGATACACCAGATAAGCTAATAGATAATTTAATTGCTTCTGGTTTTGACCGGAAGAAAGAAATGAAACTGGCTACCCTTGAAGATGTATTTATTGGCTTAACAGGACATTCCTTAAGAGAGGGATAAATTATGAGTATTCAAAATAAATTAAAACAATAAATATATGTTAGACAAAATTGAAGCGCAAAAAAAAGCAGGAGCAGCATTTTTAGAAACGAATAAATCA
>CAZOOT010000293.1:0-1929 GCA_964581455.1 uncultured Chitinophaga sp. | reverse complement strand
GATAAAGGTCATCCACAGCCGGTAATTTTCTTTCCATGCCACTTCCTGTTCTGTTCCCCAATTAAACCAATAAGAACCATGCGACTCACGGCTGGGTTCATAAAATTTCCAGAGGGAGGGAAGTGTATAGGTTTCATGCCACTCTGCACGGCGGGCCCGTTGCAGATCCCGGTTAGCATCATATATATTAAACGTAGGATCAAGCGTAAAATCCAGTGACAGTAATTCATTCATCACTTTATTCCAATGGTCACTATAGGGCGGAGCAGCCTGCTTCCATAACTTTCCGGCCTCTTCAAACCGGTGCTGTTCGTTGGCATAGTTATAATCCAGCGGATATTGCTGAACTGTTTTATCTGTGAATAATGCTTCGGGTAATCCGTACCAATGTTCCATAGAGGTCAGCCCTGCCTTCGCACTGTTTACCACATTCCAACGGGCTACAGACATCTGTGCATGATGGCAACAGGATCGAAGTCCCAGTTTTTTATTTTCGCTAATAGCTGCTTCCATTACCTCTGGTGCTGCTCCAAAAAATTTAATACCATCAGCTCCTTTTTTAGCATTCTCTCTTACCCATTCTCTTGCCTGCTCTGCCGTAACGATGGGCTCTTTTGCTCCTGCACCAAAAACAGTGTAGGCCAATAAACGTGGAGCAGTAATTTTATTTTCAGCACTTAGTTTTTTTTCATCCAGCGTCCAGTCTAATCCATTCCCCGCTGAAGGATCCCGAACAGTAGTGATGCCATGTGCCATCCATAATTTAAAAACATATTCTGCAGGAGTACCCTGTGCTTTACCACCGATATGACCATGCATATCAATAAAACCGGGTAACGCATACATTCCTGTACAGTCCAGTTCTTTACCGCCGTCTTTTAACTTCGGACGATTTTTGCTCGATGGCATTCCGGGACTACCAGCACTTGCTACCTGCACTATTCTGTTTTTTTCTATTACAATATCCATGGGACCAATTGGAGGAGCACTGTTCCCATTAATAAGTGTAACGCCGCGGATAATAAGTTGTGTGTATGGACCATCACCCTCTTTTATTTCGGGTGCTTTTTGTATCTGGGAATAACATAGAATCGGAATGGTGAGTGCCAGTAACCAAAGAATCTTTTTCATGCAGCAGTTTTTGCTGCAAAAGTTACAGAAAAGGAAGGAACTGACAAGAACAAAAATGTATCAATAAAATAATGAATAAACTATTCAATACTCCAGCTCATTTCACCTCCTTTCTCATCTTTCAAAGTAATGCCCAATTCCGTTAATTGATTTCTTATTTTATCAGAAGTAGCAAAATCTTTTTTTGTCTTTGCTTCTTTACGGATATCAATCAATAATTGCATCACACCTTGTAATTGGGTACTGTTTGCTTCGCTAAAACTTCTTAACCCCAAAATATCTTCGAGCCAGGTTTTAAAACTGCTTTGCAGCAAGGCAAAAGTTTCTTTTGAAACTGCTGATACCGGTATCGTCTTATCTTTCATTGAGTTGATAGTGGGGACTATCTCAAACATGTTTGCCATTACTTTGGCGGTACTGAAATCATCGTTCATGAACTCATCAAATTCACTAATTAGGGTTTTAATTTTTGAATCAAGGTCTTTGTCTACTTCTGAATCCTGACTTCCAACATCCAACTTTCTTAAACTTTCATACCCGTCCCATAAACGTTTCAAGCCTTTCTCTGCTGCTACCACTGCATCATTACTAAAGTCCAAAGTACTTCTATAATGTGTTTGCAAGATGAAGAAACGAATTGTCATTGGGTGAAAAGCCTTTTCCAATAAAGGATGATCGCCGCTGAAGAGTTCTGTGAGCTTAATCACATTGTTGTAGCTCTTGCCCATCTTACGTCCGTTAATGGTTATCATATTATTATGAATCCAGAAATACGTAATCCGGATATACATCCTACTG
>CAZOOT010000292.1:0-1965 GCA_964581455.1 uncultured Chitinophaga sp. | reverse complement strand
AATAATGTGACACAGTATTTCGCTGGTGGTCCGCTGGATAATAATTGTCAGTCAGATGATGTATATACATTTACTTCAGCCGATAGAATTAATTATAACGCCAATGGTTCAACTTTTAATGGAGGTAACGTGTCTCCAAATTATAATTGTGGTGCAGATCGTACCTATAATAATATCACTTATACTTTTACTGCAACAACCGGGGGTGTAGCTGGATTAGCTACCATTCAACTACCACAAACACCACCAACTATTTTTATAGGTACTACAGATGTGCCATCTGAAAATGTTTATCGGATTATAGAAATTTCTGCTACTAAAATGGTATTGAGAGCAGGTAATGGATCTGGTACCGTATTCCAATTCAAGTTTATAAGTCTTTAAATCGTTTTACTATGTTAAGAAAGTATAAAATATTCCTTGTTATTATAGCAGTTGTTTTTATTGGTCCTTCATGCACTGAAAAAGATAATATACCGCCAATAACAAGCACTGTTAATCCATCAGATAAAGTATGGGCCTATGAAGCCACTCCGGTTTTCGAAGACAACTTTACTGTAAATGGAAATCCTGATCCTGCAAAATGGGGTTATGATATCGGAGGATGGGGTTGGGGAAACAATGAATTGCAATATTATACAAACCGACCAGTGAATGCAGCAGCACTTAATGGCATTTTAAAAATCAATGCTATCAAAGAGAGTTACAATGGAAGTGCTTATACATCTGCACGTCTTTTAACGAAAAATAAATTTTCATTTAAATATGGAAAAATTGATGTCAGAGCAAAAGTTCCTGCAGGATTAGGAACCTGGCCGGCAGGATGGATGCTTGGAAGTAATATCGATGTAGTGAATTGGCCTTCCTGTGGAGAAATAGATATCATGGAACATCGAGGTAGTGAGTTAAATAAAATTTTTGGTACGCTTCATTATCCCGGCCGTTCTGGTGCTAATGCAGATGGAAGAACAATTATTATTCCTACTGCAACAAGTGATTTATGTAGACACACAGCTCTTTTACACTTTTAATAATAATAGCTTACTGCCATTCAATCAAAACTTTTTCTTAATACTTAATGTGGCAATGGGAGGAAATTTTGGTGGTCCGGTAGATCCTGCTTTTACCAATGCAAGCATGGAGATTGATTATGTGAAAGTGTATAAAATAATTCCTTAGTTCAATTATAATGAATCGTAATAACTAATTTTTAAAAGGGCTTCCTGATTGCTTATTTCGTTAGCCATAAAATTTCGCATATGAAAAATTTTTCCTTTTTATTATCAATGTTGCTAATGACTTTTATGTCTTTTAGCCAAACACAAATGAACTTACCGGTAACCTTTGATGATGTAACGGTGAATTATGGCCTGGTAGGTTTTGGCGGAGCGGAGCAATCCACGATAGTAACAGATCCAACACTGGCAACGAATAAAGTAGCCAAAGTGATCAAGACCAATACAGCGGAGTTATGGGCAGGCACAACAGTGACAGCAGTAAATGCTGCTAACTTTCAAACAGGCTTTAGCAGCAATATTCCATTTACTGCAAGTGCAACGAAAATGAATGTACGGGTATGGAGTCCACATGCGGGTATTCAGGTTCGTTTAAAAGTAGAAGACAAAAATGATCCTACAAAATCATGCGAAACAGAAGCTACGGTAACTACAGCAAGTGGCTGGCAGACGTTGGAATTTAATTTTGCCAACCAGGCAGCAGGTACAGCAGCGTTGAACCTGGCGTTCAGTTATAATAAAGCATCGATCTTCTTCAACTTTGGCGTAACAGGAGCTACGGCAGGTGAGAGAACTTATTATTTTGATGATATGAAGTTTGGTGCTGCAGGCGGCGGTGGCGGTGCATTAACGCAAATGAACTTACCGGTAACCTTTGATGATGTAACGGTGGACTATGGCCTGGTAGGTTTTGGCGGAGCGGAGCAATCCACGATAGTAACAGATCCAA
>CAZOOT010000291.1:0-1966 GCA_964581455.1 uncultured Chitinophaga sp. | reverse complement strand
ATATAAAAAGGGTGGTATGTTTAAAGCGGCCAATCCATTGGTTTTCGAATTGGCAAAAGATCTTAGGAAAAATATGACGCATGCTGAAACAGTTTTATGGATGCATCTGAAAAATGGAATTTGTAATCTAAAATTCAGAAGACAACATCCGATAGGAATTTATATTGCAGATTTTTATTGTCATAAAATAAAATTGATCATTGAAGCGGACGGAAATATCCATAATAAAGAAGAAAATAGGATATATGATAAACAGAGAGAAGATTGTTTAAAGAAATGGGGATATAAAATTATCCGGTTTACAAATGAAGAAATAAATAATAGAATAGAATTTGTTCTTGCTGAAATTAATACAGCAGTAGAAAATGAATTACAAATATTTAATAATGATTCTAATAAAAGCCCCCTTTAGGGGGTTTGGGGGTTTGCTATGAATACTTATGATGCAATCGTAGTGGGTTCCGGAATTTCCGGCGGCTGGGCTGCTAAAGAACTTTGTGAAAAGGGATTAAAAGTTTTGATGCTGGAACGAGGTGCAGAACATGAGCATATTAAAGATTATAAAACTGCCAATAAAGATCCCTGGGATTTTCCACACAGAAGTGAAACAACTGCAGAACAAAAGAAAAATTATCCTGTCATACATCGAGGCTGGGCAGCCAATGAAAGAGTAATGGATGCCTGGACCAATGAAATTGATAATCCTTATACGGAAGTAAAACCATTTACCTGGTGGCGAGTTTATCGTATGGGTGGCCGTTCTGTTTTATGGGGAAGACATAGTTATCGCTGGAGTGAAATGGATTTTGAAGCCAATACAAAAGATGGCTATGGTGTAGATTGGCCAATACGATACAAAGATCTTGCACCCTGGTATGATCATGTAGAAAAATTTGCAGGCATCAGTGGTTCAAAAGAAGGATTAAGTCACTTACCCGATGGGCAGTTTATGCCACCTGTTCCATTAAATATGGTGGAGAAAAATCTTGCTGCAAAAATTAAAAAATTTTATAAAGGACAACGTCATCTTATCAATAGCCGGGTAGCTAACCTTACACAACCCCATGAGGCAAGAACAAATTGCCAGTTCAGGGCCCGCTGTTGGGAGGGTTGCCCTTTCGGAGGTTATTTCAGCACACAATCCTCTACCCTGCCGGCTGCAATGAAAACAGGAAACTTAACCGTAAGGCCTTTATCACTCGTTACTAAACTTATTTATGATAAGGATACAAAGAAGGCAACTGGTGTAGAAGTACTGGATATATCGGATAATAAAACCTATGAGTTTAATTCGAAAATAGTTTTTCTCTGTGCATCAGCATTGAACTCAACCTGGTTATTGTTTAATTCAGCAACAGATATATGGCCGGACGGACTTGGCAGTAGCAGCGGAGAACTCGGTCATAATGTTATGGATCATCATTATAATCTCGGAGCTTCAGGAGTTATTGATGGCTTTGAAGATATACAGGAATCCGGTAGAAGACCATGTGGCTTTTATGTGCCCAGGTTTGCAAATATTCCCGGGGATAAACCAAGGGATTATTTAAGAGGATTTGGTTTCCAGGGAAGTGCCAGTCGTCAAAACTGGAGCAGAGAAATTGCCGAATTAAATATCGGTGGCGAATTTAAAGACGCATTGACAGCACCGGGAAACTGGAGAATAGGTGCTACAGGATTTGGTGAGATACTCCCTTATCATGAAAACAAAATTTCTTTAGATAAAATGGTAAAAGACAAATGGGGATTACCTGTTCTGTCAATGGATGCTGAGTTAAAGGAGAATGAAATGAAGATGCGGAAAGATATCAAAGAAGAATTTTCTGCTATGCTGGAATCAGCCGGTGTAAAAAATATTTCAACCTGGGATCAGGGACATGCCATTGGACATGGTATTCATGAAATGGGAACAGCCAGGATGGGGCTTGATCCAAAAACAAGTGTATTGAATAAACACAACCAGGTT
>CAZOOT010000290.1:0-1980 GCA_964581455.1 uncultured Chitinophaga sp. | reverse complement strand
CAGGCAGGTCAATTGTATATACAAACTAGTAACGGGTTTATAAAAAAATACGTCGCAGCATTTAATCAGGATAGAGACTTTGAAGATGTAGCCGTTTTATTTTTTGATTGTGATAATGATGGAGATGAGGATCTTTTTATCGGATCGGGTGGAAATAACCAGCCTCCGAGGAATCGGTTTATTCAACACCGGCTTTATATAAATAACGGTAAAGGAGATTTTGTAAAAGATAGTTTAGCTTTTCCGGTAAATTTTTCAAATGTTTCAGTGGCTGTAGCTATGGATTATGATGGAGATGGAGATATGGATTTATTTGTTGGTGGCCGGAGTATGTCCTTTAGCTATGGTCTTACACCCTATAGTTATATATATGAGAATAACGGGCATGGAAAATTTGAAGATGTAACTGAAAAATTGAACCCGGATATTTCGAGGGTAGGTATGGTAACCGGAGCTGCATGGGAAGATGTGGCAGGAGATCAGAAAAAAGAGTTGATTATAATCGGAGAATGGATGTACCCACGGATATATAGCTTTAGTAATAATAAAATGCAGGAGTTGAAGACCGGGCTGGAAAACATGTCAGGTTGGTGGCAATCAATTGCTGTATCGGATCTGGATGGTGATGGCGATAATGATTTTGTGCTGGGGAATTTTGGAGAAAATTTTTATTTAAGGCCCGATTCAGCAAACCCGGTAAAACTCTGGATCAACGATTTTGACAAGAACAGTATACCGGATAAAATATTTTCAAGAACAATTAATGGAAAAGATGTACCGGTTTTTTTAAAAAAGGATTTTACGGATGCACTTCCATCCTTGAAAAAAGAAAACCTGAAGCATCATGAATTTGCGAATAAAACCATACAGAATTTATTTGCACCTGATCTTATCCAGACGGCAACTTTAAATACATTTAACTACACTAAAAGCTGCATCGTTTTTAATGAAGGGAATGGAAAATTCAACATTAAAAAATTACCATTAACAGCACAATTGTCAAGCATCAATGCAATACTGTGTGAGGATTTAAATAATGACGGCAAACCGGACCTGTTGCTTGCAGGTAATACGCTTAATTGTTTACCTCAGTTTGGCAGGTTGGACGCAAACTATGGATTAGTGTATTTGAATAATGGGAACAGGGAATTTACAGAACTGCCATCTGTATTATCAGGTTTGACGATCAGTGGAATGGTAAGAGATATTAAAATGATTTCCGGGAAAAATAAAAGGCATGTACTTTTTCTAAGAAATAACGATTTTCCGATAATGTATAAGCTAAGAGAATAAAAAGGTAAAAAGAGAATGCATTGTTATAAATATTCTTTTTGCTCATTCTCTCTTTTGATCTCTTAGCCCGATAGAATTACTGAACGATGAAGAGTGCGACGCAACATAAGTTTAATAGCAGTACCAGTGCCCGGCAAATAAAAAAATTATTTCTTTATGCCGGGGTATGCATATGCATGGGTGCCTGTAATGATAAAAAAGAAATAGCTCCTGAACTGTTTGAAGTGCTGGAAAGCAAACAAACCGGAATTGACTTTGCAAATAAGCTGACAGCAACTGCTGACTTCAACATGTTTAAGTACATGTATTTTTATAACGGCGCCGGAGTTGGTACGGGGGATTTAAATAATGATAGATTGGTTGATATATTTTTTTCTTCAAACCAGGGTGAGAATAAACTATACCTGAATAAAGGAAATTTAAAGTTTGAAGATGTAACAAAGGATGCAAAAATTCCACAGGATGGCGGGTGGAGTACCGGTGTTTCAGTTGTGGACATTAATAATGACGGCTTACTGGATATCTATGTTTGCCGTGTAGGTAACTATGAAAGTTTGCAAAGTAAAAACCAGTTTCTCATTTGCAAAGGGATAGACGAAAAGGGAGTGCCTTTTTATGAAGATGCTGCAAGACAGATGGGGCTTGATTTTTCGGGTTTCAGTACACAGGCAGCATTCCTGGATTATG
>CAZOOT010000289.1:1469-1982 GCA_964581455.1 uncultured Chitinophaga sp. | reverse complement strand
AAAGCTGACAGCAACACAGGTTAAAAAAATAAAGTCAGTATTATCCAGTAAGACCAGAAAAATCACCATTAAAAAACTGGCGGAAAATTATAGTGTAAGTGAAATGACGATGTACCGTATTAAAAGCGGAGAAAACTGGGGAAGAATATAATTCCATCAGGCAATATTTTTAGTTTCCTCTTATCTTTAGGATAAAAGGAAAAATCCATGCTGCAAACATCTACAATTAAGTTTCTAAAGGATTTAAAGAAGAATAATAATAAACCATGGTTTGATAAAAACAGGAATCTGTATGAAGCGGCTAAGGCTGAAGTTGTGGAATTTGAAGCGCAAGCAGTCAGTGGTATCCGAGCTCCCCACTTTGTGATGTATATCCGAGAACAACTCGCAGAACGCTATGGTGAAGAAGCATTGGCTGAGCAAGGACTCAAGGTAATTACTACCCTCGACTGGAACCTACAAGAAGAAGCGGAGCGTATTCGCGCCGGATTGCCGGCTGGGGAAAGCATTGAG
>CAZOOT010000289.1:0-1459 GCA_964581455.1 uncultured Chitinophaga sp. | reverse complement strand
CCTACAAAACCAATATGGGAGCCAGCATAAATAAAGGCGGGAGAAAAGCCGAAAATTCCGCTGACTATTATTTTCATTTGGAACCGGGTGCTGTTTTTACAGGTGGCGGTATCTGGATGCCCATGCCTCCCGAATTAAAAAAAGTAAGACAGGAGATTGATTACAACTTTGCCGAGTTCAAAAAAATAATTGGTGCCAAAAAATACAAAGCAGTCTATGGCGAACTTTCCAGTAATCCGGAATATAAATTAAGTCGTGTGCCGAAAGGTTACGATCCTGAAAACCCTGCGGCAGAGTACCTGAAGCTTAAAAGTTATATAGCGATGATAAAGATCAGCGATGCAGATCTCACTTCAAAAGACCTGGTAAAGAAAACGGTTGTAGCTTTTGAAGCGCTACAACCGTTTATTGAGTTCGTAAACAATTCACTTTCCTGATTACTATTTCTTATAATATTATTCAATTTTAAATAATTAAAATGAAAAAATCTTTCTCCTTTTTATTTTTTTTAGCAATAAGTGTAGTAGCTGCTTCCCAAAGTTTTTCAATATACCTGCCAGATAGTCTTAGTCAAAAAGCATTAGATGGCAGGTTGATTCTTTTACTTTCTAAAAATCAATTGGCAGAGCCAAGGTTCCAAATTTCCGATGGACCTGAAACGCAGCAGGTTTTTGGTATGGATGTAGAGAACTGGAAGCCCGGATCTACTAAAATTGTGGATATAACTGCATTTGGATATCCAGTAGAAAAATTAAACGAACTAAAGGAAGGAGAATATGCTGTACAGGCCGTTTTCCATATCTATGAAACGTTCAAACGAAAAGATGGTTATACAGTTAAATTACCTATGGATAGAGGTGAGGGGCAGCATTGGAATATTGCACCGGGAAATTTATATTCCCTTCCTTTAAAGAAAAATTATAATCCTGCAAGTAAGCAATCAATCCAACTGGCATTAAGTAAAAAAATGCCCCCAATCGAAGAGCCCAAAGATGATAAATATGTAAAGCATATTAAAATTCAAAGCAAACTTTTATCAGAATTCTGGGGCCGACCAATGTATTTAGGCGCACATATTTTATTGCCCGAAGGGTGGGACACACACCCTGATGTTAAATATCCGCTTGCTATTTTTCATGGTCATTTTCCAAAGGATTTTGGAGGATGGAGGACAACTCCACCCGATGAAAATTTAAAACCAGATACAGTTAGTCGTTTTAATCTGATAGGTTATAATAAAATTGTTCAACAGGAGGCCTATGATTTTTATAAAAAATGGACCGGACCAAACTTTCCAAGAGTAATTGCAATAGAAATTCAACATGCCAATCCTTATTATGATGATTCCTATGCTGTTAATTCTGCAAATCTTGGACCTTATGGAGATGCAATTACGTATGAGTTAATCCCTGAAATAGAAAAAAGATTCAGAGGTATAGGAGCGGGGTGGGCAAGATTC
>CAZOOT010000288.1:0-1989 GCA_964581455.1 uncultured Chitinophaga sp. | reverse complement strand
GAGGAATGACATTTATTTTTTCCAATCCTTCTTCAAATTCTGTTTTCATCGTTGCGTTAAAAGATTTATCCTTTGCCCGCAATCCATGATAAGCCAATCGCAAATATTCATCTGCCAAACCATTGATATCTGTTGGTTCTTTTACACCGCTGCTGCTACGGCTGTGTTGCAGCATGCTTTTCACAATAGCATCGGCTCTTTTTCCGTAGTGAATAATTTTCTGTTCGTTATCCTTTATGTCTTTCGCAATCATTCTTACTTCATCTAAATTCCCTTTACCAGCTTCCTGTTCTAATTCATCAATTAACTCTGAATTTACTTCAGAAAAGTTATTTACAAAGTTCAGCGGGTTTTGAATTTCATGTGCAATACCGGCGGTGAGTTCACCGAGTGAAGCCATTTTTTCAGATTGGATCAATTGTTTCTGAGTAGCTTTTAAATCACTGAGTGTTTTTTCTATCTGGTTATTTTTCTCCTGCAGTGCTTGATTTGCTTTTTGCTTTTGACGATTATTCCGATAAAGTAAGAACCCAATAGTACTAAAGACAATGACCATTGCAATTATGGCGATTGTTTTTTGTTTGCCTTCCTTTTCAATTCGCTCCTGCTCCAATTGCTGCAAGTCCAATTGTTGATTGAATGCTGCTACCTGAAATTCCTGAAGCTTCGCTTTCTCCATCTTATCAAGACTATCATTTAATACGGTAGCCCATTTTAGATAGGCAAAAGAACTGTCCCTGTTTTTTTTATCCCAATAATAATCTGAGATCATCCGGTAGGCAATAGCTACTTCTTTTTTATAACCACCCTGCGTAAAAGCTTCAAGAGCCTTTTTGGCATAAATAAAACCCGAATCAGCTTTTTTTAAGGATTGATACAGATTGGCTAATTGAAGACTTGCATTTCCGGCATGCCGGAAATTTTCATGAAGCTTACTAACCTGTATGGCTTTTTGATAATTTTCCCTTGCGAGATCAACGTTACCTATTTTCTCATAGATCATCCCGATGGAGGTATACGAACTGCCTTCAAATTTTCTATCTTCAAAAGATAACTTTGGATAATACTCTAATCCTTTTTGTTGATAGAAAAGCGCTGAATCGGGTTTATTCAGTTTCAGAAAACAGTCCCCAATGTCAGGGTATACTCCGGCAATGTTGACAATATCGCCTGCAGCTTCCATATGTGGAATTGCTTCACGGGCAACTGCAATCTGCTTTTCATAATCACCGACATAGCCATAAAGGCTCTCCAGGGCTCCATATAATAAACCAATAGCATAAAGCCGGTACAACTGCTGGGTTTGTCCTTTTTGCAGATATCCTGCTTTTTTCACATTAGAAGGATCTTCGGCAATCTTAAATCCCTGGTTTATTACCTTAAGTGCCTCGGGATAATTTCCCGTTTTCATGAGCGGCCAAGCCGAATATGCCAAGGTCACAGCTTTATTCAATTGTAAATCGAGTTTTTCGGCTATGGCAATCCCTTTGTTACAATAATAAAGAC
This sequence comes from uncultured Chitinophaga sp., assembly GCA_964581455.1. Classification (GTDB taxonomy): domain Bacteria; phylum Bacteroidota; class Bacteroidia; order Chitinophagales; family Chitinophagaceae; genus VBAS01. Next base: position 483 of record CAZOOT010000288.1, on the reverse strand, counting down.
CACTATCAACGCTTATATCATCGTAAAAACCTCCCAACCAAGAATAAACACCCATACGTATAGTATCATTGGGTGCATGCTTCAGTATAAAATAGGCGCTGTCTAATTGCCGCTGGTTTTGGGCTGTAACAATTGCCGGTAACAACAGAAGCAGTAATATTTTTGGGAATAATTTCATTTGAACAAATTAAACAACAGGTAATTTAATTGTGAATTCAGATCCCTCTTCTTCCTTTGTATCAACTCTTAATTCACCGCCATGTGCTTTTACAATATCATACGCTAAACTCAATCCGAGCCCGGTTCCCTGACCTGTGGGTTTGGTGGTAAAGAAGGGTTGAAATATTTTATCTAACACTTTTTGAGGAATACCACCCCCATTGTCAGATACTTTTATTTGAACACTCCGACCCTCTAAAGGGGGCTGAATGGAACTTGTTGTGATGGTAACAGTGGGTTCATATTCAGGCCGGGCTTCGACAA
>CAZOOT010000287.1:0-2000 GCA_964581455.1 uncultured Chitinophaga sp. | reverse complement strand
CCTATGGCAGCAGCCGTACAGAGGATTACTTTAATATTCTTCTCTTTTAATTTATTGATAATAGCCTGGTAAAATTTTTCAAATTTATCCGGATCAGTACCGGTACCAGCGCCTGATTTATGCCATACATCATTTACCCCAACATAGATCAGAACAATATCCGGACTTTTTGCCAAGACATCTTCCTCCAGTCGCAGATATAAATCATATACTTTGTTGCCACCAATTCCGGCACCAATAAATTCAAACCTGTCAGCCAAACCTTCCTTTTTACACATGCTATCAATACGCATTATGTATCCGCCAGGTTGTACTCCAGCCTGGGTAATTGAGTCGCCAAAGAAAATGACTTTGGATTTTTTTTGGGCCATGAAAGAAGTTATCAAAATAAAAACTGCAAGTGAATAGAATATTTTCATGTTATCTGTTTAAGCTACAAATTAAAACAAAAAAGCATCCCGCAATGGACGCTTTTGCAAAAGTTGAATTCTTATATCACTATTCTACATCCACTCGCTTATTGATTACAGATCCATCTTTTGCTTCCATTAAAAACTTTCTTTCTTTTAGCAAGTAACCATTTCCATGTTCACAAAAATGTACTTTCAGATTTTCAATACTGATCGGGTTCCCTTCAGGTATATCGGCAATATTAGAATGCATGATGTCATGACCATCTAAAATCATTACTAACCCACTGCCGATTGCTTCCATCTTATTTCCATCTGTGATCAACATCCCTGTATCCTCGCCTAACCCGATACCAATACAGGAAGGATTTGTAGCAATAGCCTGTGCCAGCCTGCCAAACCTTCCCCGCTTTTCAAAATGCGAGTCTATGATAACTGAATCAATAAATCCCAATCCCGTTGTCATCTTTACTTCACCTTTCAGATGTGCCCTGGTAGCATTGCCTTCATAGATCATTGACTGGCTCATGGCCATTGCACCAGCACTCGTACCGGCAATCAAAAAATTCTCATCCTGGTATCTTTTTTTAAGAATGGCAAGAAATTGGGTACCACCATCGGTCACACTTAATCTCAATTGATTTCCGCCGGTAAACATGACGGCATCGCAAATTTTTATTCTTTCCAGAAATTCTTCATTCATTGTATCTCTTCTGTTGCGGATATGCATAACATCCACATTTATGCATCCGATTTTTCCAAATGCATTCAGGTAATTTTCGCCAACTTCATATGGAATAGTAGATGCGGTGGTAATAATTTCAATTCTGGCAGTTGTACCACCGGCTTCTTCTACCACTCGGCGAAGAATTCCCAGTTCAAAAAAGTTGAGATTATTGCGGTGTATTTCACCGGTCTCCAGATCTGTGCCTTTATCTTCGGAGCCACCAATTGCGATCAATTTTCCTTTGGGAACATTCATTCAAAAGGGTTTGATTGGAACAAATATAATCGTAAAGAAATAAACGACTTTGTATCGAATCATATTATGTGGAAATGTGGAAAAATATGGTAGTTGAAGAATCTGTATATTTTACCACATAGGATCATAGGTTTCACATAGATTTCTTCGTATCTAAGATCCTATGTGGTTCATTCATAAAAAAGCAATATTGTATTTATTAAAAGCCAAATTAGCTTTTTGCAAACGCAGTAATACCTTCCACCAATACATCAAGATTTTTTGTAGTTGTATACACATTAGGAGTTACCCTTACACTATGAATATTTTCCCAGTTAATTCCAACTGTATGTACTTTATAATTACTTAATAAAAAACTATCCAGCTCTTCGGGCTTTTTTCCTTCCACACTTACATTCCCTATAGCACAGCCCCATTTAGGGTTGAAAGAAGTATGCAGTTTTACTTTTGGAATATCTTTTACTTTATTGAACCAGTAATTCTTTAAATAATGCAATCGTTTTTCTTTTCTTTCACTGCCGATCATTTCGTGAAAATCCAGTGCTTTGAGTATAGCCTGTTCAATAAAAAAGGGTCTTGTTCCCAGTGCTTCAAATTTCCGAATATCA
>CAZOOT010000286.1:0-2001 GCA_964581455.1 uncultured Chitinophaga sp. | reverse complement strand
CCGCCTTCGCCGGTATTGCTTTTTCCACCGAGACGATTCATCGCAATGGCTAATGTAGTATGTGCTTCCCATGAGATAGAACCAAAACTCATAGCACCGGTCGCAAATCGTTTGTATATATTTTCTGCAGGTTCCACTTCATCTATCGAAATAGAAGGCCGGTTGGGTTTAAATTCAAACAGACTTCTCAGGGTGGCAGCTTTTTCGCTCTGTTCATTTACATGTTTCGAATATTTTTTAAAAATGGAATAATCATTCATCCTTGTTGAATATTGCAACAGGTGAATAGAAGTTGGATTGAATAAATGAAATTCTCCTTTTCTTTTCCATTGATAAATGCCGCCAACAGGAAGACGGTTAACCGGAATATCTTTTTTGTTGAAAGCAAAATAATGTTTCACCAATGCTTCCTTTGCAATTTCTTCCAGGCCTATTCCCTGTATCCTGCTCACCGCACCGGTAAAATATTTGTCCACCACATCCTGGTTCAGTCCCAGTATCTCCATGATCTGTGCACCCTGGTAGGATTGTAAAGTAGAGATACCCATTTTTGAAAACACTTTCAGCAATCCGTCATTCACAGCCTTGATATAATTTTTCCGGAGCTCGTTCCAAGTCAGATCCGTTTGCAGACTTCCATTTGTTTTCATATTCCGGATAGCAGCCATAGCGAGGTATGGATTGATAGCCGTAGCACCAAAGGCAAGCAGGCAGGCAAAATGATGCACTTCCCAGACATCACCCGCTTCTACTACAATGCCCACCTGGCCACGCATGCCTTTTCTGATTAAATGATGATGCACCGCTGCTGTTGCCAGCAAAGTAGGAATAGAAGCATGATCACTGTCCACAGCACGGTCACATAAAATGATCACTTCAAAACCATCATGCACGGCATCTTCGGCATAGCGGCACAAACGGGCCAAACCTTTTTTCAACGAATCCGGTTTGCCATCAGCCAAAAAATAAGTCTGCAATGTTTTTGCCTGGAAAATTCCTGTATCAATACTCCTGATCTTTTCTAATTCGGTACTCGTTAATACCGGATGTTTCAGCGCCACCGTATGACAATGCATCGGGCTTTCTTCCAGCAGGTTTCCGTTGTTACCAACAAAGGCAGCAAGGCTCATTACCATCCGTTCACGGATCGGGTCAATGGGTGGATTGGTAACCTGTGCAAATAATTGTTTGAAATAAGAACTCAGATGCTGGGGCTGATCACTCAGCACCGCCAATGGTATATCGGTACCCATCGAACCAATCGGTTCCTTACCTTCCAGGGCCATGGGTTTTAATAATGTTTCAATATCTTCTGTACTGTAGCCAAATGCTTTCTGGTATTTTAAAATACTTTCATCACTCAGGTGAGTGAAAGCCACTCTGGGTTCTGGCAATTCTTCAAGGCGGATTTTATTTTCACAAAGCCATTGGGCATAGGGTTGGTTGCTGCAGGTCTGTTTTTTCAGTTCATCATCGCTGATGATCTTTCCTTTCTCCATATCCACCACAAACATTTTGCCCGGTTGCAATCTTCCTTTTTTAATGATCATAGAAGGATCAACAGGCAACACACCAGTTTCACTTGCCATGATCACCCTTTCGTCACTGGTAACACAATATCGGGAAGGACGCAAACCATTTCTGTCCAGCGTAGCGCCGATTATTTTTCCATCGGTAAAAGAAATAGATGCAGGCCCGTCCCAGGGCTCCATGATGGAAGCATGGTATTCATAAAATGCTTTTTTCTCAGGATCCATTTGTTCATTACCATCCCATGCTTCGGGTATTAGCATCATCATTACATGGGGCAGACTGCGGCCGCTCATGTTCAGCAATTCGATCATATTATCCAGGCAGGCAGAGTCTGACTGGTCATTGGAAACGATCGGCACCAGTATTTCCATTTCTTCTTTGGTAAATAATGGTGAAGTGAATCCCTGTTCACTTGTCTTCAGCCAGTTCAGGTTTCCCTGCAGGGTATTGATCTCCCCGTTATGGGCA
>CAZOOT010000285.1:0-2002 GCA_964581455.1 uncultured Chitinophaga sp. | reverse complement strand
ATAGTTATAAGCTTTAACAATTGAAATGCCAAGCAGTAGCCTCTTGTGCCTTTTCATAATAGGGTTGTTGACTTTAGAAATAACCTCCATGCTTTCCAAATAACTACCGGTGTAGAATTTCAGTAGTGACAAATCATAATAGATGTATTCTACAATAGCTCTCTCAACTGATTTAATGCTATTGCATAACTCAATTGTTTCATAACAAAGTGTTTCAGCTTCTCGAAACCGTTTGCCCTTGATTAGTAAGTTTATTAAAGAGCTATTTAAGTGTGGCAGGTTGTTGTTTATATTCCAATCATCAGAGTGTTTATTTGCCAGGTTTTTTGCCTTTAAATAGTATGATTCAGCTACCTCGTTATTGTCGAGATATTCGTATATGTTCCCAAGCACATTGTATGCAATAAAATTATTTACATCCCAGCCAAGATTTAGATTGGCTTCAATCTCCATTTCATAATAGTCAACAGCATTAGAGAAATCTCCCTTTGCTTTATGAATAAAACCTAACCAATTATACAATCTTGGGAGCCATTCTATTTCATTTATCCTACGGCAAAGCGACAGGCATTCATGAATGCTTTCTAATGCAAAGGTGTATTCCAATTTATTAAGGTAATACCAGATAAGCATCAACAAGCATCTTCCATAAATTCTTTCCTCGCCCATTGATTTAGCATGATGGAGGATTGTCTTGTATTGGGCATCAGATTTATTTATGCCGTTAGTTCGAACTTGTTCAAGCGCATTTTCCAGCAAGACTTCTAACTCTTGCTTTGTAATGGGTTTAGTTTGTGTTGGGCGTTTGCTCATTTTAAAAAACAAGTCGGTGTATTTGCTTAGATAAAGCTAAGATATATTGTTTTAACACATGAGTTGTTAGAACGGGACGAACGGTAATGTTTAGGGACGAATGGTTGAAATGGGGACTAATAATAAATGAAAGCAGTTGATTTTTTTGTCCTGAGTTAATTTGTCCGGTTATAGGCTCTATTTTTTCGCAGTGCTCAACTTTTTTAATCTGCCTATAGATGGTAAAATATTCTCTATGCTTTACCAACATATCTTGTGTTTCCTGATTGACGGAAAATTGCTGATGCTTTAAATTTTTTTTTGAAACACACATAAACCGAAGATATAAATATTTTCTATTTATAGGCTTAATTACTTAAATAAATTCAGTAATGAATAATAATGTTATTGTTTTTATTGGCATAAACGATTTAGCTTGGAGATATATGAATGCTGAATTTGTTGAAATGGTGATTTTAAATTTAAATGTGTTTTAAGTGGAAGATATTAAAATTGACTTTCAGTCTATAATGTCTTTTTTGGTGGTTATACATGGCTTTGATTCAAGACTCAAATTTTAATTTTTCACATGAAGATTTTCTTAACGGAAAACCGTTAAATCTTACAATATTGCATTATAAGAATATGAATTATCAGAAGTTTGGATATTTTTGCGGCTATGTTACTTAGGTTATTTCTTGTATTTGCTATTACTTTTCTTTATCAATCGTCTATTGCTCAATGTACTGTGGATATATCTGGAGCCAATGCTATATGCTCCGGGGCATCAACTAATCTAAGTGCTTCTGTTAATGGTAACAATGGTTCGGTTACATACAGTTGGACAGCCAATCCCGGTCCTAATCCTTCCGACTCAGGAGCTTCTGTAACAGTTAATCCAACTACCACAACTACCTATATTGTTTCATTATCCAATGGGGATTGCGATGGGATATCTGACACATTTGTTGTTAACGTGGTGCAACCTCCTGCAACACCGGTTATATCGGCAGGCGGAGCCAATGGACAGTGCGGGGGACGAAATTTGGATTTTGAGGTTACAAACGCCCAGCCCGGGGTGGTTTACAATTGGAATTTTGGAGATGGCAATACCGCAACAGGAAATCCGGTAACACACCGGTTCCCGCGTAAATGGTTTAATAATAACAATGTTAGCTACAATGTATCAGTTACAGCATCGGTATCCGCA
>CAZOOT010000284.1:0-2010 GCA_964581455.1 uncultured Chitinophaga sp. | reverse complement strand
GATATAGTTTTTTTATTTCTGGTAATGTAGTAAGACCATCCATAATTGGCATCTGAATATCTAGTAAAACTACATCAGGCTGAATGTGACGCAATAAATTCAATAACTGCATACCATTTTCAGCTTCAGCTACCATTTGTATATCCTTACGGGCAGAGAGAGAGGTTTTTACACCTGTACGGAAAAGTGCATGATCGTCGGCAATAGCCACTTTAACAACAGTGTTTGTTTCGGGGTTTTTCATAATTGGATTGTTATTAATAATTAAGTTATCAGTAAAATTTCTATGATGCAAGATGTTAAATTCCTGTAACATATACCATAGTGATTGTACCTGATTTTATAATTGCGGAAATTACCGGATTGTGAATAAAAAACGAAACTTTACGAACCTCATCTGAAATTTTACGATACAAGCAGTAAATACCATACATTATAAATAGGGCAGTTATGCTCTTGTTAACATATCAATGTGAACATACTTTTGTTTCAGAAAGTTGATTGACATGAATGATCTGTTTATCCATCTCGTTCAATGTCCAAACCGTCCAGAAAGAATTTAACCAATTCCCATGAAAACCCACCCGATCTTAATCGGGAACACTTCATCTGCCAGTCAACTTTCTACTTTTTCTCCGAACTATAAATGGAGAATAATAAATCGAAACCGTTTTTAAAATCCATAACTCTTGAAAAGAAAGCTGTGCAGCCATTAAATTTTGTCTCTATAAAGCACACCCAATAAAAATCTTTTTCTTTTCGTAACAGTAACGTTACCCCGGTCCTCATAACGCCGGGGTTTTTTGTGTGCACAAGATCCTGAAGGAGTTATAATTTCTTTTCTGCCACCAGGTAAGCCCTTGGTTCTCCAAATGTAAATTTCTTTTTTCCTGGAATGCTATACACCTCTTTTAATGAAAGGCCGGCCTGGGTCATCATTTTTTCCATTTCGTTGAGCGAATAGATATAATCGATGGCAGCTTTAATTTCAGATTTTCCATCCACAGTAGTCATTGTACTTACTGATTCTATACGGGTGGGATGCAACAGAAATTTTAACTCGTTATTAAATTGAGTATCCCCAATCTGGCTTGAATTACTGCTGATGAAATCTTTGTAAGCAATCTCGGCAATGGACCAGCTATTGATTAATAAATGGCCGCCGGGTTGTAAACAAGAGGTGATTGTTGTTAGTAATTTCAAAGCCTCTTCTTCATTAAAAAAATTGAAGCTGTTCCCCATACAGATGGCAAGTTCATATTTATCTGTCGGTTGATAACTTATAACATCCTCCTTTATGGCTTTAACCGGCAAATTAGCTGCACCAACTACGTCGTTGATTTCATTAATGTATGCATCCAAATTATCAACAGCCGTTACTTCAATTCCCTTTTTTGCCAAACCGATTGAATGTCTTCCATAACCACACATCAGGTCCAATACCTTTTGTCCCGGTTGCAGATTAAAGTAAGAAATCATAAAGTCAACTTCCTTTACCGTCAGTATATCGGGTATAATAGTTCGCCATAGTTCCTTATAAATTCCATCAAAGTAACTATCGTTAATGTTTGACATTATAAATTTTTAAGAAAGAAAATGCAGGGATATTAGCTGCTGTTTATTCCAGCAACTTATTTCGCATAGCATACATTACCAAACCGGCAATGGTTTTAGAACCCACCTTCTGCTTCATATTCTGCCGGATGGTTTCAATAGTGCGGGGACTTAAATAAACTTCTTTCGAAATTTCATCCGTTGTTTTATCATCCGCAATCAATTTCAATATCCTGATCTCCTTTTCTGAGAATTTTACAGGGTTAGGATAAAATTGTCGTACTGTTTTTTTATGCTGCAACTTTAATAGCACCGCTTTATTCACCAGTTCATTAAAATAGAAATCATCATTCATGCAGGTAAGAATAGCCTGATAAATTTCTTCGGGGTCGGTAGTTTTTGTCAGGTAAGCATTGGCGCCCATCTCCATCATCTTGGTAATCATTTCCTGATCAT
>CAZOOT010000283.1:0-2029 GCA_964581455.1 uncultured Chitinophaga sp. | reverse complement strand
AAGGATTGGTGAAGCCGAAAGCTTTTTAAATAAATTAGTAAAGTAACACAAAGGCACCAGGAATTCACTACGGACACAAAGAACGGCTTAGTGATCTTTGTGTAATCTTTGTGCTATAATGTTGTGAGTTTTATTCTTGTGAATTTTATTTTCTGAAAAAGTTTTTTAAAAGCTATGGATGAGGAAATAATTATCAAAAAGACACTTGATGAAGCTTTCTACGTTCATAAGGCGATTGGGCCTGGTATGTTGGAGAATGTTTATAAAACTTGCCTGGCATATCGATTAAGAAAAATTGGATTATTTGTTGAAATTGAAAAGCCGATACCCGTCATATTTGAAGAAGTTAAAATGGATTGTGGTTACAGGGCCGACATAGTTGTTGAGAAAAGAATTATTGTAGATACAAAAACAATTGATACGATCGGACCAATTCAAATAGCTCAGTTATTAACTTATTTACGTTTTTTGAATTTAAGAAAAGGACTTATTCTGAATTTTAATACTGTTAGACTTAAAGATGGAATTAAAAGAGTGATTAATGGATTTGAATCAGGAAATAATTCTTTTGTTGAATAAATGTATCACAAATAATAAACAGTTTATTTTGTGTTCGTCGTATTACGTTGTGTACTTTGTGATACATAACATTCGAATTTCAGATTCTAAAAACCTTATTTTTAATATACACTAATAGCAAAACCAACAATTCGTATATTCAAACTTCTAACACTACTAATTATGAGAAAAATTTTTCTATTACTCCTTGTTGCCTGTCTTTCTCTTGCTTCAACAGGTCAGCGTAATTCAAAACAAACAATTACAACTCCGGTTCCTTCCAATGAGGAAGAACAATTATTTACTACACAAAAATACCGGTTGATCGGCCCCTTCCGGGGTGGAAGGAGTGCAGCAGTAGCCGGTAGTTATAAAAATAAGAATACATTTTATTTTGGCGCCACCGGTGGTGGTGTTTGGAAAACAACTGATGGCGGAAGCAACTGGAATAATATTTCTGATAAATATTTCGGGGGCTCAATTGGTGCTGTAGCTGTTGCTCCAAATGATGAAACTATTATTTATGTGGGAGAAGGTGAAAATTCCATGCGGGGAAATGTAAGTGAAGGCCTGGGAGGCATGTGGCGCAGTGATGATGGTGGTAAGAGTTGGAAAAATATTGGATTGAAAGACGGCCGTCATATTATACGCATAATTATTCATCCAAAAAATCCAGATATAGTTTGGGTGGCAGTGATGGGACATTTATTTGGTCCAAATGAAGAAAGAGGAGTTTTTAAAACTATAGATGGTGGTAAGACATGGAAAAAAACTTTATATATAAATAACCAGACAGGCGCCAGCGACCTGGTAATGGAACCAGGTAATCCGAATGTTTTTTATGCCGGTACCTGGAGATTAATAAGAACACCTTACAGCCTGGAAAGTGGTGGCGATGGAAGTGGTTTATGGAAAAGCACCGATGGCGGAGAAACATGGACAAATATCTCAACAAAAAAAGGATTACCAAAAGGTGTTTGGGGAATTGTTGGTGTTGCAGTGGCACCTTCCAACACAGATAAGATTTATTGTATTCTTGAAAATGCAAATGGCGGATTATATATGAGTGCCGATGCCGGTGAAACATGGACCTTACAAAGCAGCGATAACAATATCCGCCAACGTGCCTGGTACTATACCAAAGTTTTTGTAGATCCTAAAAATGAAAATAAAGTCTATTGTCCCAACGTCGGGTTCATGTTCAGTACAGATGGTGGCCGTACATTCAGAAGTATCAACACACCGCATGGCGATCATCATGATCTGTGGATTGATCCCGAAAATGGTAACAGGATGGTCGTGGCTGATGATGGCGGTGCACAAGTAACATTTGATGGTGGCGAAAACTGGAGTACCTATTTAAATCAGCCGACCGTACAGATTTATCGTGTCAGTACAGACAATGCTTTTCCCTATCGAATCATGGGTGGGCAACAGGACAATAGTGCTTTTAGTATCAAGAGTCGTACTT
>CAZOOT010000282.1:0-2063 GCA_964581455.1 uncultured Chitinophaga sp. | reverse complement strand
CCAAACATACAGTGAGAGAAAGGTGTATAAAAAGTACGTAAGGCCCGAGGAAGTGATAAAGCAATTAGATGAAAAAGATAAAAAGAAACGGCAAGAAGCGGTAAAGCTGTTTGAACAAAGCTGTGGTAAAGCTAAAATCAGATTCTCTTTTCACCGGGGTAAGGGCATTGCACTACAGGAACTGAAGCATGAAAGCATGTTTGCAGATTTAATCATCATCAGCGAGCATGAAACATTCAGCCGCTACAAACAAAAACCCCCTACCCGTTTTTTGAAAGACTTGATGGTAGATGTGCAATGCCCTGTGCTGGTGGTGCCGGGTGTTTATAAACCCATTGATAAAATAACATTACTGTATGATGGCGGTCCTTCTTCCTTGTATGCAGCAAAAATGTTCAGCTACCTGCTCGGCGATTATAACGAAGCACCGGTTAAAGTATTTACCGTTAATAGTGCTTATATGGATACTCTTCGATTACCGGAAAATAAACTGATGAGGGAATTTATAAAACGGCATTTTCCTAAAGCCGATTATAAAGTGGTAAAAGGCGACCCGGAAGAACAGGTAGTTGGCTATTTACGCAATCATAAAGAAAATGAACTGGTAGTGTTGGGCGCATACCGGCGCAGCGAATTGTCCCGATGGTTTAAAACCAGCATGGCCGACATTTTAATGAGAGAACTGGATACGCCACTTTTTATAGCACACAATAAATAGATCCAATTTATTCAATCTTAATTGATAACGATGCAACCATTATTATTGGAATACAAAAAAACAAATAGAGCCATAGTGAGAACTAAAAAGGTTAAAGCGGATATTCCGTCGCTTGGTTTGATTGTTCCGTTTCAGCCCTCTATGCAGGATGAAAAGACTATTGCAACTGTATTGAAGAATGCAAAGCTGATGATGTGCAGCAAGAGTTTCATATATCAGTTGGGCACCCTAACAGGAGTTATCAGGTAATGTAGAAAAAGAACATGAAAGGCTGAAAGCATTGATTAAGAAAATATAAACACATATTGTAATGATAAAATATATTCAAATTTAAAAGAGTAATAAAATGAAACGCATATTTGTTCCAACCGATTTTTCTCCCACATCAGAAAGGGCTTTTCGCTTTGCAGTGGATATTGCTTCAAAGGCCAAGGGTACTGTAATTCTGTATCATGTTTTCACGCCAGTTGGCGGTACATTCATAGGCACAGAGGAAAAAAGGAAACAGTACAATGCGGAAACAGAAACTAATCTTGCTAAACGGTTGCAACGGTTTAAAAAGAAGGTAGTATCTAATGATAGTAATGTGGTTGTTTCCACCGTAGTAGGACATTCACCCATTATTGATAATATTCTTGATTTTGCCGGACACAACAAGGTTGATCTGATAGTAATGGGAACACAGGGAGCCAGCGGTTTAAAAAAAGTAATTATCGGTGCAGTGGCAGCCCGAATTATTGAAAAGAGTGATGTGCCTGTACTGCTGGTTCCGGAAAAGTTTGAATGGAAGGAACCTGAACAATTTGTTCTTGCAACTAATTTCCAACAGGCAGACAGGAAGGCATTAACACTCACAGTTGGGTTGGCAAAGATTTACAATGCCTCTGTTACCATTGTGCATTTACTCGACCCGTATTTACAATTTTCAGACAAACAGCAAGCAGACTTTGGTGAATACGCTTTTGTGTTGCAAAGAACATTTAGTGATTGCAACTTGAAGTTTAAAGAATTGAAAACAACAACAATTGCCGGCACGATGGAAAAACTACATGATGAAATCCCGTACGATGTATTGGTGATGATAAAGCGTAAGAAAACTTTTTTAGAAAAATTCTTTACAGAGAGTTTTACAAAAAAAATGGCGTATGTAACTACCCAGCCATTACTGGTAGTGCCGCAGGAAGAATAACAAGTGATGGCAGGAAAGAAGTTGTCGCATAAGAACACAAATGCAACTTTTCCTGAAAATTCAGGAGAGAAAAAAGTATTAGCAATAAAATTATTCAGTGCTTCTGATCACAGCGGTAATATCTAAGAAAAACCAATCAAATGAAAACAATTATAT
>CAZOOT010000281.1:0-2069 GCA_964581455.1 uncultured Chitinophaga sp. | reverse complement strand
ATATCTTTTGCATCATCCAGATTTCCTTTGCCCATTTCTTCTTTCATTTCATCCAGCAATTCTTTACTTACTTCTGAAAAATTGTTTACAAAATTCAATGGATTCTGAATTTCATGGGCGATGCCGGCAGTAAGCTCACCCAGGCTGGCCATTTTTTCAGATTGAATTAATTGTGTTTGTGCCGCTTTCAGATCATCTAAAGATTTTTGTAAAGCTTCATTAGTTTCTTCAATAGCTTTTCTTTTCAGTTCCAGTTCAGCAATTGTTTCTTCCAGGAGAATAGCTGTTGTCTTTTTAACTTTTTCTGTTCTTTCCAGTTTGAATTCAGCAATCTCAAAATCACTTTTTACTTTCTTTGCTGCTTTTATTAATACTTCTTTTTCTTCAGCGGATATGTTTTCAATTTGCTGAATAAAATCAATTATAGTTTGTAATTGCTGGTTCATTTATTTTTCTTTTAATACTACAACACAACAGGTATTATTATGAAATTCATGCTTGCTGTTTTTTGCTTTTCCATATTCACCGTAACTGAAAAATCCAATGAATGGCACATTCCATACATTCTTTACTCTTTCTATTTCCTGACTCGTCATAACCCCAAATGATAAATAACGGCTGACGCAGGAAAACATGATAACGGCATCTGCACTATTGTTGCTGTCGGTTTGAATTCCTTCACATTCATCTACTACCGTATCAATGATATCAAAATCCGGTGGCAAAGAGAACCGCACTTTTGATCCTTCGGGTATGGGCCCCGCACAGATCAATGAATGATCTTCTGCATTGCCCAGCATGGCCGTACGCATTACCGGCGGAGCTCCTTCTCTTTCTAATTGCAATGGATAATAAGCACCGAGGTTGAATACAGTACTGGTGATCGGTTGTGTATTCAAATCAAGTCCCAGGTATTTCATGACAACATCCAATGCAGGTTCATTATCTATTGTATAAACAATATTTTTCTCACTCTTAGTAACCGTTTTGGCAATACCAACTGCCTTCCAACCGCAGGTTGCAATACCATTTATTTCAATCTTTTCCGCATCAAGAATGATAGCAATTACAGCTGTGATACTTTTTTGACCATGTGTAAAAACAAAGGGGCCGGTTAGCTGAAGATCATCACCGGCCATGCCGCCATAAATAGATGGATTTCCTTCAGCGCCTTCTTCAATTCCTTTAATGATCATCTCACCATCGGTATGCAGCCAGCCTGATGCAATGATGAAAGCTGGATTTTGAAATCTTGCTTTTCCTGAAACGCCGATTTGTTTCGACACTTCATAAACAGAATCTTTTCCCGATTCCATCATCACTACTTTAAATAAGGCAGGATTCAAATCCAGCAACATAATGGTTATGCCGCCTTCGCTGATTTCGCTATCAATAAATTCACCTGAAGTTGTACTGCCAAAAATGGTGATTCCTTCTTTATCGAGTAAGTCGCTGATCTCATCATGATTCTGTTTTATAGAAAGAAATACAATAGCCAATGCTGGCTTGAACTCTTTAGATAAACATTTTTCAAAACTTGCTTTAATTTCCTCTGTCGAATTTCCTTTAATTGTTTTTGCTTTCATGCATTAGTTTACTGGTTCAAAAAAATATTTTTCAAATTTTCGTATTAATCAATAAAAAAGAGCCGCTATACTACAACTGTACTTACCTGCACCACCGGTTCGCAATCGGTGAAATTGGGTAAGTCGCCCATGATTTTTTCTGCATTAGGTCCGAATGCATTTGCAAAAGCTTCCGGGCTGTCGAAATAAAGATTTCCCATCGCTATAAAGGGAGCCTGGGAACCGGGTGAACCACCGCCAATTCCCGATTCAATCGTAGCACCTTTAAGTGCATCACCCAATAATCCGCCTACCAATGCAACATGTTTAGTGCTGTAGTAATCCATGTCAAATTTTTTTCCTTCACCGTTTGAATACAGCACACTTACTTTTGTCATTCCTTTTTTCATAATTATATGTTTTAAGGTTAAAAAATAGATTCTTGTTTTATTTTTCTTTTAAAGCCACCCAGCTTACCGTGGTTCCGTGAAATTCACATGAACC
>CAZOOT010000280.1:0-2095 GCA_964581455.1 uncultured Chitinophaga sp. | reverse complement strand
CGGGCCTTTCAACAAATGAATGAGGTATTCTTTAGCATGAATGCGACCGACCCGATTGATGAAGCAAGAGAAAAACTTAAACCTGTTATTGATTATTTTGAAAAAATCAAAAGAGACTATCCCTCTACCAGCCGACATGACCGGAAGATAAGATATGCCAGTTATTATAATCTTGCCGTCTTATACTATTATTTAGACGATCCGCAAGCAATGATGAAAGAAGCAAACGGACTTGAGCTTAATGATTTTGATGCGAAAGATGCAAAAGGTTTTGTTCAAACAGCCACCTGGTTAAAAAACCTGTTTCAACAAACAAATATTTATACCCGTCATTTTCCCATTAATACAGACCTTTTTAAAGGTCCTCATGAAAAACAGCAGGATGTAACCGTGAAATAAAGCCGGAAAGAAATCTTCTATAATGCAAACCCATTCCAGATATTAAAATGTTTCAGTAGCCATATTATAACTATAATAATGACAACAATATTTAAAATGGATTTAATGGACGAAGCCATCGGAACATAATTGTTGATCAGATAAAGGATAACTCCTACTATGATCAGGGTAATAACAACGGTAATTAGTGCTTGCATATAATAATTTTGCTATCAAGATATGAATTCCTTTTAAGTAATACCAATTTTTTTTGTGAGGGCGCCCAGGGCAGAATCGAACCCCTTTGATTCTTTTTTTAAAATAAACCAGGGATGGAAGAATCCGGCATTATGCTTGTGTTTTACTTATAATTATTTATAAGTAAAAATAGACCAGCATGAAAAATTACCACAGTTATAAAAGTTGTATTGACGCCTGTTTAAAATGTGCCGCTATTTGTAATCATTGCGCCTCTTCCTGCACACAGGAAGAAAATGTGAAGATGATGAGCCGCTGCATACAATTAGACATGGAATGTGCCGCCATTTGCTATGCTGCTGCACAACTGATGAGTCTTGGCAGCGAAAAAGCAAAAGATATTTGTAAACTCTGTGCAGCAATATGTAAAGCATGTGGGGAAGAGTGTTCACAACATGATACTGAACATTGCCGTGAATGTGTAGCAGCCTGTAAAGCATGTGCCGAAGAATGTATGAAAATGTAAAACATACGGATAAAGTATCCAAAAGTTTTACACATTTAAAAAAACTGGCACGAAACTGGGATTATTAAATGAAATCTCTTTCGACGGGGTGGTTTCGCAAGAAATCTGAGAATATACCCAAATCATTTGATCCGGATAATGCTGGCGAAAAGAAAGAAAGAGTACAAGGGGTTTTGGTCATCACCAAAACCCTTTTTTATTTCAATCCTGTTATAGAATTTCATACAACTTTTGAAATGACAGCTTATCCCAATAACCTCGCTGAAAAATAATCTTATCCTTTTGAATCTGGAAGAATCCGCAGCCACGAAAACCTTTAGGATCTTTCCATTCCATAATTGCCCATTCTCCATCTTCAAAAATATTTTCCGGAATACAAACCATTTTGGCATTAGCAAATTCAGCAGCAAACATGTTCTTTATCGCTTCTTGCCCCACTACTGGTTCGTTTACTACCTGATGATTAATGGCATCATGGCTGTACAATCCAGCCAGAACGTCTGGATCTGCTTCATTAAAAGCATTGATCCATTTTTCAATTATTTGTTTTGGCGTCATAAAAAGTAGATTATTTCCAGTAAAAATACATGTATACCTATTAAATCTTTTTACCCGCCTCCGTTTATTATTTCTTTTTCCGCTTTCGGGTATTCTTATATAAAGTTTCAGTAACCTTCACAAAAACATTCTGGCGGAAGTCCGCAGGCTTCACATCATTTAATAAAGTCGGGCCATTAGGCCGGGTAGTTTTTATAATGCTGCTAAAATTTTCTTCGCTTTTCTGATGAGCTTCTTTACTTTTATATTCTGTAATAAGTATCAGGTCAAATGCAGCGGCAGAGTCGGCCATTGTTTTTTCCAGCCTGTAATCTGTAATAAATCCTTTCTCCAAAGCGATTTCACGGTACAACTTCCAGTTATTTTCATAATAATAAATGGCTTCTGCATATTTATCGTTCTTCACTTTTACAAAGTCCATTACCAATACTGATT
>CAZOOT010000279.1:0-2107 GCA_964581455.1 uncultured Chitinophaga sp. | reverse complement strand
TATATGATGCATGCAGGTGGAGAAGACTGGCCGGAGCATGGTATCAGGCTCATGGCTTATTATCCACAACTCTATACTGATCTTGCAGTGATGCTTTGGGTAGAACCCAATACACAACGGTATATCAAAGAATTTTTACGAAATGCGAAAGAGGCGGGTTATTTAAACAGGATCATGTTTGGTTCTGATCAGATGTTATGGCCTTATGCCATTCAAAAATCAATAAACTTTTTAAACAGCCTTGATTTTTTAACTAAAGAAGAAAAAGAAAATATTTTTTATAATAATGCAGCAAGATTTTTAAAACTGGAAAAATAAATCATGAAAGCAAAATCGATCAAAGGAAAATCAACAGAAGAAATCAGTTCTGCATTAACTGAAAGCATGGCCGATGGTTTTGAACCAACTTTAGCTATTGTATTTATATCCGTTAAACAGGACAGAGAAACTATTTCCAAATTACTTGGCGAAAAAAGCATCCAGATATTTGGTGCTACCACTGCAGGCGAATTTATTGATGGCGAAATTGAAGGAGGCAGCATTGTCATGATGTTGCTCGACATAAATCCAGCTTATTTTAAAATTGAATTTCTGAAAACAAGCCAGGAGACTGCTTTAGAAGACGCAAGCAAACTGGGCAATACCGGAAAAGAAACTTTTAGCAACCCTGCGTTTATTATAGCAAACAGTGGAGTGTCCTTAGATGGTGAACCGTTTGTAGAAGGCATCATACAAGGTTTTGGAAAATCTTCCTCGCCAGACAGTGAAGTAACCATATTTGGAGGTAAGGCTGGAGATGATCTGGCACTTGAATCAACATTTGTTTTTACCAACGGAAGAAATAGCAACAGCGCATTGGTAGCACTCATTATTGATGAAGATAAAATTGATGTTGAAGGTATAGCTACTTGTGGCTGGAAGGCTATTGGCACCATAAAAACAGTTACTAAAAGCGAAGGTAATATTGTATATACCATCGACGATAAACCAGCATTAGATATGTTGATGAATTACCTTGGCGTTGAGATAAAGCTGGATGGCAACAAGGAAGTTGTGTCATTTCTAAGCTCCTGGTATTATCCATTGCAAGTGGAACGGGAAAATGCAGATCCTGTAATTCGTACAGCCATGTTTGCCAATCGTGAAGAACGTTCACTTATTTGTTCCGGAAAAGTGCCGCAAGGATCAAAGATCAGGTTTTCGCTTCCACCAGATTTTGATTCTATTGATACTGTGGTTGCAGATTGTAAGGGCATTAAGGAAAATGCACAACAGCAAGTAGATGCCTTGATCATGTTTTCATGTGTGAGCAGATATTTATCGTTTGGAGATGTAATGAAAGAGGAGATAGAGCAGGTGCAAAAAATTTGGGATGCACCTATGGCCGGCTTTTTTTCCTATGGCGAATATGGAAAATCCCTGCCTGCCGGACAGGCAGGAAAAACCGGTAAATATGACTATCATAATAATACATGCTGCCTGGTGGTATTAAAAGAAAAATAAAACAAAACTATGTCTCAAGTCCGTCAATTGGCTGCCATCATGTTTACCGATATCGTCGGTTATACCGCATTAATGGGTAATGATGAGCAAAAAGCTTTTGCCATTCTTTCAAAAAACAGGGAATTGCAAAAACCTTTCATCGAACAATATAATGGACGGTGGATAAAAGAGTTAGGGGATGGGGTGATGGCCAGCTTCAATACGGTTTCAGATGCAGTAAATGCAGCAATCCAAATTCAGGAAGCCTGTAATGCTGCAAAAGATTTCAAGTTACGTATCGGTATTCATTTGGGGGAAGTGGTTTTTGAAAACGATGATGTGTTTGGTGATGGAGTAAATATTGCCTCCCGTATACAATCCATTGCAGCACCCGGAGGAATTTATATCTCCGAATCAGTATATAATAATGTAAGTAATAAGGAAGCCATTAATACAGCGTTTGTAAAAGTTGAAAAATTAAAAAATGTAAAAGAATCGATTCGGATCTATAAGGTGATTACCGGTTTTGAAGACATCGTAAGTAAACAGAAGCCAGAAGTTAAAACAAAAAATAAAAAAGTAATTTTTTTTATTTCAGCCTTGGCTGTATTGGCGATTGCATCAT
>CAZOOT010000278.1:554-2110 GCA_964581455.1 uncultured Chitinophaga sp. | reverse complement strand
TTAATTCTTGTATTTACAAAACCCAGGCTATCCAGTATTGTATTAATTCTTGTGCCGGCTCCTGCTAAACTTTGTAACCAAAGACTTGCCGTGTTATCACTGGTGGTCAGCATCAGCATCATTACTTTATTCAAAGCAATTTTTTCATTGTTTTTAAATGAACCAAGAATGTCTTCACCTGCATACAACAACGAGTCTTTATAAATTAATGGCTGATTATATTGTAGTTCTCCTTTTTCAATTTTATCCATTATACCAAGAAGTATCGGCACTTTTACAATACTGGCAGTAGGAAAAATGCTGTCTGCATTAATGGAAACTGTTTTTCCTGTCCGCAGATTTTTTACATAGATGCCAATATCGCCATTAAAACCATTAATCATTTTGCTCAGTTTGGCTTGTAATTTCTTTTCTGGTTTCTGCGATGCTGCAACGATTGGCACTGTAAAAAGAAGTGCAATTATTATTACTTTCATTTTATATTTTTTTAACAGCAAATTGCTAATGAATCCAAATATTAAAATTATTTCAAAAAAAAGATTTAGTACCGCCCTTTAGGGCATAGTAAAGGCTGCTATAAAAGTATGTTACAAGGGGTTTCTCTTTCTTATTTCATATTCATATAGTCTATTACCAAATCACAAAAAGCCTTAATGCCTGTTTTCATTCCGCTTTCATCTATTTCAAAATCAGCTGTATGATGCGGTGCTGCTGTTTTGGGGTCTTGTCCTTTTTTCATTCCACCCAAATAGAAGAAAAATGAAGGAGCCTTAGTTCCATAATAGGAAAAGTCCTCAGCACCAGTTACCCATTCTCTTTCTTTTACATTATTAATACCAGCGGCAGACTGAAGCGAAGGAATCATTTTCTTTACCAACGCTGGTGTATTGTAGGTAACCAGTGTTTTTGTATCAATCATTACTTCTGCTGTTGCACCAGATGCTTCTGCAATCTTTTCCGCCGTCAATTTTATTTTTTTGTGTACTTCCTGTTGCATGGCATTATCCAATGTGCGGATAGTGCCGTTCATTTCACATTCTTCAGGAATAATATTATTTCTTACACCAGCATTTATTTTTCCAACGGTTATTACTACAGGGGCTTTGGTCAGTTCTGATTGACGGCTTACAATGGATTGTAGTCCCGCAATGATCTGTGCAGAAATTTGAATAGGGTCTATTCCGAGCCATGGCTGCGAACCATGACTCCCTTTTCCTTTTACTTTGATGGTAAACCAATCTGAGGATGCCATAAATGAACCGGATTTATATTCAATCGTTCCGGCCTCTATATTTGATTCTATGTGTAAACCAAAGATTACATCCACTTTGGGGTTTTCCATCACCCCTTCTTTTATCATTAAAGCTGCGCCACCTTCTTCACCTTCTGGCGGGCCTTCCTCTGCTGGTTGAAAAATGAATTTGATAGTTCCCTTTATATCATTCTTCATTCCTGAAAGTATTTCAGCAACACTCATAAGCATCGCCACATGGGTATCATGTCCGCAGGCATGCATGGCACCAACTTCCTGGCCGTTATAAGTTGTTTTTACTTTT
>CAZOOT010000278.1:0-544 GCA_964581455.1 uncultured Chitinophaga sp. | reverse complement strand
CTACAATTGGCAAACCATCCATGTCTGCTCTTAATGCGATACATGGTCCGGGTTTTCCTCCTTTGAGAATCCCTACAACACCCGTTTTGCCGACTCCTTCTTTTGTCTCCATTCCCAGTTTTTTTAAATGAGCAGCTATTATTGCTGCTGTTCTGGTTTCACTGTTGCCCAATTCCGGGTTTTGATGAAAGTCTCTTCTCCACTCAATGCATTTTGCTTCTATCTTGTCGGCTGCGGCGGCAGCTTTTTCTTTCAGCTTTGTATTTTCGGTTTGAGCGAAAACAATTGTTGAAAGCAGAAGAATTGGAATAAAAACTATTTTGTTTGGCATATTAAATTTTTACATGAATGTACTGGTTTTGTGTCTTTGTTTGCTGGCAGAATGCTAAAGCTATTTTATTTATATTTAAAGTTCAATGTTCCTGCGCCATTTACCATTTTTAAGATCAGTGTTATTGCAAAGCGTTACTGCTTTTGGCGGCCCGCAGGCTCATTTGGGCATGATGATGAAAACATTTGTTCATCAAAAACCTTATGTGAGTCA
>CAZOOT010000277.1:0-2124 GCA_964581455.1 uncultured Chitinophaga sp. | reverse complement strand
TAATCATCAGCTCCAAGCTTATAGCCCTGGATCACATCTTCCTTCATCGTTTTTGCACTTAGAAAGAAAAGAGGAATATCAGGGTCTACATCCCGTATTTCTTCAGCCAGTGTAAAGCCATCCATATTGGGCATCATTACATCGAGCAGGCAGAGGTCAAATTTTTCCCGTTGAAAAGCTGCAAGGCCGAGCCGGCCGTCTCTTTCAAGGGTTACATCATAGTCGTTTAGTTCAAGATAGTTCTTAAGAACACTTCCAAGATTCGGATCATCTTCGCACAATAATAATTTAGATTTCTTTGCTTCCATTTTCTGGTGGTTTTATATTGATGACAAATAAAGTTAAAGCATTTCAAGGGTTCAAGTATCGGCGCTGAATATTTTGTTAAAAGACCGCAATTTCAAGCCTTTTGCTCTCAACTTTTGCATAATATAGTAAAAATTATGCCACGCATATAACAAATGACAATTGCCTGAAGAAATTAATTGTAACCGGCGACCACTTATTGGTAAAACCTACCCGAACGGATGAACGAACTGCAAGTGGTTTATATTTGCCGCCAGGTATGCAGGAAAAGGTTGCCAGGAGGCAGGGAAAAGTGCAGCAAGGGTATGTAATGCCAATGCCGGTAGAAGATGAAGAAGTCAGGTATGTTCCATTACAGGCTAAAGAAGGCGATTTTGCTATTTTTTTGATGAGTGGTGCCACAGAAGTAATGTATGGAAGTGAAAAGTACTTTATCGTACCACAAAGTGTATTGCAGATGCTTGAATGAGAAGAAGATCTATAAAGCTTTAAAAATTCTTATATTAACAGCCAATAAAAAAGTTATAATGGCAAATACCACTAATTTTCTTGAAACTGTAAATAAGGGGTATACTTTCAAAGGCGAATCATTCAAAATCGGCAGCGCCATGATGGATGGTGCCGTTGTAAGTGGTGCAGATGTTTTGATTCCTTTCAGAACTTTGAACCGCCATGGGCTAATTGCCGGTGCTACAGGTACGGGCAAAACAAAAACATTGCAAGTAATAGCCGAAGGATTAAGTGATGCAAGTATTCCAGTACTGATGATGGATATAAAAGGGGACCTAAGTGGTATAGCTGCAGCAGGAGTATCAAATGAAAAAATTGCAGACAGAAGTCAGAAACTAAATATTGAATTTAAACCAACAGCTTATCCGGTTGATCTGCTTACATTAAGCAATCAGAAAGGGGTAAGACTGAGAGCAACGGTGAGTGAATTTGGCCCGGTACTTCTATCAAAGATTTTGGGATTGAATGATACACAAGGCGGCTTTGTAGCCATGATCTTCAAGTATTGCGATGATAATAAATTGCCTTTGCTTGATCTGAAAGACTTCATTAAAGTGTTGCAATTTATAAGTGATGAAGGAAAAGCTGATATGGAGAAAGATTATGGAAAAATTTCTACTACATCAACCGGTACCATCCTTAGAAAAGTTATTGAATTGCAGCAACAAGGTGCCAATGTTTTTTTTGGGGAGAAGAGCTTTGAAGTGGATGACCTGATGCGGAATAATGAAGATGGTAAAGGAATGATTTCCATTGTAAGAGTAACAGATTTGCAGGACAGGCCAAAATTATTCTCCACTTTCATGTTACAACTGCTGGCGGAGTTATATGCCAGTTGCCCGGAAGAAGGAGATATGGATAAGCCAAAGCTGGTGATGTTTATTGATGAGGCGCATCTTATTTTCCAGGAAGCAAATGATGCTTTGTTACAACAAATTGAAACGATTATTAAACTAATACGTTCCAAAGGAATTGGTATTTATTTCTGCACACAAAACCCTATGGACGTTCCGGCATCTGTATTGGCGCAATTGGGATTAAAAGTGCAACATGCTTTAAGAGCATTTACCGCTGCCGATAGAAAAGTAATCAAACAAACTGCAGAAAATTATCCGGAGACAGTGTTTTACAAAACTGACGAACTGATTACTCAACTTGGAACAGGCGAAGCATTGATTACAATACTAAATGAAAAAGGAATTCCTACTCCATTGGTACATTGTATGCTCCGGGCACCACAAAGCCGTATGGATATATTAAGCGATGTGGAAATTGATAGTTTAGTGAGTAAGTCGAAAATTGCCGCTA
>CAZOOT010000276.1:0-2154 GCA_964581455.1 uncultured Chitinophaga sp. | reverse complement strand
GTGCCCCGGCTCTGGACATTGGTGTCGTCAATGATAAAGGAAGCCGTGCCGAAATCGGTGTCAGTCCGGATGACCGCCGTTTTATTTCTGCCGCTGATGTAGTAGGTGGCGCCCGGATCGGCTTTCACCGGGTAGTCTTGCTGATTGGCGTACGCATGGGTTGTGACTATGGCGTCTATATCATCGGTCTTGCCGTCGCCCTTCGCACCGAAGTCACTGTAAAGGGCATACCCTCTGTCGATAATTTTACTGTACTTATTTTCCTTTTCTTCAGGCTCAGGTAATTCCTCAGGGTCATTGCAAGAGGGGTAAAACAAAATGAATACTGAGAAGAATATTAAGTATCTTAAATGGAATCGTTTATGTATCATTTTACTGCAAATTTAAACAGGTTAAATCAACTCCGAAAATACAGGCAAACAGGTTGATTTTAGATTTACGGCTTAAAAATGATAATATTCCGGCAATTTCCGGGTACGAATGCAGAAAAATTACTTCGAAAGAATTAATTCAATAAGAAAGTTATAGTTGCTTATTGTGCAACATCGTTTTGATGGAGCTGCCCGATTAATTAAGAATAAACGCAAAATAATATTGTGGGCAACCTCATGTTTTTTGTCGATGTAGGGCCTCCTTACCATGAAACATTATGAAAAATAATTAGCTATTATATTCATAATGAAGTAACTAAATAATAAAAATAATCGTATAAAATTATAAAATTACCATTCTTCAATTTAAAAGGAAAAGATTATGAAAACGCTAGGTTTATCGGTTTTATTTTTTTTAACAAGCCTTTGGGGCTGCAACGACAAAAATGAAGTACTTGAACTTCAAAAGCAAAATCAGGGTTTAGCTATTCAATTGGCTAAAAGCGATTCTTTGTCGAATGTATATCGTTCAACACTTGAGGATATTGAATCAGTCCTTGACAGTATTATACCAGGAGATAATACATTGGATCCAGCTCCGGTTGGAAAAAAATTTAGAACAAGGCTAACCCAAAAAGTAAATGAAATAAATGATTTATTGCTTGATAGGGATAAAAATTACAATTCACTCAATTACAGGCTTATCAAATCCAATAATTTGGTTTCTGAATAGTCTGCTATGATTGAAGAACTGAACGCTGAAATCAGGGAAAAGGAAAGTGTCAATTTTAATTTAAAACAGAACGTAGATAAACTTGAAAAGCAAATTGCAGAGCAAGCATCCCAAATTGCATCGCTTATTCTGGAAAAACAAAATTTAAATGAAGCACTCGAAACAAAAACCAATACAATAAACTCAGCCCATTATATTGCTGGTAGCGAAGATGAATTAAGAAATATGGGGATAATTGAAAAAACCGGTGGTTTTCTTGGCTTTCTGGGACGAGTGAATACGTTAAACCCTAAACTCGATAAAAATCATTTACAAATGGTAGATATAAGGGAAAGAACAACTTTTACACTGAATGCGGAAATGAAAAAAATAGAAGTTATTACGAATCATCATCCTTCAAGTTATGAGCTGAAAGAATCAAGCACGGAAGCATCCATGCTAACCGTTACTGATCCGGTAGAATTCTGGAGGAATTCAAAGTACCTTGTCATTGCCTATTAATCGAAAATAGAAAGTTGAAACGATTGGAAAGCAAAACTGTGGCAATAACCAGCTGACGATAAACCGGCCAATGCCGTAATATTGGGTGGTGGATGTATTTGTATAGAGATGGCTGACCCAACGATATTCCGGGAGGACAACAGCGCAGCTGGTTTGTACGTTTATTCATGCAATCCAAAGAAGAAATGGATAAGTAAATCAAAATGTTTAACTTTACGCATTACCATAAAGGCAAGGGGTTTAAATTAAAAAAAACGGTTACAAATATACCAATGGAACAATTTTCATTCAATTATAATTTACTGCTCCTGCTGCTTGGGTTAACCTTTTTGGGTACATCGTTTCTTACACGTTTGTTATCCAGAACCCCGATCTCCATTGCTATGGTTTTTATTGTGCTGGGTGTTGTCCTACCCTTGATATTTCCCGGTTTCATGACAGTTGACCCTGTTAAAAACAGTGTTTTTGTTGAAAGGACAACTGAGATAGCAGTAATTATTTCCCTAATGGGAGTGGGTTTGAAGATAGATCGTCCCTTTGGTTGGCGTA
>CAZOOT010000275.1:0-2180 GCA_964581455.1 uncultured Chitinophaga sp. | reverse complement strand
TCTACTTTGAACGATCCGGTAAACCGACTGAAAGCAGGTAAAATACAATGTTCTTTTGCAAAATAGAAACAAGGAAATTTAAGCGATTGCCTCCCTTTTCCTTTTAATGTAATAGACGGATGTACATGTCCTGTAAAAGTGTATTTGATATCAGGTGAGTCATTTTTCTTAATTCGTTTGTCTTCATGTCTGAAGCAGAAGCCATCAATCTGTAATTCCCATTCATGCAATTTTATATTGGCATCCTGGTACCAGGAGTCGGCTAAAATATCATGATTACCTTTTACAAGATCAATATGCAGTAGGGAGAAATCATTTCGCCATTTTAAGAATAACTCCAGTTCTTTATTGACAGTGCTATGGGTAAAATCGCCAACAATAATCAATCGTTCTACTTTAAAAAGATAAAGCTGGGCCATTAACCGCTGCAGATCGGCTTTGTAAATGGATTGAGGAACAGCAATTCCTGATTTTCGAAAATGACCTGTTTTACCAAGATGCAGATCTGCAACGATCAAACTCTTTTGCTCTTCCCAAAACAGGCATCTGTCCGGGGATATCCAATACGTATTGTTAGCAATGATATGAGGAACCGGGTTTTTCATTCAGCAGTGTACAAATTTACAACAAACTAGTCAGCCTCCAGTTGTTGTTGCATTTTTTTTACACGGTCTTCCAGTTTTTCAGATGATAAATCTTCCCGCATGCTGTCCACTTTTATGGGAAAACAGAAGGGTGTCAGACGTTCGGGAAACGTAAGAATGATTTTTGATTGTTGTATTCTTTCCAGCATATCTCTTAATCTTGCTTCTTCCATTTGCTGATCGAGCACTTCCTGGTAAGCCTGTCGCAGCAATAGGTTGTCTTTATCATATTCAGCAAAAACATTAAAGAGGAGCGAAGCAGAAGATTGCAGATGCCTTGCTTTCTTTTTTTCTCCCGGCATCCCCTGGAAAATTAGTCCGCCGATAATAGCTACATCCCTGAATTTTCGCTTTGCCATTTCAGTACTGTTAATGCTGCGCTGAATATCATTCAATAAATCATCAGGAGAAAACAGTTCATATACATTTGTATCGTCCACCGGAACCGGCTGGTCGCTTAGCAATTCAAATCCATAATCATTCATCGCAAAAGAGAAAGTAATTGGATGGATGCGGCTGATACGATAAGCCAAAATCGCAGCCATGGCTTCATGCACCAGTCTTCCTTCAAACGGATATACAAACAAATGATGACCGTCCTTCGTTTTTATTTGTTCAATCAGCAATTCATTTTCTTTTGGTACATGAGAAAGTTGGTTTTGCAATTCAAAAAGTGGTTGCAGCACTTCAAGCTCTTTTTCTCCAGACTCCCGGCTAAATACTTTTGACCTGTTCAACGTCTCCCTCAGTTTCTTCCCCAAATTTGCACTCAGCGGCATTCTACCACCATCCCAGCTCGGTATAATGGATTTTTTTGAATTGGATTTTCTCACCAGTGCTGTCATATCTTTTATCATGATATATTCAAGATTTCTGCCAGCCAGTGTAAATACATCGCCCTGGTCGAGTCTTGATATAAAAAATTCTTCAATCACTCCTACGTATCCCCCGCTTATAAATTTAACTTTCATCATCGAAGAACTTACAATCGTTCCGATATGCATACGATGCCGCATTGCAATTTTGCGGTTGTTTATTTTATAGAGCCCGTCTATTATTTCTACTTTTTTAAAATCATCATACTGCTGCATGGCATTGCCCCCTTCTGTAATGAAATGAAGTAGTTGTGACCATTCGTTTTTGGTCAGATGCTGGTAGCTGTAAGTAGCAATAATTTCTTTATACGTTTCATCGGGTAAAAAGCCATCCGAGATAGCAATGGTAGAAAGATACTGGAGCAGCACATCATAGCAAAGCATCATCGGTTGACGGCTTTCTATCAGGTTCTCTGCCATGGCTGATTTCAACGCAGCGGCCTCTAAAAGTTCTAATGAATGTGTGGGTAAAAAATAAATCTTGCTGACAGCATCAGGACTCTGTCCGCTGCGGCCTGCTCGTTGTAAAAAACGGGCAACCACTTTTGGAGAACCAACCTGTATAACGGATTCGACGGGACGAAAATCAACACCAAGATCTAAACTCGAAGTACACACCACTGCTTTCAGGTTGCCGGTATGCAGACTGTCTTCAATCCAG
>CAZOOT010000274.1:0-2196 GCA_964581455.1 uncultured Chitinophaga sp. | reverse complement strand
GAAAGATGTACTTCTACTCTTGTTATCCTATCGCTAAACCTGCTTAAGTCTTCTGTTATGAATGCGATTAAAGGAGCAGTAAACGCTTCGTTACCATTTATATTTTTATCCGTATTAAATTGAATTGTCATCGTACTTATTTTTTATTTTGAAAATATTTTTTATTAAGAATATTATTTTGAAAGAAATTTTCAAACTTTTTTCCTGATCATTGGTAATATCAATACCGGAAAATGGCAGCAAGACCGGTTTGTACTGGCATGCTTTCCGGTGGGATAAGTAAAACCTGCCCTCCCATCATTGACACTAATTCTCCTATGTCATCCAACAGGTCATCTACTTTCGGATCATTTAAATCTGCTGTTTGAATTGTGCCTATACTATTATTTAAAATTTTTCCTGCAATGATCCGGCCTTCCTCTATAAGCAATATCTCTATTCTTCCTTCTGCAGCAGCTTTTGCCACTGCTTCTATATTATCTGTTCCGCTACCTTTTGCTTTTGCCTCTTCAAACTTATCAGTTAATTCTTTAAGCTTTATTAAATATTCCGGCTCCATAACTTCCCAGGCCATCGTATTAAGATTGTCAATTGTTACGGCTTTATAATTCACCTGAATACCATTTGACATCAAAAAAGGGTTGTTGCTTACTTTGTTAAAAAGGTAATGATGTTCGGGCAAGGCTGCAAGTATCAACGGCAACCCTGAAAACCTGGAGAAATTTTCATAAATATTACCGGCCACCACACGAAAAAAACGTTCAGCATCTATATCCACTTCATCTTTTTTACTGCCATGCCCATGGTGCATATTCGAACTACCTCCTCCCACTCCTCCATAGGATGCAACAGTCGAATGTTTTTCAGTTAATTCTTCACCCAATGCGTCTTTAATATTTTTTGGGAAATCAGCAGACAATTCAACCTCAACAAGTGAATGCCGGTTACCTTCAAAAAGTTTCATATCGTGCAGACTTAAACCCAACACCTGGTAGCGATCCATCGTTTGCAAATATTTTCGCAGAGGTTTGGTGTGCAGACTTTCTGCCACAACAGCCAATTCTTCAACCGGCATTTGCAAATTAACCACTTTGAAAAGATCCGGCGCACTAAAAACTGCAAGGCCCTCAGTTGTATGGCTCCAAACATCTGTATTCATTCCAAGTGTCTCAAAAGATTCAAGGTGTTTATTTACTTCGCTGATGGAATATTCCTGTAAAAGTGATGTTTCCAGTTGCTTTACCAGGTTTTTAAAAATAATAGTATCCTTGAGATTCTCCGGATGACTCCGGTGCGTGGGCATGTACAATGACAAACAAGGTTTTTTGCTTACCGACATAAGTTCCCGGATTAATTTTTTATTTGCAAATTCCATGTTTATTTTATTTGATGCTTGTATAGTTATTTGAAATAAGATAATTATTTAAACACTTACTAATTGCTTGTCCTGCTTTCAATTCTTTGTTTTTATTATGCAAGTTCAGGATATAATTCAATTATTTTCTATGACTTTTATCTTTCAAAAAATATTTTACATTTATGTAAACATTTTTTTGTTTCCAGTAACTCACTTCTGTCCTGTGAGCCATACTTTAAAGTCATTAATTTCTTTGCTCTGATCCTCCACTATCTTCTGCGCCATTTTTTTTACTGCATATTGTTTGCCATGCGATAATTCATCGCCAGCCATTTTTACAGCACTTTCATGATGGATAATCATCATCCTTACAAAATCTTTATCTGTATTGCCTGTCATTTGCATCTTGTTCATATTGTCCATCATGGCTTTCATCGTTTCATCCAATTCATTGTGCATCTCGTGATTTGTCTTTTTTACTTCCGGTGTTTTGTAGTCTTTTATAAATGTCTGCAGTTGACCGATCTCAATGTTTTGTGCTGTGATAATATTTTGCGCCATTGTTTTGATCTGTGTATCAGTTCCTTTGGCAATTTCCACTTCACTCATATCAATTGCTGACTGGTTGTGGACGATCATCATATTGGCAAAATCAAGATCAAAATCACCGGTCATCTTCATCTCATTCATTTTGCTCTTCGTGGCATTCATTGCCTGCATTAACGCATGATCCCCGGCAGATGACTTACCGGGCATTTGCATTTGATGTTCCATCGAACTATCCATTTCGCTTTTTGCTGTATTATTCTTTGTGTTGTCGCATGATGTCAGAAAAAATG
>CAZOOT010000273.1:0-2197 GCA_964581455.1 uncultured Chitinophaga sp. | reverse complement strand
TAGTATTGGAGTTTAAAAGTTTTAAAAGCATCCTTATTGTATTGTCGGTAATTCCATTAGGCTTAATTGGTGCAATTCTCATTTTGCTGGCAACCGGATACACTTTTTCATTTATTGCGGTAATAGGATTAATTGCATTAGTAGGTATTGAAATAAAAAACACCATTCTACTTGTAGATTTCACCAATCAACTAAGAGAAAAAGGAATGGATTTACATGCAGCAATTAAAGAAGCAGGCGAAGTGCGGTTTGTTCCAATAGTGCTTACTGCAATGACTGCCATTGGCGGGTTAATGATTTTAGCTTTAGAAGGTAATCCGTTGTATTCGCCATTAGCTTGGGTGCTGATTGGAGGATTGACATCTTCCACCATACTTTCAAGATTAGTTACTCCGGTGCTGTATAGTCTTATGCCGCCTGTGGTGAGCAGTCATAATGATTATGATAGTAGGTAATTTATTTGAAGTAGCGCATTTGGCTTATGATTTATTATGATGGTGTGCTATTTCATTTCCAGCTATGCTTTTGCTAAAAATAATGTGATGATTAAGATGGCTTATGTGCCGTTTTATCCATAGGGCATCCTTCCTGTTAAAATGTAAATCACGAAAAATTCAAAACTTCCAATAGTCAAATTTTGACGGATATTATTTTTCACATCTCCTTCAGCATATTTATAATTTGATAATTAGTTCACTTATTCTGAACTCTTCAGCATCATTTGCAATTCAATCAAATAATAATATTGCCATGAATTATCGTCCATGCGGATATTGTTACAGGTAACCCACGAATTTCTTTAATTAATCGGTCCTAAAGGATTGCCTCTAAACTGTGGGCAAACTCTATTGGGCTTTCGAGCGCTTTTTGTGTTAAGTATGAGCGTGGAAGAAAGTTCCAGCGCACCGTAAGTGGACATGGAAAGTCCGCCAATGGTAAAATCATAACTGACTCCTAACTGATAGCGATGTTCTTTGGCTCCAAATACTCCTGTATGCCCTATTACTGCAACGAAACTCTTGGTGTTTTTAAATTCATTGATTTTTGGATTACGGAAGTAAAAGCCCAAATACAATGGTTGAGTATATTTCTGATGCCCGTATTTCTTGGTTACGTAAATATTAAAACCATAAGTGTAAGCAGAAAAATCATCTTGTTTTTCGAAAATCATTTTAGGATTGAAATATACTTTGTCTGCCAATAGCGGGAAACTGGTATTGTATATCAAGTTGAATTTAAAAGGCAGTTCGGTATTGATACCTTCGAGTGAAATATCCGGCTTCACTAAATGAGCAGTTGCAAAACTCAATTCGTTGGACCATTTACCGTTGAACAAATTCCATTTCATTGCCATGCCTGCATCAATATCAATGTAATGTCTTACTCCGTTGGAAGGCAAGTTTTGATGAAAAGATGATAGCGTATTCAAGTAGCCCCGTTCGGGGTCAACTTGGTCTGAAAAAACCAATCTGCTGAAATCTACTCTGAGTTGGTTGTAGTAAATTCTGGTGCCGAAGTATAAATGAAAATCTTTCGATTGAGTAGGAACATGCCATGAGTAAAGGAACCCGGCAGAAGTATGCGTTACAATTCCTTCGCCTTTGATGTTCTGCATCACAAAGAAACCAAGCCCTCCAACCAAAGCATTTCTGAATTGTTTGTCGCCATATACATTGTAGGTAGATAAAGGTCCGGGGAATTTCGTTCCAGGCACATTCAGCCACAAGTTTCTATAATTAATTCCAATTCTTAAATCAGATTTGTCACCGGTGTATGCAGGGTTATAATACAGCGGGTTCATCTCAAACTGAGAAAAATTAGGGTCTTGTGCCTGAACAGATTTCAAGCAAAGCACCCAACAAATTATGTAAGCAATCTTTCTCATTTTATCTCAATAATGTTACTGAACCTATTTTTTTTGTTCGGGCATTATCATAAGGTTTTCCCAACCAAACTGAATTGTTTTTGAAAGTGGCTTCTACTTTCCACACATACACATCTTGCGGCAACAACTCCCCGGTTTTCATGTGTCTGCCATCCCATCCTTCAACAGGTTGTTCGTTTTCTATTTTATCGGTTTGCCATAATAGCTCACCCCATGTATTGAATATCTGCAACAGGTAGGTATCCAGACACAAACCGGCAGGTTTAAACACTCTTACTTCCGGCTCTCCAAATTCAGGACTAAAGGCATTGG
>CAZOOT010000272.1:0-2208 GCA_964581455.1 uncultured Chitinophaga sp. | reverse complement strand
GAATTCAAATCAAATAATGCAGCCATATTTGTTGAAAATATTTTCAGGCTCACTAATAAATTATTGCTGATCCCCGGCATCCGATACGAATGGCTGGAAGGTACCGCTTCAGGAAGAAACGGTTATACTTCTGGCGGTACTCCCATACTATTACAGAATGTAAGCCGTAACAGAAATTTTATATTAGCTGGAATCGGGGCTGAATATCATGTTTCTGATAACACAGAAATTTATACCAATATATCACAGGCATACCGGCCAATTCAATTTGCAAACCTGCAGGCTCCACCCACTACAGATGTAATCGATAACAATCTTAAAGATGCAAAAGGTTATAATTTTGATCTGGGCTACAGGGGGAAAGTAAAAGATTATTTACAGTTTGATGTCAGTGGTTTTTACCTGGAATACAATAACAGGATCGGCACAGTAACAGTTGCCGGATCACCCTCCTATCGCTTAGTAACCAATGTAGGAAACAGCAGCAGTAAAGGCATCGAAAGCTATGTTGAATTCAATGCTGCAAGATTGCTTTCCAAAAAGAAAAATACAGAACTGATCCTTTTTGGATCGTATGGATATACAGATGCAAAATATAGTGAGAATCATAAAGACGCTAACACCAAAGGAAAAAGAGTAGAGAATGCTCCAAAAAATATTTTCCGCACTGGAATTACAGCCGGATATAAAGCATTACTGATTACAGGTCAGCTAAGCCATGTGGGAGAAACATTCAGCGATGCAAACACTACGTTGGCGCCAACAGCAAATGCGCAAAATGGTTTGATTCCTTCTTATACTGTTATTGACTTTACAGCGACGTATAAGTTTTCTAAATCATATAATATTAAGGCCGGAATAAATAATTTATCCGATACAAGATATTTTACACGTCGTGCAGGTGGTTATCCGGGTCCCGGAGCTTTACCAGCCGATGGAAGAACTTTCTTTATTAGTGTAGGAGCAAAATTATAAATCAATATTTCTCTTTATTTATGCCCTTCTTTTTTAAGAGGGGCATTAATTTTGAATTTATAGTTCCTCTAAACTTTCTTTGGTGGCTATAATTGTTTTATCGAGATCTTCTTTTGTTAATGCATTATGAGAAACCAACTTTCAAAAGCAGAAGGAGGCAGATAGATTCCTCTTCTCAACATTGCATGAAAATATTTTTTGAATAAATCATTGTTTGCTGAGGCGGCAGTTGCAAAATCAGTAACCGGATGGTCGCTGAAATGAATACTTATCATTGAGCCATACTGGTTAATGATATATGGTTGGCCCCATGCTTTAAATACTTTATGCAATCCATCTCTCAGGTAAATGGTTTTTTCTTCCAGCTCTGTATATATTGAAGGATTATTTTTTAATGCTGTCAACATTGTAAATCCGGCAATCATGGCAATGGGATTACCACTCAATGTGCCAGCCTGATAAACATTTCCAAGCGGGGCAATATGCTGCATAATTTCTTTTCGGCCACCAAATGCACCCACCGGCATACCACCACCAATTACTTTTCCGTAAGTCACTAAATCAGCTTTGATAGCTAGCTTTTCCTGAGCACCACCGGCAGCGAGGCGAAATCCCGTCATCACTTCATCAAAGATGAAAACAATTCCTTCTTCATCACAAATGGTACGTAACCCTTCTAAAAATCTAGGATGTGGTAAAACACAACCCATGTTGCCGGCTACCGGTTCTACTATGATTGTTGCAATTTCATTTTTATTTTCTGCTACTAATTTTTTTACCGCTTCCAAATCATTATAGGCAGCCGTCAATGTATCATTAGCCACGCCGGCAGTTACTCCAGGCACTGTTTGAATATTAAAAGTAGCTACACCGCTTCCGGCTTTTACTAAAAATGAATCGGCATGTCCATGATAATGTCCTTCAAATTTTAGTATCTTATTTCTTCCGGTATATCCTCTTGCTAATCGTACAGCACTCATGCAGGCTTCCGTACCACTACTTACCATTCTTATTAAATCAACATTGGGCACCATGCTGATAATAAGTTCTGCCATTTCTATCTCCAATTCTGTAGGAGCACCAAATGAAGTAGAGCCTACCGCTTTCTCCTGAATAGCTTTTACTACCGGTTCGTATGCATGTCCTAAAATCATTGGTCCCCATGATGCGATATAATCTATGTATTGATTGCCGTCCGCATCAAATAAATAAGCACCTTTTGCATTTGTTAAA
>CAZOOT010000271.1:695-2235 GCA_964581455.1 uncultured Chitinophaga sp. | reverse complement strand
ATTCTAAAAAAGACATGAAAACCTATTAGTTTGTAATAAAACTTACAAAAGGAGTAAAAAATGGGCAGACGAGAACTGTTTAAACAAGCTCAGCAGGCAATGGACGCTGAGAGAGAAAACAAGGGCGGAAATAGAGACTTTGAAGAAAGATTTATGACCGCATTGAAACCAGATCACTATATTCCCCTTAGGGTTTATGGTGAGCCAATTCATGTAAGAACCTTGGATGAGTCTCCAATTGCTATTCAATGGTCAAACATTGTTGGCGATGATGGAAAACAATTCCGATGCATATGGGATTCCTCTAACAAGTGGATTCTTTGGAAGATCTACAAAACTGTAATGGCATATGATTATGATGAACTTGCCAAAACTAAGGCTTTCCATCATGATAAGACTCATCCGGAGATTTTTGCACGAGTTTCTAAGAATAATCGTGTAGACTCTATTTATGAGTCTGGCTGGAAGCCCTCTAAGTACGTTTTGATGAATGTGCTTAATCGTGGAAACATGGCTAAACACAAAGAACTCAAGCATTGGGCAATTCTTTCTCGTAATGTAAACATCGTTGAAAAAGAAGATAAGACCATGTTTTATTACGACTTGGGCTTTCCCTATAGTGTTTATGAAATGCTTCTTAATTATATTCTTGAAGAAAATGGCGATTGGGAAGATTATGATATCGCAATTGAACGGTTTTCGAAAGAAAAAGCTAAGATGTGGTATGGTGTTAAGTCCGCCAATGATGTTCATAAGCTACCAGAAGATATTGGTAAGATGATATCTAAAACTCCCCTTACAGAAGAAGAACTTTCTTGGGGTAAGTATAACCTCACACAGATTGCAAAGCCTACATCTTATAAGACCATCTACAATCGTCTTCATAAGTTTATTGCTGAAGTGGATCATGCCTTCAAAACTGATTATCTCGATGAATTGAGAGAATTGGTAGCAAAAGAAAAGGAAACTTGGGAAATAGCTAAGAAGGAAAAGCTTGCAAATTCTTCTAATGATGATGATGATGAACATGATGAAAATGAAGAACCAGAAGCCACTGCGACTACTAAACCACAAGAAGAAACGACAACAAGAGGTAGAAGATCAGTATCTGAAGGTGCACGCAAGGATTTTTGGACTCAAGCTCGTGAAGCAGATTGGAAGGGAATCGATTCACTCACTGCAGAAGAAAAAGCTCTAATCAAGAACATTGATGTAAAGGCTGGGAAGATTGATTGGGTTAATCCCGAGGAAGAAGGTGAAGACTGCCAGATTTGTGGCTTACCTAATCTTTCATTTTCCTTGAATGTGTGCCCTCGTTGTAACACGAAGTATAGCTAAATTTCTAATTCTCCTTGAATTGGGTCAAACTAAGTGAATGCCTCCCACCACAAGGTTTGACCCAATTCTTTATTTTAACTATTGTATTTATGATAAAAATGAAAGAATCCACCATAAAAACTATTCAACAAGCGTTAAAATTTATGGATTTATCTGCTAATGCTACAGCAGAAGATATAAAATCCACTTATAAAAGACTCTC
>CAZOOT010000271.1:0-685 GCA_964581455.1 uncultured Chitinophaga sp. | reverse complement strand
CGCTGGTGGTTCAGTAGAGCAAATGCAAGACCTGAATGCTTCGATAGAAATCCTAAGAGATTATACATCTAAAAGTTCGAATGAAATGTCTGCGTCACAAAGACGTGCAGAATTTGATAAATTAAAATCTGAAAAAGTAGATGCCATGGAAGAAATATTCATAACGAATTTTTCTGAAGAAGACTTGAGGAATTTTCTCACCCCTTATTTGGGTACCGATTTTGAAATAAATATTACAACAAAAAAGAATTTAACATACAGCGGAGAATTTGGTGGTAAAATTGAAGCCTTTACTCCCTCGAAAGATAAATCAATAAAGCTTGCATTCAACTTATCTTGGGAATATAATACTGGCTCTGGTTTATCTTCTGCAGAAATAGACGAAAGAGATATATTATACCGTGGTTATACTTACACAGAAATTTGGGGTAATGATAGAAAGCAAAAACTTAAACCGAGAAATTATGATTTTAAAAAGGTTTCTGCAATGTTTACTGATTGGGAAGGTCATTTTCCTTCTGATAAAATGAAAGCGGTATTTATTGATGGGAAGAAATTAGCTTTTAAAAAGTCCGATATGTTGTTAGGCTTAAAGACTAAGTTAAATGCAACCTCCCATGATGGTGAAACCTTTTATATTCCGATTGATGATAATAAAACTGAATTGGTCATTAGAAGAATAGTC
>CAZOOT010000270.1:2001-2237 GCA_964581455.1 uncultured Chitinophaga sp. | reverse complement strand
GCCATGTTCATGATCAATGCTTGCTCAAGGGGCTTAACAGTAAGTGTAGCTTCTTTTTTATCACTTCCTGTAAACACAATAGTTGATATTTTCTGCGTCATTAATCGTTGTAACAATGTTGTTGTTGATGACGTATTGCGAAATACAAATTGAAATAACCCTTCACAACTCATGGTACCGCCGATACGGGCAGAAGATTTGGATTTTAGCCCTTCAAACATAATTGAAGCGGTGGA
>CAZOOT010000270.1:0-1979 GCA_964581455.1 uncultured Chitinophaga sp. | reverse complement strand
TTTTCCTGCCCCATCAATAGAAAAGAGAACTACCACTTCTTTTTTGTCGGCATCTATCGTAAGCGATCCGCCATCAACGAAGATAAAGCCAGTAGAAATCTTCGTCTCTTTGGTAAATGGATCAGTTTCACGGATTAGTTTACAATCCTGAGCAGTACCAATAAAAGGGAATAAAAAAAGAAGACCCAGTATTTTTTTCATATATCAGATTATATTGCTAAAATAATTGTTTATATACTTTTATCGGAGTCAAGATTGTTAAACTATTCGTATCGTTGCAATCTGCCTGCTACTTAAATCATCTTGTGAATAAATTTAATTCATGGGATTCTAATTCATAGCACACTTCTTGCAGTATACGGGCTCAATTAAATGGTTTGATACCGATTGTGTATCCGAAATAGTACAATTGCATTGTCCTAAACGGCTACAACATTGACCTCTTATCAAAAAATTGGAGTAATTGAAATATACAAATGGTACTATATGCAGATTCATTTCAACAGAGCAGTGCAGTTTTCCTTATTGATAAAACTTGAAAGCCGGTTAAGGGAAATTAATTTCAGAAAGATCAGGAATACCGAAGTGGATACATTTTCAGTAAATGTATGTAATGACAGAGGTGAAAGAATATTCTTTGATATGAAAAAACCGGAATCTGGCTGGGAGTTTACTCCATCCAATTTACCAGCTTGGATTGAGGATAACAAGAAACAAATACAACAGGCGGTAGAGGATGAACTGCCAAATTGGCTATAAAGTATCTACATTTCATTTTTCCGGAATCGCTTTGCAATTGTTTCAAGTTCTTCTTTATTCAGCGAGGTATTTTTTTTCAATACGCTGATAAAGAACTCAACTTCTTTTTTGCTGGCCGGGCAACCGCTGTTTTCGCCAGATTCCGGGCCTTCTCCCGGTTCTCTCATTTTAGAATCTGACAGCAGCGTTCCATCCTTATCAAAGATGAGCCAGAAAGGTATGCCTTGGCCCTCGCCATGATACATTGTTTTCAATTCTTCGGCACCGGGGTTTTCAAGATGTTTTTTATCAGGCGATTCATTTACCACCAAATGGCGGATGATGAAATTATCTTGAAAATATTTCTTACAGCTTTCATCATTCATGCTTTTATCCAACTTATGACACCAGCCACACCAGGATGCATGAAACATCACAAATACTTTTTTGTTCTCTTTTGCTGCTATTGCATAGGCCTCACTTAATATATCTTTAGCTGACGGGACAGGTTCCTGAGCTTTTACAACACTAAAGGCAAGCAACATCGTTAGCGAAATAAACAGTTGTTTCATTCGTGTATAAATTTTAATAAAGATAACAGAAATGACAGGTATGGATTTGTTAAATGAATTGGGAAACAAACTCATCAATACTTTGTTATATGAAATGAAAACAAAATCTTTGCTGAGTTTCAATTAAAAAACAATATGGTTCAGGCTTATAACTTTCTGGCTTCCTGGCAACTTTTCCCCGAAAAAGGCAGTTACGAATGGGGCGAAAGGCCAAAAAGCGGTATTTATAAAATAGAAGCTGTAAAGGATGCTAAAGAATTGATCATCCATCACAATTGGGTTTCGCTGGAAAACATCGCCTTTGCCAGCAGTTATATTATAAATGCTGACGGTGATTTAAACGAATTTGAAAACCATGAACTGGCAGATAAAGTGCAGGCTCTTTTCCCCGATGGTATCAGTTTCGAAATTCATTTTTATAAAAAAGGAGAAGTAGTGCTGCACATTGTGCATGAAATAATGCCGAACGGTTATATGAGGATTACTCAACAGGGAAACAAAGAAGATGGCACGGCTTATACTAATACAGAAATGTATCACAAACAATTAAGTGTACTCCCCTATTCCGCATCCGTATCCGGCGCAGTAATAAAAGCAACGGAAGAAGGTGTTATTAAACACAAGGCACTGACGGCAATGGAAGAGCAAACCAATATGCAGCTGGAGCAG
>CAZOOT010000269.1:0-2242 GCA_964581455.1 uncultured Chitinophaga sp. | reverse complement strand
CAGTAAAACCTTAAAGGGCTCTTGATTGGAAATATGATGTCCAGTATTCCTGATTATGCTATTTATCAACAAAAACTACATGAAGGAATGCGTCCAGAAGCAGTTGATTCAATTAAAAGTTTTGAAGCCAATCGTCAATTTGATAATGCAGATTATCAGCGGTTGCTGATGACAGAATATTATTCTAAACATATTTGCCGGCTTCCGGAATGGCCCGAAGCCATAAACCGTGCTTTTAAACACCTGAACTATCCGATTTATCTACTTATGCAGGGGCCCAGTGAGTTTTCCGTATCGGGGCGACTGTTGAACTGGGACCGGAGTAAAGATCTAAATAAAATTACAGTACCAACTTTGACTATTGGAGCTACGTATGATACGATGGATCCTGATCATATGAAATGGATGAGTACACAAGTGAAAAATGGCCGGTTTCTACTTTGCCCGGAAGGTAGCCATATGGCCATGTGGGATGATCAGAAACATTTTTTCCCTGGAATAATAAAATTTATTAAAGACGTGGATGAAGGAAAGTTTTAAAGCAAAGATCTTTATATACCTTCTAAGAATTGTTCCCTGATATAATCAACCACACTAACCAGGCTTTTCTTTTCTTCGAAAACTTTTAATTGCCTGTCAGCACCGGTGCCATGTTCCAGTATTTTATGTATATGTGCAAGCCTGTGCCTGCTACCGAGGTGATCAACAACCGGGTCAATAAAATCCAGCAGTTCATAGAGCAATGCACGGGTATTCACTTCTTCTTCCTTTCCAAAATCAATTAAGCGGCCATCAATTCCATAGCGGCTGGCCCGCCATTTATTTTCATTGATCAGTGCACGGGAATATTGGATATAGTTCAGGTTCTTTGAGCGGAGCATATGAATCCTTGCACAGATGGCCTGGAAGAGTGAAGCAAGTGTTATTGTCTCATCCACTGTTAGCGATACATCACAGATCCTGAATTCAACAGTATTAAAAAAAGGATGTACACGAAGGTCCCACCATATTTTTTTAGCATTATCTATACAGTTGGTTTTGACTAAAATTTTTACATAATTTTCATACGCCTCTATACTATCAAATGCTTCTGGGATTCCGGTGCGTGGAAATTTATCAAACACTTTTGTGCGGAAAGATTTGTAACCGGTTAACCGGCCTTCCCAGAAAGGGGAGTTGGTACTTAGCGCAAAAATATGAGGTAAAAAATAACGGGTGCTGTTGGCAATATGATTGGCCATCTCCCTGTTTTCCATTCCTACATGCACATGAAGTCCGAATATTAAATTACTTCTGGCAGCTTCCTGTAGTTCATTTACTATTTCATTATACCGGACATGATCGGTGATCAACTGACTTTCCCAATGACTAAAAGGATGAGTTCCGGCAGAACCCATAGCAAACCCAAGACTGTTTGCAATATCAGAAATTGTTTTTCTAAGTGTTGATACATCGGTCCATGCTTCATCTGCATCTGCACAAATATCAGTTCCTACTTCTACTACAGCCTGGTGCATTTCTGCTTTCACTTTATCCTTGATCACTTTTTGTCCTTCATGTACGATCTGCTGTTCATGGCTTTTTAGCTCACCAGTTGCCTGGTCAAGAACCATGTATTCTTCTTCCACGCCCAGCGTAAAACTTTTGTAGTTGATGGTTGCCATTTTCAGGAATTGGGGATTAGTAATCAGGAATTTGGTTTTGGAACAGTCTTTTGATTTTTAGATTTATCAAGATATGCAATGTATCCATTCGTTAATTTAAATACTATTTCACATTTTTTTTCACCAGTTGCTAATTCTTCACCTGTAATATATTTTTCGTCAAAAGCAGTTGTTAAATGCTCCATTGTTTCAGTTATTGATCCTCTTGCTATAATAAAAAAATTTCTTGTATCCGTAAAAGTATATCTTCCATATCCTTCAGCCATATTTCGTGTAACTGATCTTGAAGAATCAATAATCTGAGCTGTCAGCAGGAATTTTTCATGAGCAGGGAATTTTTTAGCAAGATCAGAAATATACATTCTAAGCTCCCTGGCTTGTATGTAACAATCTAAATCTTTATATCCTTTATAATTAGACACTTTATTTTAGTTTATTCATATTTAGTATTTTAAATACCAAACTTAAAAATTTGTTTTTAATTAAAATTTATCACGGTTTAACCCAAATTCCAAATTCCTAATTACAAATGCCAATCAACTAAACCAAACACACCTTCATCGCACTCCTCTTCACAT
>CAZOOT010000268.1:0-2246 GCA_964581455.1 uncultured Chitinophaga sp. | reverse complement strand
CAGCAAGTCCTTCCGGGTTCTCAGAAGCTTTTATGGTCTTGTCAAAGAATTTTTGGACGCACTTAATACTTCTGTCAAGATATTGTTGCCTGGTAACGGGTATATAGGGCAATATACCATCGCGGTGAAGCAGAACAAAGTAGACGGTACTACCGGGTTGGTGTATATAAAGGTCATAGCCTTTCCATTTTTTTCCACTGAGCACATACATCATCCTGATCGGTCGGTTATCGATCCGCATGGTTTCCGCATCAATGTCGCTGTCGTTTGGAAGTGTAGTCAATGGAACAAGGCTGTTTATATCTACAGACATATTAGTTCCCGTCTCACAACCTGCACCTCTCATTATCTCATAATTATTTGTTCCGCAATGATAAGCGCAAAATCCTACGGAGTAGCTATAAGGTATAGTGGGAATGCCATTAACATATGATTCGTGGAAGCCATATTGATCACGTTCAATTTTAAGTTGCGATGCAAAATGATCATCGACGGAGTAAAAGGAAGTCACAGCATCAAAAGCCATTGGTGAACGATAAATATTAAATACCCATTGATGGATTGGATCAAGACGCTTTATGATTTCCTGCTCGTGCTGTTTTGAAGCTTTTGCATTAAAGGCTTTGCTCGTAGGCATCCATCGGCCGGGTGTTTTTTTCAATAGCTCTTTATCGCAGGGAGTATCAGTTTTTACGAAATAGCTTTGGCTCCAGGCAAAGTGGCAGCTGAAGAAAAGAAAAATGAGGATGGCGAGTTGTTTTTTCATTCCGCAAGAATTTTATTTATCGATCATAGCCTGCAATTTTTCAATTGGAAATTTTTCTTCCAAAACTGTTATAGGATCAATCTTTGGGGTGAACCACCAACGTATCTTGCTTATAGAAAAAATTAATAATTGCGGGACATATTTAGGCAGGTCTTTTCGAAAATATTTGGGATTCTCAGTTACCAGCATATTACCAGTTTTAGCGTCAGGAGTAAAAATTGGATAGTTGGTGAGTGGACTCAAAAAACCAAGGACGATCGCCGGGGAATCAAGAAGCCCGGCGGTAGTAGTGCTTGCCAGTTCATCCCTGTAATGCTTTAAAACATCGTCTTTGAGTTTCTGCTGTTTTTTTATATTCTCGTCTTTTACATTTTTGTCCATAAGTGCGCCGAAGTCATGGTATGTTTTTATGTTATTATCAAAAAATTTATTGAAATAGCTGATGCTTAATTCAAGATATTGTTTCCTTGTAACAGGAATATATGGCAACATTCCATCACGATGTAAAAGAATTGAGAAGTCGCTGTTGTCAGTATCGTACATATTGTAGCCTTTCCAGGTTCCTGACTGATGAGGCATCATCTTTATATTTCTTCCGTCTATCTGCATTCCATCTGTGCCACCATTGTCCCGAAACAAAAAATTATTCAGGGTGTTTACAGCAACTGAGAGTGATGCTGCATCTTCCCTCGGATAACCTTTACTCATAAAATTAGGATCACCGTATTTGCCGCAGGAATATTCATAAAATCCAATAGAATAAGTATACTGAACAAGTGGGAAACCGTTATAATAATTTGTCCTGCTTTGGCCGCCGGTTAAATGTTCTATTCTTGTTTGCTGGGCAAAATCATAATCTGTTGAATGAATGCCCCAGGCGACATCCATTCCGGGCAAAGTTGGAGTAAGGGTGAATACAAATTGATGAATTGATTGAACCCTATTACGAATTTCCTGTTCCTGAAGTTTAGAAACTTTTGCATACCATGGGTCACCCCGGTGTATCCATTCTCCCTTAACATTTTTTAATATCTCATCATTGCATGGACCGTTTGTTTTGATAAAAGTTTGCGCACAGATAAATGTGCAGTTGAAAAAAAGAAGGATGAAGAGGGGTAGTTGTTTTTTCATTTGATGATGAGTTGGTTTCGGATCAGTTCATTAAAGCGGTTCATTTACAACTTTCAATTTAATGATCCCTTTGTTAATTGTTTGTCCCAGTTCACTATTAGGTGCATTATGTGTGGCGTTGATCAGGAATGCCGATCCATTTTGCGCATCAAATAAGATGACCGTGTTTTCCATTTTGGAAGTTTCTTTTGTGCGCTGATGAAATTCCTGCTGCTTGTTATTGGCTTTGAAATTGGCCTGCATTTTATCCAATTTTGCATAGCCGGTAGGGTCAACTGGTATCTGGGAGGTGGACAGGTTGGTCATTTCATCAAGTATATTCGTTATCTCTGTCCTGTTACTATAAGTG
>CAZOOT010000267.1:0-2274 GCA_964581455.1 uncultured Chitinophaga sp. | reverse complement strand
ATGATCACTTCGGCGTTTTCATCTTTCACAGCTTCGATCAGCATAGCAGAAAATATGTTACCTGTATGCATAGAAGGTTCATCCACATTAGCCACATAGAGTACCGGTTTTTCAGTCAGCAAAAAAAGATCAGCAATTGCAGGTCTTTCTTCTTTGGTAATTTCCAGGGAGCGGATACTTTTTCCTTTTTCCAAATGTTCTTTACAGCGGATCAGAATTTCCTGTTCCACTTTGATCTTTGGATCAATGCGTGCCTGTTTTTCATTTTTCTTAATTTTCCTGTCGATAGCATCCAGGTCTTTCAGTTGAAGTTCCGTGTCAATTATTTCTTTATCCGATACTGGGTTAATCGCACCTTCTTCTCTCAATACATTTTCATCTTCAAAACAGCGAACCACATGAATGATCGCATCTACTTCACGGATATTTGCCAGAAATTTATTTCCAAGACCTTCACCTTTGCTTGCGC
Source organism: uncultured Chitinophaga sp. (assembly GCA_964581455.1). Taxonomy (GTDB): domain Bacteria; phylum Bacteroidota; class Bacteroidia; order Chitinophagales; family Chitinophagaceae; genus VBAS01. The sequence goes on along the minus strand of CAZOOT010000267.1, from coordinate 1,805 downwards.
CTTTTACCAGGCCGGCAATATCTACAATCTCAATTTGTGTTGGTACAATGCGGTCTGGTTTCACCAGCTCAGCAAGTTTATAAATACGTGGATCCGGAACATCAACCAAACCCACATTTGGCTCAATGGTACAAAAGCGGTAATTACTTGCCTGTGCTTTAGCGCTATTGCTTACTGCATTAAATAAAGTTGATTTTCCTACATTCGGTAATCCTACAATTCCTGCTTGAAGTCCCATTTAATTTTTTTTTCGAGGCGCAAAGATAAGGGCATGCTGTTTAGTGACGAAATGTGAAAAGAAGCTTTTGGATATTCACAAAAAATCTGCAATCTTTCCGTATGAACTCTCCGATGGAGCCATTTGGACCAAAGGAGCAATAAAAATCAATTATTATTTATGGCACTTAGCAGAATCTGGACAGCTTTCATTATTCTGGCATTATTGGCAGCAGCAGGTAAATTTATTTTTCAACCCGGGCAGGAGCAAATTTTCAGTAATCTCGTTACCGGAAAAAATTCCGATACCACATCAGTGCGGTCTGTAGATAGTTCATTAGTCCCTGTTGCTATCCGGGAAAAGCTCAATAACCAAAAACTTGCTTTGTGGGGCAAAGAAAAAATTTACAGGACTGATGATGGTAATTACAGGGCCTTTCAACTGCTTTCAGCCAATGGTGTTTTTGAAACAACAAAAGATGCTGTTAATTTAAGTATCAGCCTTATCGGTATTATGGCATTGTTCATCGGGCTTATGGCAATTGCCGAACAAGCAGGAGGTATCAGGTTTTTATCCCGGATCATTGCACCATTTTTTACTAAAATATTTCCTGATGTGCCGAAAGATCATCCGTCCATGGGTCATATGGTGATGAATTTTTCGGCCAACCTTCTTGGACTGGATAATGCAGCCACACCATTTGGCATTAAGGCCATGGAAAGCTTACAGACGATCAACCCGGACAAGACAACTGCTTCCAATGCTCAACTGATGTTCTTGTGCCTGCATGCATCCGGGCTTACGCTGATACCAACCGTAATTATTGCTGATCGGGTAGCCCTGAAATCAGAATACCCCACAGATATTTTTATTCCCTGCATGATCGCCACGTTTGTGGCCACCATTGCTGCATTAGCAATTGTAGCCATCCGGCAGCGGATCCGCCTTTTTCAATCCGTTATTCTTTTATGGGTTTTGGGTATTACTATGTTAATTGCAGCACTATTGGTCTACGTAAGATCACTGGATGCAGATGGGGTAAAATTATTTTCGGGGAGCCTGAGCAATGGACTCATCCTTTTAATCATTGCCATGATCGTATTGGGAGGTATTTATAAAAAAATAAATGTATTCGGGGCATTTATTGATGGTGCCAAAGAAGGTTTTGAAATTGCAGTTAGAATCATTCCTTACCTGGTTGGATTATTAGTCGCCATCAGCCTACTGAGAAATAGCGGAGTGCTGGATTTTGTGCTGGATGGTATCAAATATGTTTTCGTTCTCTTTAATGGCGATACCAGGATTGTAGATGGATTACCAACAGCCATTCTAAAACCATTAAGCGGAAGCGGTGCAAGGGCCATGATGATCGATACGTTGAATACCCACGGGGCCGATTCATTTGCAGGTAACCTGGCATCCATTTTCCGGGGATCGGCAGACACCACATTTTATATCATCGCCGTTTATTTCGGAGCAGTGGGTATCAAAAACACAAGATATGCGGTTGGCACCATGCTGCTTGCAGACCTGGCTGGAATCATTACGTCTATTATCTTGGCTTATGTGTTTTTTGGGTAAAAAAAAT
>CAZOOT010000266.1:905-2340 GCA_964581455.1 uncultured Chitinophaga sp. | reverse complement strand
TTTGTAGAGCCGGAAGGATGGAATACGGTGGAGATATATGTAAACGGATTCTCTACCTCTTTACCAGAGGAAACACAATACGAAGCCCTTCGTAAAATAGCTGGTTTTGAAAAGGTGAAGATGTTCCGCCCGGGGTATGCGATAGAGTATGATTATTTTCCGCCTACACAACTCCGTTATACTCTCGAAACAAAATTGATACAAAATTTATTCTTTGCTGGACAGATAAACGGTACTACAGGTTATGAAGAAGCTGCTTGCCAGGGATTGATGGCGGGTATCAATGCTCATCAAAAAGCAAGAAATCTGGAGCCAGCTGTATTGAAAAGAAGCGAAGCATACATTGGTGTGCTCATTGACGATTTGATAAGTAAAGGAACAGATGAGCCATACAGAATGTTTACTTCAAGAGCAGAGTTCAGAACATTATTACGACAGGATAATGCAGATCTGCGGTTAACAGAAATCAGCTATCGTTTGGGTCTTGCATCGCAGGAAAGAATGGATAATGTTATTACTAAAAGAAACGGTGTTTCTGCAATAAAAAATATACTTAACGATCTTGCTGTAGAGCCTGCAGAGATTAATGATTATTTTGCTTCTATTAATTCTTCTCCTATCACGGAGAGACAAAAAGCACAGAAGATATTATTACGACCAGATGTGGAGCTGGATGAATTTGCAGCAGCATTACCAAAACTTAAAGAAGCCCTTAATGGATTTTCCAAAGAAACAATTGAGCAGGCATCTATACAGGTGAAATACAATACATATATAGAAAAGGAAAAGGAATTGGTTCAGCGGATGTCGCAATTAGAAGAGCTGGAAATACCTGAAACCTTTGATTATAAAAAAATCGTATCTCTGGGAAATGAAGCCAGAGAAAAGCTTACTAAGATAAAGCCCCGTACTTTGGGGCAGGCTAGCCGCATATCTGGCATAAACCCCAGTGATGTTCAGATATTGATGGTTTTCATGGGCCGTTAATTACATTTTCAACTCAAACAGGTTATTCTTTTAATAAAATAGGCCTTAGTCGGCGTTAAAGGCTAAATTATTTGAGATATATAAATATTCAACGAAGAATGAACGAAGGATGGTCGAAAGATAAACGTATAATAAATTTTTTAAGTAATGATTTATAGTATCTTACATAATAGGCTACATCCTTGATACTAGCAACATTTCATGGTAAATAACAGAATTAATGGAAGGAAAGTAAAACTTTAAGCAGGTGGGGTTAGTTTAACCTGGGTTGGGATTGTTCCCGAAAAGTTAAGGAATTTCCGGGTGCCCCGGAGATAAAACCCCGGCAAGCGGCTGTATCGCACTGGCAATGAAAGGGTTCCATGTTTTCATCAAGGAACTGGGCATAATCGAGGGTTAGCTCTTCATTCTCTTCGATATTTTGCAATGCCAATACATTTAAACCATC
>CAZOOT010000266.1:0-868 GCA_964581455.1 uncultured Chitinophaga sp. | reverse complement strand
TTCAGATGGATCATCATCCCAAAGAATAAACAACTCATCACTTACCGGATAAGCATACCGGCGGAAATGCATTTTCTCATCCTCATTCCAATTCTTCTCTACAAACCGCTTGGTGATGATACGTTGCGAACGGCCTTCACCTTTGAAGATGATCTCTCCCTTTTCAATTGCACGACTTGCATAAATGCCATAGCCCGCAATAGAATTTCCTTTTATAACGAACGGCTTATTCTTTCGCTTATGACGGGCAATACCTTCGGCGATGATGTGTTTTAAAAAACCAGTTTTGCCAATACCATCATGTTTTAAAATATAATCAGCAGAGCCTTCGTAACCATCGGTATAAAAAACGGAACAGGTAAAGTTTATTTCGAGAAAATAAATTTCATTTTTATCATTTACCCTAAAGTCCAATCTTCCATAACCAACGCCGTTAAAACCCTTGAAGATCTTTTCGGTTGCCGATCGAAGTTCCTTATCTAATACTTCATCCCTACAAGGCACATTACAATCCGGATGCAGCTCGGATGTTTTTAATGCATAGGTTTTATATGCTCTTCCTTCAGGAAATAAATACTCTACAGGACGGAAAACAGTGCAAGTATGTATATCTGTATTTGCTGCGACTAGTACAGTGAATTCTCTTCCTGCAATATATTCTTCTACCAGCAGCGGACCATATTCATCCAGTATACTGATGCATTTTTGCTGTAACTCGATTTTATTATTAACCAGTGACAATTCGTCAATTCCCAGGCTATCGCCAGCTTTGGCTGGTTTTACAAACAATTGAAAAGATAAATGCTTTACGGCATCATCCACATCATTCAACTCATTAATGATAACATAACCGGGTGTTTTCACACCT
>CAZOOT010000265.1:0-2374 GCA_964581455.1 uncultured Chitinophaga sp. | reverse complement strand
GGTACTCTGCTAAAAAACCGCAGAACACAGCAAGGAATAACATGAGAAACTCCCAAAAATAATGACTCCATTTTTTCCTTGGGGTGTGGGTGTGGGAATGTACTTCCATAAATCAGTTTTATTTTTTTAGAATAAAATCTTCAAAATTATTTTTATGAATTATTTTAAATGCTGCTCCGGGATAATTTTCCTTCCATGCTTTTGGGGCTTTCATTTTCCGGGAAGCCTCTGCAAACTTAAACTCATATCCAAATAATTTTCCATTTCGATCTTCTACCCAGTCTATTTCCTGCATATCATGTGTTCGCCAGAAATAATTATTTACTGCCATTTAAACGTTCAGCTGCCATGTAATTTTCCCAAAGCATTCCTTTGTCGTCTCTCATGTTCAATGACTGAAAATTGGCAATCACTGCATTTCTAATTCCATTATCATAAAAATACCAGCGTTTTGTTTTTACAATTTCTTTACGCAGGTTGCGGCTGAAACCCTGTACTTTGAAAAGCACAAATACTTTGGTGAGTAAATCAAGATACCGCTCCACTGTGTTTTTGCTCATCTGAAGACTGCGGCCCAGTTCTTCCAGCGAAACTCCTTTGCCAATTTGCCAGGCTATCAGTTTCAGCAGGTCTATTATTTTATCAGGGCTGCGCAGGTTCTCCATCACTAATATGTCTTTGTACAGGTAAGAGCTTACAATTTCATGCAGATAGGTTTGTTTCTGCTTTGTGGTTTTCAGGTGCAGCAGTTCCGGGTAGCATCCATAAATTAATTTATCATCAAGGTGCTGATGCATTTGTATTTTATTTTCTACCTGGTTATACTCCAATTGAGCCAGCGGAAAAAGCATAAAATCTTTTTTGCGGCCGGTTAGCGGCTCACCCAGTTTATTCTTCAGGTCAAATACGGAAGAACCAGTTACAATCAGGCGGATACCTTTTATTTCATCCACCATCAGCTTTAATATCAATCCTATCTCAGGCACTTTCTGGGCTTCGTCTATGATGATGTATTTGTACCCGGCTGTGAGTGATTTGTAATTAGTAACGCTGCGGTTACGCAACTGCTGCTGTACAATAATGTCTTCGCCATTCAGCAAAAGGCATTTGCTTTTATCCCACTTTGCCATGAGTTGACGGATAAAAAAAGTTTTTCCCGTTCGCCTGGCACCCACCAGCAACATTACTTTTCCGGGAACAGCGGAGGCTGCAAATTTTTTGAAGAGATACCGTTCTAATTCCATATCAGTAAATTTGATACAGTTAAAGGTAGAAAAATTCCGTCTATAAACTGACGCAATTTGGATAATTTCCGTCAGTTAGTAAACGACAATTTCTGGGATAAAAAACTTTCGGAATTAATGGGTCACTGCCCATCCGGTCAGGCGGGAATTTTTTTCTTGAAGTATGTGACCCGATAGGTTTATTGTTTTTAGTTCCAGACTAATGACTCCCGACTCCCGACTTTCTCTCACTCTCCCGGATGATAGGTTTTCTCCGCTTTCTTCAATACATCTTCTTTATAAAACAATACTTCCTTAAAAATGCCTTTGCTGTACATTTCTCCCTGGTCAAAAAAATGCAGGGAGTTTTCATTGCCACTTTGTCCGCCAGCCAATAATGACTTTGCTTTTATTTTTTTCCCAAACTCTACAGCAGCAATAAAACTGTTGCCGCTTACACCGTATCTTTTTTTGGTGCCGGGAAAGCTGCGGCTGTTGTAAGAAGGAAGCATACCCCATGTAGAGGAAACAAATCCCACCGGGTAACTTTCCCGGCTGTCATCAAATTTATTTTCTATATCGGATGAAATGCGTTGAAAGCGGTTGATATCTCCCCAGGGTATTTGCCAGCGACCCCAATTTTTTTGGAAATCATTTATTACAGATAATAAAGGGGGTATTAATTCACCGGGTTTTGCATTCGCCGCAAAATAGGTTGCCTTATCTACCTGGTCAGCTTCTTCGTCATCAATAATAGTGGTACGCATGATGGCCGGTAAAATTTTTTGCCCCCACTCAATGGCCAGTGTGGTAGCAATTGAATTTTCTCCTGAACGATAATCCCAGTTTTTTAATACACTCACCGGGCCAACCAGGTAGGCATACAGCGAATCGTTGTATGAAATATTTTTTTCAAACGCTTTTACCAATGCCGGGATTAAAATTTCAAAAGCTGTCAACCTTGTATCGTATCCGGCCCTGATCACTTTATCAATAGTATATTTTTTTTCTTCGCTCAGCACTTTTACGGCATTCAGGCCGCGGAAATTTTCTCCATCCGGTGCCAGGTAAGTGGCAAAATCTTTTTTCTTCGGGCTGAATGCGCCTGCTGCAGTAAAAGGAGTGGAGTTGCAATTTTGCAAAAAGCCGTT
>CAZOOT010000264.1:0-2376 GCA_964581455.1 uncultured Chitinophaga sp. | reverse complement strand
AACTGCTCATTGCTGCGGTTAATAACAGGGCTTTGCTGGTTGGCAAAATTGTTGGAAGAAACACCGCTGTAAACAGAGAGGGGAATGGCAAATTTACCCGGTTCTCCCACATAGAGCCGGATAAATCTTGCTGATGCATTTACCTGGCCATTGTTAATAATATCAATAAAACCGCTGGTGAAAATTTCGGGTTTGTAATCTTTAGGATTTATTTTTTGAACAGATTGTGCAGGAATATTTTTTGCATTTGTTTTTGGCAAACTGTCTTTTGCCTGTGTATAGGCAACAAAAGGCCAGATCCAAAATAATATTGGAAAAAAATGTTTCATGAATAATAAAAAAAGTGAAATTGCTTTGCTTTACTTGATAATGTCTGTCAGTAACTAAAATAGAATTCATATGAACGTAAATAAATTAAAGCATTCTTATTATTATCATCGTTTAATCGACAATTTTGATATCCAGAATATTTCTAGACTATTGAATTAGAGTTCAAAAATTATTTTTGTTTCCTGTTTTTCGCTATGAATTTTTCAATTAACAAATAAGATAAACTAAAAAGCGAAGGAACTACAATATAAAAAAGAATAAAATTTATAATATTCTCTTCTGGTTTTATTACCTTAATAGCAACACCAATAGCCAATACAAACAAAAAACTGGCAATAAAAAATTTTTTTCTTTCTCTAAGAAATGCATTAAAAATATTGTCCATAAAATTAATTTAAGAGCATTTGAACTTTTAATTTCAAATGCTCTTGGTTAAAAAATTTAGTTATATCAGAAAGGCCACCAACTAACATAGCAACTTATAACTTGATTTGTTAAATTACCAAGCGAAGTAGTGGCCGAAACCAACACAGCTCCAGCGAAAGCACCGCCAGGTCCAAGAATACCTCCACCCCACGCACCTGATACTGCTCCAGATACATCTGCACCTCCCAGCTTCCAAAGATTAATATTACATTTTTTGAAAAAAGTTTCTTTTGAAAGCTTGTTATCGCTATAATAGTAATTTGACATATTTGGTCCACCACCTTCTATTAATGAGTTTGTATTATCAGGGATTACACTTTTCTCAATAAATGCAATTGGATCCGGAAGTAAATTTCTTAAACTATCTTGTTCATAAAATGTATCCGCCCATCTGTCGGCATTGTTTTTCCAATAAGTAAAAGAATAAATTGTTATCGATACAGGAATACCAATCATATAAATTTCCATCGGATCAGTTAAATCTAATGACAATTGTTGCAGATTATTCAAAGAAGAAAAAAAGCTTTCATCATTTTCTGGATCATAGTTAATAATAAGAGTTTTTAGATCCTCAAGAATTGCTGTCCCTTCAGTAGAATAACCAGACGTGGAAAATTGGTAACTATTACTGCCATTTGCAAATTGTATTTGAATCGGATTGTTTACATTAATTCCTTTGTCTTGAAAGAAATCCTCTGTTTTCGATTGAATAATTTGTTTTAAAGTACTAGTATCGGTTAAATTCATATTCAGCGAAACGATATAATCCAAAAGATATTCCTGGTATTCATTATGAATTTGACCTGCATTATTTAAAACAATTATTGGATCAGTTGGACAAGGTGTCACCGTGCTTATCTCCACCCCTGCACCATCTGCAGGGCTGGTTTGAAAAAAGTAAACATCCGTTTCTGCTGTTAAATTACCTGACGTTATAACCAGAGTGAAAGGATTATTCTGGTTAAAACTGCCATCGGGAAAAATATAACCGGTTACAGTTACGTCCTGGCCATAGGTATGATCTAATGCCACCCTTACCCCAAAATAATTATATGAACCGCCCTGCTGGCTGGGTGCTATAACTTCTGCCGAAACCCCCGAACAGACCTGGGCATTTAATCCAGAATTAAAAATCAGGAGGTTCAAAAAAATAATTCCAAATATCTTTTTCATAACAAATAGTTTTTCTGCTTACTCTTTTTAGTATTCCGGTTTTCAGCATCCCCGGTTCATCGGGCTGATGAGAAACCAAAACTATTTACCGGGATGATGGAATGATTGGGAAAAAACCCGTAAAACGGTGGGATTTTCCCCACTGTTTTTTAAAGAAAAACAGATGCAGCAGAAAAAAAATAAAATTGCCAGAAGCTGATTCAGCTTTAAAATGGGAAATTCAAAGAACTTTCAAACATAAATCTCCGCAAATAACCTGAAATAAAAAACGGGACTTTCCCCAAAATAATGTTAGAGTTAAGAATATTTTTTGCACCCTAAATCCCCAACGGAGCAGTTAAGAAGATCTCCAGGATTTGCCTGGTGAAAACGAAATAATACCTATACACTCCTTTTCTCTTTTTTCTTCTCTTAGCCTACTTCAGCGAATAATTAAATGAAAACTGA
>CAZOOT010000263.1:998-2382 GCA_964581455.1 uncultured Chitinophaga sp. | reverse complement strand
CGTGAATTCTTAAATGAAAGAGGAGCACTGGAAGTAGATACTCCGGTTTTGCAAAGTATTCCCGGCGGTGCTGCAGCAAAACCATTCTCCACGCATCATAACGCACTGGACATACCTATGTATTTAAGGATTGCCAATGAACTTTATTTAAAAAGACTGATCGTTGGTGGTTTTGACTGGGTCTATGAATTCAGCCGCAATTTCCGGAACGAAGGGATGGATCGTACGCATAATCCCGAATTTACCGTACTGGAATTTTATGTGGCCTACAAAGATTATTTATGGATGATGGAAATCACAGAACAACTGCTGGAAAAAATTGCTGTTGCGGTTAATGGAACTACAAAAGCAGTTGTAGATGGAAAAGAAATTGATTTTAAAGCTCCTTATCGCCGCATCAGTATGGCTGATGCCATTAAAGAACATACTGGTTTTGATATCAGTGATATGAATGAAGAAAATCTGCGTAACGTATGTAAACAATTACATATCCCAACAGATATGTCAATGGGTAAAGGAAAGCTGATAGATGAGATTTTTAGTGCCAAATGTGAAAAGCATTTTGTACAACCAACCTTTATCACTGATTATCCAAAAGAAATGAGTCCGCTTACCAAAAAACACAGAAGCAAACCCGGACTTGTGGAAAGATTTGAACTGATGGTAAACGGAAAAGAGATTGCCAATGCTTACAGTGAACTGAATGACCCCATTGATCAACGTGCCCGCTTTGAAGAACAGTCAAAACTGATGGAGAGAGGCGATGATGAAGCTATGTTTGTGGACCATGATTTTCTGCGGGCACTGGAATATGGCATGCCACCCACTTCGGGTATTGGCTTTGGTATAGACAGGATCTGTATGCTGTTACTCAATCAACCTTCCATCCAGGACGTCCTTTTGTTCCCGATGATGCGGCCGGAAAAAAGGAATGAAGAACAATAAGTTACGTCCTTACTTTTATTAAAAATCAACATCCAGATAACAAACCGGCCATAATAGCCGGTTTTTTTATTGAGATGGTTTAAAAAAGCACTTATCCAAGACCGCTGTTATAAAAAATTTATTACCTTTCTTTATCGTTTCTTTATTTCTTAATTGGTCTTGAACCTCTTTGAAATTTTTTTCTGTCGCTTTTTGAAATAATTATAAATTTTTCTTCAAAAAAAACCAACATTATGAAAAAGAGTATTGTTTTAATTTCAACCGCACTGGTTCTAATTTTTTTATTCCAGGCCTGCAATGACACCGGAACTGAAACAGCTACAACTGCCAAAGAAAATTTTGGTGGATTTGAAACCAAAGAAAAATTTGGAGAACATCTAATGTTAATTGCCGGCTGTCACGATTGCCACACTCCCAAAAAAATGACTGATATGGGTCC
>CAZOOT010000263.1:0-988 GCA_964581455.1 uncultured Chitinophaga sp. | reverse complement strand
GAAGATTTTTCTTTAGCTCTTGCTGGCTATATGGCAAACTTTCCACCCATTGATGTTAACAGGAAAGAGATGCAGGACAAAGGATTGGTTGTAACAAATGATCTTACAATGTGGGTAGGTCCCTGGGGAATTTCTTATACCGCTAACCTTACCTCTGATTCAACAGGTACTGGTACCTGGACAGAAGACCAGTTTTTCCGTGCATTGCGTGAAGGGAAATTCAAAGGACTTGAAACTGGCAGAACTTTATTACCACCCATGCCCTGGCATATGTATAAGAATATGACCGATGATGAAATAAAAGCCATTTTTGCTTATTTAAAAACGACAAAGCCCATTAAAAATGTAGTGCCACCACCAGTGCCACCTGCTGCGAATTAATTTTTTCTCTGAATATCACAATGGCCGTATCCTGATAAAGAATACGGCCATTTAATTTATAAATGTTTTTTAAAGAAACAAGTCAGTATATAATTGTGCTCCCGCCACCACGGAGTAATGACCAAGATCAGTAATTCCTTCTTTCGCCAACACATCTTCATCAATAAAACAATTGCCGGTACATTCAATGGAAGATTTACTGAAAATGTAATAAGCACAATCTGCAAGTATATCCGGAGTACGACTCATTTTTGCCAGCATCTCACCACCCAGAATATTTCTTACAGCTGCGGTGTCAATTGTTGTTCTGGGCCAAAGAGCATTGGAGGCGATCTTATATTGCTTCAACTCAGTTGCCCAAGCCAATGCCATCATACTCATGTTATATTTCGCCATTGTATAAGCAATATGTCCTGCCAGCCATTTTGGATTTAAATTGATTGGAGGAGATAAAGTAAGTATATGTGGATTAGCAGATTTTTTTAAAAAGGGAATACATGCCTTTGTCATAAAAAAAGTTCCTCTTACATTAATATCATGCATCAGGTCAAAACGCTTGGGTTCTGTTTGTTCAGTTGGAGTAAGTGAAATGGCTGAAGCATTATTT
>CAZOOT010000262.1:0-2389 GCA_964581455.1 uncultured Chitinophaga sp. | reverse complement strand
AAAGGTGAAAGAGTAATTATCAGGAGAGGTAAAAAACAAGCTTATCTCTTGACACCAGTCGATGACGATGATTTACATATTACTCCGGTGATGCTTGACAAAATCAACCGGTCGCTTAAACAGGCAAAAGAAGGGAAAGTAACCAAAGTACCGATGAAGCTAAAAAGGATCTTGCCGGAATAAAGAAAAATGAACCAGCAGTATTCATAAAAGCAAAAGTACTTTTAGCTGAACTGCAGCAGCACCCCAGGACAGGGACAGGAAAACCGAAACCGCTTGGATACGGGTACAAAGGTTTCTTTTCGTGAAGAATCACCAAAAAACATCGGCTAATTTATTCTATTAATGATGAAGAAATTACGGTTCTGATTATTGCTGCAGCCAGCTATTACCGGTATAAATAAACTTAAATTAAAGCCCCCTTGTGCGATTTCTAGAAAGAAAAAAGCGTTACATGAAATACTCAATGATGACGCAATTGACGCAATTATTACGCAATTAAATTAGGTCAAAATATGAACCAGCACATTTGGAACCTGATGCTGAGAAAGAAACCTTAATTGTAAAGTCTCTGGTTTCAGAGGCTCCATTACAAACAATAAACAGAATCAACTCCCCAACAATTGAAAAGATGTTGGTTGATATTTTTTGTGATGATTTAATATTTACTGCTCAGCAAGGCTCTGAAATGAGAACGATTCTTCAGGAAGCATTGAAAAAATATACTGTAAATGAGAGTCGTATGATGCGGTATGCCGATAGACGAAGGAAAAAGGAGAGTTTTCGTGAATACTTAAGTTCAGTTTCCAATCAGCGGCAGCAAATTTAATTTGCTGCCATTTGCTTTCACAGGAACAGTTGAGTGAGCTTTATGGAAGAAACAGGGTGGCCATTATTAAACATATCGGCAATATTTTTAGGGAAGGTGAACTGGACCAGAAAGTGGTATGTAAGGATTTCTTACATACCACACAACATGGTGCAATCAAAGGTAAAAGACAGACTAAATTCATTAAACTTTACAATCCTGATGTCATCATTTCGGTGGTTCTACAATTCAGACAGTGGGCTACCCAAAGGTTGAGAGATTATCTCGTGCTGGGTTATGCCATCAACGAAAAACCACTGGCCCAAAAACAGCAGGAGGTGGAATACCTGAAAACGGGTATCCGTATACTGAACCGTTACTGGATGATTTCGATCATGAAACCCTGGATAAGAAAGGGCAAACCTAAAGGAAACAATTTTCCACAACATTAAAATTACTACTATATTTGTGCATTGTGCCTGCACAACTATAAAACCAATATGGCTACCAATAAAAATGCTACAATTCGCTATCAAACTTTAAACCGGTGTTTTCGGAATCCTGGCAGAAAATATAATATCGAAGATTTGGTTAATGCATGCAATGACGCATTACTGGATGTTGATCCCAATTCTTCAGGTGTAAAAAAGCGTCAGATTTATGAAGATATCAAATTTATGCAGGATTCAAGAGGATTTTATGCCCCGATTGAGTCATACAAAGATAGAAGAAATGCATATTATCGCTATTCAGACTCAAGCTTTTCAATTAACAGTCAACCATTAAACGAAATGGAAGCCCAACAATTAAGGGAATCTCTTTTAACACTTTCGCGTTTTAAAGGATTGCCCCAGTTTGATTGGATGGAAGAACTCTCAACCCGGCTGGAGCATACATTTAAATTTAAAAGCAATCAAAAGGTAATCAGTTTTGAGGAGAACCAATTTCTCACCGGACGTGAATTTATCAGCACCTTTTATAATGCAATCGTAAATCAAAAGGTTTTAAAGATTGTTTACCAATCATTTAAACAGGAAGAATCTGTTGAACTCGAATTTCATCCTTACCATTTAAAACAATACAATAACAGATGGTTTGTTTTTGGAATTGTTACAGGCAATACAAACATTACAAACCTATCCCTTGACCGGATTTTCTCAATTGATGAAATCAATAATAAATATGTACCCAATGATTCAATTGATTTTGATGAATACTTTGAAGATGTTATTGGTGTAAGTGTTCCCAATAGCGGTGCGCCACAAAAAGTAATGCTAAAAATCGACCGTGAACTTTGGCCATATATTAAAACAAAGCCACTGCATGGTTCACAAAAAGTAAAACAGGAAACTTCTGAATTTACACTGATTCAGTTGGAGGTACAATTGAATTATGAACTGGAATCACTCATTTTATCGCGGGGGGAAGCCATTGAAGTGATTGAACCCGTTGAATTGCGCGAAAAAGTAAAAAAGCGGATACAACAATTATTAAACAAATATGAATAGTGCAGATTGGTTGCACAATTATTATAAATCTTTGTAGCATGAATAAAATAGGATTTCAAAACTTCAGACGGTT
>CAZOOT010000261.1:0-2394 GCA_964581455.1 uncultured Chitinophaga sp. | reverse complement strand
TCAACTACTGAGCGGGGGGCCTCCAGATGCTGCCTGATTTTTGTTGCATCGAAACTTTTATTCTGAGAATAAAATGACCCGGTATCAAATTTATCTTCCTTTACTTTATCCGGATATTTATCAAATAAACGATAGGAAAAACTTGCTTCATTTCTGGATCTTATTTCTTCTATTTTGTTAAAAACTTGTTTTGGTTTCAACTTAAGTGATGCGGTACAGATCTCCGCTTTTTTCCTGTCCGGCTCGGTCAGGGAAAATTCAAATTCAAAAAAGGGGTTATCATTCAGGTCCTCAAAAGGAACATCGTGCAGGTAAAAATTTTCAAATGGATGTATGATACTTTTAAACTCAAACTCAGGTTTTCCAAAAAAAGCCAGTTTGTAATCAAAATGATAAGGGGTCTCTGTTCTGTTAATCAAATGAACTTTTAATTCTTCTACAACATCATCACCAAATTCGTCTGTATCAATTACAGGTAAAAATGAAAGCCACACCCCGTCAACAATTCTTTTTTCCAATACAGGTTTTTCTTTTTTAAGATCATCGACATATTTTTTTTCTTTTTTTGCCGGAAATAATTTTTTTTCAGAAAACCGCTTGAAATAAGGAAAATCTATCTGGTCTGTATATGCAGGAAACTGTATGCCACCAACATCCAGCATCACCATGCTGTTATTGATAATATCCACCACCTCCCCCTCTTCATTGGAGTGTAATATCAGTACTATATCACCGATCTGGAATTTCATGGCTGGAATTTAACTCTTCCAAATTTCATACGCAAACCCAGTTACAATATTAAACAGCTGTAGGATCTACCTGAATATCTTTTTTATCTGCAACCAGTTTTCGGATCTTAATTCCTGCATAAGCAAAAAATACAGTCATAAATGGACTGATAATATTAAAAAAACAATATGGCAAATAAGTAAAAGTTGCAACACCCAACACACCAGTCTGTGTAGCTCCGCAGGTATTCCATGGTACCAGAACAGAAGTCACTGTTCCTGCATCTTCCAGTGTCCGGCTTAAATTTTCAGGAGCCAACCCTCTTTCCTTATAAGTTTGCGCAAACATTCTTCCCGGAACAACAATTGAAAGATATTGGTCAGATGCTGTAACATTTGTAAAAATACAACTCCCCGCAGTAGTAGCTACAAGTGAACCAGTACTTTTTGCTCTTTGAACCAAAGGCTGTGTAATTCTTTTCAATAAACCCACAGACTCCATTACACCACCGAAGCACATGGCAGAAATGATCAGCCAGATCGTATTCAACATGCCAGCCATTCCCTTTGCCTTTAACAGCCCGGATGCGATTTCATTATCGGAGCTAACCTGTATTTCCACAGACATGGCATTCATCACTGCCATGTAAGATTTTTGAATATAGGTACCGGAACTGGCAGCAATCTCATTGATCATTTGAGGCTGAAAGATAACAGCAAATATTCCTCCAAGAATTGAACCAATGAGTAATGCAGTAATGGCATTTATTTTTTTTATAATCATCCATATTACAATGGCAGGAACAATAAATAACATCGGCGTAATATGAAACTTCTCTTTGATTGCAACAGATAATACTGAAATATTTTCCACAGATCCGCTATGTGATGCAAAAAAACCAATTCCCAAAAAAATAAGCAGCGTTATAATAATACTGGGAACCGTTGTGTACAACATATACCTGATATGGGTAAACAGGTCTGTCCCTGCCATGGCAGGCGCCAGGTTGGTGGTATCGGACATGGGTGAAATTTTATCTCCAAAATAAGCACCGGAAATAACTGCTCCGGCTATTAATCCTTCATGCATTCCCAATGCTTTTCCGATACCCAGCAATGCAATTCCAATGGTTGCAACAGTAGCCCATGAACTACCTGTGGCTACAGACACAATTGCACAAACAACTACTGATGCAAAAAGGAATATAGTTGGATTGAGTACCTGCAATCCGTAATAAATCATGGCTGGTACGATTCCGCTGATAAGCCATGTGCCGGCAAGAGCTCCTATCATTAATAAAATAAGAATCGCATTCATTGAAGAATTTATACTATTAGTTACTCCCTTTAGCATAAATGAAAATGGAACTTTTAAATAAAGTCCCACTCCCACTGCTACTGCTGCAGATAAGATTAATCCGATCTGATTGGCTCCTGAAGTAGCAGAATCACCGAAATAAATAACATTGAGAGTCAGCAATCCAATCAAAGCAACGATGGGCACAAGGGCAAGAATTAAAGAAGGTTTTGGTAATTGATATTCGGGATTATTTTCCATAATTTTTCTCTTAAGTTCAAAATAAGGCTAAAACAGTATGTTATCCAATGATATTAATTAATCATTTTAATGGGAATCAATATTCCCTTTTAACCAGAAACTGAGCCA
>CAZOOT010000260.1:0-2400 GCA_964581455.1 uncultured Chitinophaga sp. | reverse complement strand
CAAAACGGAAACGGCCAATTTTTTTTGTTGGTTGAGCAGCATGTGCATCTACTTCGGCCTGGGTCTGGAAAATTCCATTAAGTTGATATCCATAGAACGTTCCCATTGCACTTCCCTGGTAATGTCTTACTAAATTTCCAATTCTTGATTCTGGTGTTCTTCCAAAGAAACTGGTGATACCAAATTCAGGAGCAAGTTGGTCAATCTTATTTTGATTGAAAGTAAGATTTAGAGCAGCATTATAAGTAAGGTCTTTTGTAATATTATCCTTCCAAATTGCACTTAATTCTACCCCCCTGTTAGTCACTTTTCCGATATTTTCAAATGGTGGAGAAATATCATAAGGGAAAGTCCCCGGCAATGCTGGTTGGAATAAGAAATCTTCATTTGATCTTCTATATAAATCTATTGATGTTTCAAGTTTACCTTTAATCAGTACCGCATCTATACCGACATTGTATTGTTTTTGCTTTTCCCATCTTACTGGTTTACCTGCAGATGTAGCAGAATATCCGGTTGTAACGCTATTATTTCCCCCATCAATTGCGTAAAAAGTAGAACCGGGGCCACCACCAAAGAAAGAATAGTTAGATGAAGCGGGAATTCCGTCATTTCCTGTAACACCCCAGGCTGCTCTTAATTTAAGATCTGAAACCCAACTTACATTCTGCATGAAGGCTTCTTCAGATACACGCCAAGCCGCGCCAACGCCTCCAAATAATTCACCTTTGTCTTCAGCAAAATTTGAAGAACGATCAACACGGGCGGTTAGATTTAAAAGGTATTTCCCCTTGTATCCATATTCCAGTCTTCCCAGATAACTTTCTTTAGCGTTATTTTTTCCACCATTACTGTTTACCTGGCGGGTACCTGGATCAGCAAAAGCTGAATTCAAATACCAAAGGGATTGTAATTCGATTGGATATCCATCCAAGCGGCCATCCATATTACGGAAACTGTTTAATTGTGCTTCATGTAAACCTGTCGCTTTTACAGAGTGTACTCCATTTATTGTATTATCATATGTTACCTGTTGCTGAAAGATCCATCCCTTAAAACGGTTATGGTTTTCACGGAATGTATTTGACCCTAATCTTTCATTGGACTCATAATCTATAAATGTGAATCCACGGCCAAATCCGGAAAAGAAATTGGTTCCATAATTAATACGGGCAGTAAAATGTTGTAAGAATTTCACTTCTGCATATACATTTCCAAGAAGATTAAAGTTTTCTCCCCGATTATCTTTATTTCTGTATAATTCGGCTAAACCATTTTTTCCATTGCCAAAACCTGCTTTTGTTCCGCCCCAATTTCCACCTTCATCATAAACAGGAACTATTGGCTGCATCTTTAACAAGCCCTGGTTTAATTGGTTTTGTTCTACCTGATTACCATTTGGCATACCAACTCCATTTGAAAAAGTAACTGCAAGATTTTGTCCGAAGGTTATTCCTTTTACTTTAAATTCTGTATTGGCTCTGACTGTATTCCGCTTGAAATCTGTATAACGTACGATACCTTCCTGATCAAAATAGTTCACACTGAAAAAATATCTTCCATTTTGATTTCCGCCTGATACACCCAGGTTGTGTTCCTGAATAGGAGCTGATTGAAAGATAGCATCCCACCAATCAGTACCGGGGCTTGCTTTCATTACCAGGTTATCAGGATAACTATATGTTCCGGGATTTGTAGGAGGATTTGCTGCATTAGCACGAACAGGATTAACATAAGTTGGCAATACCGGTTTGGGGCCGTTTCCATAAAGTCTTTTTACAAAAGTTTCATTTCCCAAACCTGCCCAACCAACTGCAGAATTATTATACGATTGATAAACCAGTTCAGCATATTCTGCTGAAGTTTTTATCAAGTCATACCGCTTTGCTGCAGATTGAATACCATAATATGAATTCAATTCTACTTTTACCTGACCTGAACTACCTCTTTTGGTTGTAATGATAACAACACCATTATTTGCTCCGATTCCATATGAAGCAGTTGTAGCAGCATCCTTTAAAACCTGGATAGATTCAATGTCATTGGGGTTTATGTTGTTCATAAAAGCTCCCCTAACCTGAACCCCATCAATAACAATCAGAGGGTCGCCACCACCCTGACTAAATGTGGAATTACCGCGGATCCGTAAAGATGCACCATCACCCGGAGCCCCGGATGTTACAACAGTAGCACCTGATGCACGGCCTTCAATTTGTCCTAAAAAAGAAGGAGATGCAACTTTTTTCAAATCGGAAGTTTTAATTACAGATACAGCACCGGTAATTTCTTTTCTTTTTTGTGATGTATAACCGGTAACAATTACTTCATCCAAAGTATTGTCGATTAAAGAAAGTGAAACATCGACAGTATTACTTCCTGCCGCAACAACAATTTCCCTGG
>CAZOOT010000259.1:0-2407 GCA_964581455.1 uncultured Chitinophaga sp. | reverse complement strand
CCATTGCACTGAGTTCAAGAACAATTGTTGCGGGAAATGAAACACCGACGAGGGTGAAGGTGGAAGAGTTACGGTAAAGAATTCAATAATCACTGTATCATTTCAGAAATCGTTACTATTTCTTCATTTTTTTTACCAAGATTATATTTGCAACAATTCCGGACTTATCTAAAGCAAAAATGCCGAATCCATTAGATTCGGCATTTTTTAATCTGTAATCAACTATGAAAAAGATTAATTAAACCTGCGTTGAATTTCGCTGATTAAATCTGCATATTTTCTCAAAATTCTGTCTACCGGTTCAAAACACTCATCCATTGTTGGTGTTAAACGTCGTTTGGTAAAATCGTTTCCGGCCCCGGAACAATCTGCCGATGTTTTAGACAGCTCACTTTGAATTTTAATATTGAAATTATTGGCAGAACCGGCGCTGGTTATGATTACCCTTGTTCTGATCATAGACGGATATTGGGAGCCCTGATTGAATGTTTTTCCCACCCAGTTTGTTTTTAAATAATTGGTAGAAGCATCAATGGTTTCAATTTCATCAAACCGCGACTGAATAATACTGACCAGTTTCTTCCATGCCTCGGCCTGATTGATGTTGGAGTTGTCAATGGTTAAAGTAAAATTTTTATTTGCAATACTGCTTTCTTCCGATTGCTGATAAGCCTCATCTTCTTTCATTTTTATGGAATAAACAACTTCAGGCGATTGGGCATCCAATTGATTACATAGATCATATCTTTCTGTTACAAAAGAAGGTTTCACTACCAGAATTTCTGTGCATTTTCCTGAAGGAATTTTAACAGAGTAGTTCCCTTTTGCTACTTCTTTTCCATCTACAAATATCTTTGCGTCTTCCGGTATAACATTTATCTGTGCTTTCCTGTCACGCAGTTTTATTTCATCATTAAACGGCGGCACAGGCTCGGATTCTTTATTGCAATAAGTTATTTCATTGGATACAAATCCTGCTTTGTCCACTTTTACAGTTACACATTTATCCTTTGGAATAATTATTTGTGCGCTGCCTTCTCCTTTTTTGTTATCCTCTACATAAATAGTTGCATCCTGTGGATTTGTTTTTACTGAAATTACCCGGTCTTCTAATTTGAACAGGCGGCTGATTTCCGGAACATCTTGTCCATCTTTGTTATAGAAGGTTTTTGATTGAGATACAAATCCCGGTTTTTTAACTTCCACGGTAATGCTTTCCCCTTTTTTAATAATAAAGGATTGCGGCGATCTTCCCCGATCAATATTATTTACATAAATAGATGCATCTGCAGGCGATGCATTAACCTGAACTACACGATCTGTTAATTCCACAAGTAACTTAGATTCCCCGTCTTTTTTTCGTAATACGGTTTTGCGTACCGGAAGAAATCCTTCTTTTCTTACTTCAATAGTTACAGGCTTTTCTTTTTCCAGGCGGAGCGAAGTTGTACCACTGCCAATTTTTACCGGTGGTCCGTTTAAACTAAGGTTATAAATATCCGCATCAACCGGCACACTGGAAATGGTAATTTCTCTTTGACAAAACACAAGAGAAGGGAAGATGATGGTAAGAAAAAAAGTAAATTTCATAAACAGTTTTTGCTAAAAATACTATTTAATTCATAAAAAAAGAATTTGTTCAGTTAGATTTCAACAGACTATTAATTGGAGAAAGAGGTATTTTTCATAGTTGATTTCGTTTTATAGATATCAGCTTTACCTTTTTTCATTTAAAATTATAGAATTAATGAGAAGATAAATGCCGTTTCTCAACGGAACACTTTAATCGTTTGTCATAGAATTTTTAATTTTTTGGACTGATTATATGAACAATTATACAGCCTAAAAGAAAAGCCGGATAGTGTAAAAGTGAAGGAGCTGAAATACGGAAATCCGGATTTATATTTTTGAAGCATGAATAACAACGTATCCATCGGGATGCTTCAGGCAATCATTTACACTCTTGCAGATACAGACACCGAGTGAATAGCTGCCGCCATTTCTTTAATCAGGGAGGCATCTTTTTCAATGGCGTTGCCGATCACAATTACGTCAGCGCCGGCTTTGCAATTACGATATGCTTTTTCGGGATCAATAATACCGCCACCAACAATCAGTGGCACTTCAATATTTTTTACTACGGACTCAATCATACTTTCTGTAACCGGGTTCCTGGCTCCACTGCCTGCATCCAGGTAAATTAATTTCATTCCCAGCATTTCACCGGCCATGGCCGTACACATGGCAATTTCATTTTTATCTGCAGGTACCGGCGATGCATTGCTGATATAAGAAACGGTGGTGGGTGCGCCGCCATCTACTACAATATAACCCGTGGGCATAAGTTCCAGTCCGCTTTGTTTTACAAATGGAGCAGATACAACATGCTGCCCTATCAATAAGTCTG
>CAZOOT010000258.1:0-2434 GCA_964581455.1 uncultured Chitinophaga sp. | reverse complement strand
AATGCCCATTTATCTGAATGGGTTTTTGCTTTCTTTGTTTATAACAATACTTCTTCTCTTAATAGGCATTCGCACTTTCAGGAAAATGGAAAAAAGTTTTGCCGATCTTATTTGAAATGAATTCACAGCGTAGTTATATTTTCCCGTATAATGAATGAAAAGGCCAATATAAAATAGTGTAAATTTGGCTATGGACAGGCTGTATCTTGACACATCGGTTTTTGGCGGTTACTTTGACCCGGAATTTGAGCTTTGGACAAAAATACTTTTTGAAAAAATTCATAGCGGAGAGTATAAAATAATTTTTTCAAAACTAACAGACATTGAACTTGAGAAAGCACCCGAAAAAGTAAGAAATCTTGTTATGGGTTTGCCAAAAACAGTCGTTGAATTTATAGATATATCCGACCAGGCAGTTAAACTTGCAGAAGAATACATGAATGAAAAAGTAGTAGGTAAAACAAGCAGGGCAGACTGTATTCATATTGCTTTGGCGACATTAAACAATGCAGACATACTTGTAAGCTGGTCCCGATAACTATCGGGATAAACATATTGTAAATATCAATAGAATTCGAGGTTACAATTCTGTAAACTACAAATTGGGTCATAAAATTTTAGAAATAAGAACAGCAAGAGAAATTTTAGCGTATGAAGACTAGTGAAAAAAATAAAAAAGCCATGCCTGCCGGCAAGCAGGAAAAATCAGTGATTCAGGAATTGAGAACAATCCGGGACAAAGTAAGTCTTGAAATAAAAGATATGACGTTGAAACAATTGAAAGAGTATTTCAATAAGAAGAAAACACTGCATCCTTCGGTTTGGCAAAATACCGGCTTACGGAAGTAAAATCAGTGTTAGTCCATAACACAAGCTTTATTGTTTTTACAGTTCTGTTGTTCCGGCTGACATCTGAAAGTTCCACGATTACACCAGGATAAAACGGAACACAGTGGGTTCACTTTCAAACGATGTATTCCGCTGTACTCGCTGTGATTAAAAATTTATTAAAGGTTAAACCAGATCTTATTTATCCTTAATGTCCCATCAGTTTGCCATTATCGGTTGTGGAAATATTGGAAAGCGTCATGCCGGTTATATTCAGGCAGTGGGCCGGCTGGCAGCCGTTTGCGATATTGATAAGACTAAAGCAATTGAACTCGGAAAAAAAAATAATGCCATCGTTTATTTCTCCATTGAAGAGTTGCTGGCAACTGAAAAAGATCTGAATGTTGTTGCTGTTTGTACTCCCAATGGTTTACATGCAATCCACAGCATACAGGCATTGAAAGCCGGTTGTCATGTTTTGTGTGAGAAGCCAATGGCAATTAACTCTAAAGATTGCAGAGACATGATTGCTGCGGCTAAACAATCCGGAAAAAAATTATTTGTAGTCAAGCAAAATCGGTTTAATCCTCCTGTTGTGGCAGTGAAAAAAATAATAGAGGAAGGGAAGCTGGGAAAAATCTATAGCATTCAACTTAGTTGTTTCTGGAACAGAAGCCCTGAATATTACCATAACTCATGGAAAGGCACGAAGACATTAGATGGGGGAATACTATTCACTCAATTCAGCCATTTTATTGATTTGCTATATTGGATGTTTGGTGAAGTGAAGGGGGTAAATGCAATAACAAAAAATTTTGGACATCGGGGTATTATTGAATTTGAAGATACCGGGGTAGTCATTCTTGAATTTGAAACAGGAGTTATTGGAACAATCAATTATACTGTGAATAGTTATAAAAATAACATGGAAGGGTCACTTACAGTTTTTGCTGAAAGAGGAACGATAAAAATAGGCGGACAATATTTAAATACTTTGGAATATCAGCAGATTGAAAATTATAAAATTGAGATGCCTGCAGAAAAAACACATTACAATGATTATGGATTTTACCAGGGTTCTATGAGCAACCATCACCTGGTGTATAAGAATCTTAGCGAGGTAATAAATGGTAAAACAGAAATGACTGCAAGTGGTTTTGATGGTTTGAAAACTGTGGAAATTATTGAAAGGATATACGAATCTGCTCAATTTAAAAATTGATAATGGGAATTCATCAATTGAAGCATATTGAAATCCGGGATGTTCTGTTTGGTAAAAACGTGACAGTCGTAGAACCGGTGAATCTTTATGAATGTAGCATCGGGGACAATAGTTTTGTTGGCCCTTTTGTAGAAATTCAAAAGGGAGTAAAAATTGGAAACAACTGCCGTATCCAGTCTCACAGTTTTATTTGTGAGTTAGTGACTCTAGGCAATAATTGTTTCATTGGGCATGGAGTTATGTTCATCAATGACCTGATGAATAAGGGTGGCCCTGCAGGTGACAGATCAAAATGGAAAGAGACAACTATCGGCAATCATGTTTCCATTGGCTCCAATGCAACCATTCTTCCTGTTGAAATATGTGATCATGTAGTGATTGGTG
>CAZOOT010000257.1:0-2437 GCA_964581455.1 uncultured Chitinophaga sp. | reverse complement strand
AATTATATTATGAGTGGAAGAATCATCAACGGTTACCAGACAAATTTCTACGCCTGGAGGCTGAATGGTAGTAATGATTCTGGAGGTGGGTTTACTAAATCCGCAACTATCGGTAAACGCCTTGACGGAAATTACACCACCGCTGCCATTTGATATTGCCGTAATTGAAGTGGAATCACTAGTCCCTATCCAACCATTAGGTAGCTCCCACTCGTATTTCGCGGCATTTACAACAGGATCAATAGAATATGTTTGGATAGTGCCGGAACATTGAGCATATCCAAGCCCATATATAGAGTCTGGGCTAGTTGTGAGGCAATTATAGATTCTTGCAATTCTGCCACGTCCAATTGTGTTATATGCAGTAAAAAATCCTGCTACAATTAATTTTGAACTGCCGGGTTGCGCTCCAATATCCAATACTGCATTATTTGGGCCCTTCCCTACATTAAAATCAGGGTCTTTTACAGCGTCAGATTTTAAACGAGTTAGTCTATTAACAGTGTCCCCATTATAAACTTGAAAAAAACCACCAACTAATATGTCTCCGTTTGGCATCAATTTTATAACATTCACATCATTTTCAAACCCACTTCCAACATTAAAATAATCTAAGGTGCCATGTGGCATTAATCGTGCAATACGATTTATAGCAACAGATTCATAATAAGTGAATCTACCTCCTATAATAATATGGTCATCGGGTTGCACTTGAATGCTCCATATAGCACGGGATGCACCCGCTTGCGAGAAAGTAGTATCACGAGTGCCATCGATATTAGCTCTTGCTGAGCGGTACTGTATAAAAAATACGCTATTTCCGCCATACATAGTGAAAAGTCCTCCCATTAATACTTTACCGTCAGGTTGAATTGCAATTTCGTTAACTTCCCCGTTTGCACCAAAAGAAATATCCCATCCTGAATCAATCATTCCATTAGGCAATAGTCGCACTATGTTGTTAACTAGAGTTCCATTATACTCAGAAAATTCTCCTCCTACTAATATCTTTCCATCGGGCTGAACCCTAATAACATTTACTTTTCCATTAAATCCTAAGCCACTGTTCAAAGAAGTGTCAATATCACCATTGGGATTTAGTCTGATTATATTATTTGCGGCATAACCATTAATAGTATCAAATATTCCACCGGCTAAAATTTTGCCATCAGTTTGTAGTGCAATAGTATTTATCCAATGAGTTGAATTCACAAACCCACTACCAATTTGAAAAGTAGTATCAACCGCTCCGTTAGGCATCAGACGCGCAAGTCTTCTATAGCTATATCCATTAAAAGATGTAAATACCCCACCAATTAATATTTTGCTGTCTGGTTGAATGGCAATAACTCTAATATCCTTATTCGCCCCCGTTCCAATATCAAAACTTAAATCCAAAGCACCGGGCTGGGCGGTTGCTAAAAGAAAGCATAGCGATAAGATAATTCCGAAATAGGTTTTCATGGTTGGAATCGCTTACTGATAAAAATAGGTGTTACTGTTTTTTTGAAATCATTCTGTTTTTGAAATTAGAAAATTTTCACCGTTCCGGTGTAATATGCCAATAATAAGTTTTGCTTATCACGGTTTTCGGGGATGGTTTTGGTTTGAAAACTACTATCCCCCCGCCAACAGGGTTTAAAATGTCTCCCGCTGGCGGGAGATGTCGCGGAGCGACAGAGGGTGGAAATAATCTTTATTCTTTCAAGGCTCTCTACCTCCATCCGCACGTGGATGTATTTTCTCTATCTCTTCAATTTTATTTTCAATCTCCTCAATTACCCAACCTATATGTTTCAGCACCTGTTCATCGGTAAATCGCATCACAACAAATTCTGCTTGTTGCAATTCAGCATCTCTTTTGCGTTCTTTCATAATGGTTTCTTCCAACTGATGTGTAATGCCATCTACTTCGATAATCAACTTCAGTTCCTTACACATAAAATCGGCAATATAATTCAACACCGGGCGTTCGCGCCTGAACTGATAACCCTTAATGCCTCTTGCGCGTAGTGCATATTTCCATAAACAAGCCTGTGCCTTGGTCATGCTCTTGCGGTTTTTGTTGGCAAAAGGTTGCAGCGATTTGTTGTATCCGTAATTGTTTTCGGGGTTTGGGTGTTCCATATTTTAAAATTAAAAAATAATTCCACCTCCGCCAGCGGAGGATAAAAAATGTCTCCCGCTGCCGGGAGAAGTCGCGCAGCGACAGAGGGTGGAATGGTATTATTGAGGGTAAAGCAATTTTGATTATTAAATTATTGTTTGAGTTTGAATTTCCACCTCCGTCAATCCTTCGGATAGACACCTCCGCCAGCGGAGGATAAAAATGTCTCCCGCTGGCGGGAGAAGTCGCGCAGCGACAGAGGGTGGAGTAGTTAATTAATTGTTCGTGGTGTGAGTTTAATTTTCCACCTCCGTCAATCCTGCGGATAGA
>CAZOOT010000256.1:1817-2446 GCA_964581455.1 uncultured Chitinophaga sp. | reverse complement strand
ATAAATCCCATTTTCTTTCATTTCCACCCAAAGCTGCATCTATGCTGAAGAAATCAGTTACAACTGGCAGTCCTGTCAAAGCTGCAATGGCTGCACCATCGCCTAATTGTGGCAACAACTTTTCCTTTGACCCATGAAAGGCGGTATGACCACCTGATGCAATAACAGCGACTTTATACTGTAGCTGGTTTTCTTCGATAAATTTATTTGTCAATTGCCCTGTATAATGGCCATATTCTATATCTAAGAGTAAATAATCTTTTGCAGAAAGATTAGCTGAGTTTTGCAATTTCGAAATCCATTCTTCAGTATAGGTATAGCAATCTTCTTTTAAGATTTCAAACGTCCATTTACCTGCTTGTTCCTGAAATTCCACAAACACAATATCCAGTCCATTCAATGAATTTCCACTCATTAAACCGATTGCCCTGTAAACCATAGTATTAATTTTAATCCCGAAAGTTTTCGTGAGCAGATTTCTGCTACCCACCATCAAAAATATATATTTGTAATGGTCAGGCCGGGATTTTAGATTTGCTGGTAGCAAACAATTGAAAATTTTTGGATTGTTTTACAATATTCAATCAACAATATTAAATATTCAATAAGATGGTAGTAAATCTTAGTCA
>CAZOOT010000256.1:0-1807 GCA_964581455.1 uncultured Chitinophaga sp. | reverse complement strand
ATACAAAATGACCGGATGCGGTTTCGCAGAAATCTGGAGCGTATTGGCGAAGTGGCTGCTTATGAAATAAGCAAAGTGTTGCCTTTTGAAGAAAAGGAAATTCAAACTCCGCTTGGAACAGCCATACATAAAATGCTTAAAGAACAGCCTGTTCTGGCAACGATTTTGAGAGCAGGTCTGCCGCTACACAATGGCATTTTAAATTATTTTGACCAGGCAGATAATGCCTTTATTTCTGCTTACCGGAAACACAATAAGGATGGCAGTTTTGAGATCAGTCTTGATTATGTTTCTTGTCCTGAATTGGAGAACAGGGTAATTATTATTTCTGACCCGATGCTGGCAACAGGCTCATCTCTCGTAAAAACAATTCATTATTTAAAAGAAGAAGGCCGGCCAAAGGAAATCCATATTGTTGTTGCTATTGCTTGTACTGTCGGCATTGAATATGTTCATCGGGAAGAGCCCTCAGTAACCATATGGTGTGGCGATATTGATGATGAGTTAACTGCCAAGGGGTATATCGTTCCCGGGCTGGGTGATGCCGGAGACCTTGCTTTTGGTACAAAAGTGCAGATGTAAAGAGAGCTTTCAGGTTGTGAATTATAAGTCTTAACCCCAATGCTTTAGAGTGGTACCCGTAGCTCGCAGTTAATTATCCGTAGCTTTTACAAGCAGCAATATTTCTACAAACAAGGTCTTTAAAAAGTTGTACTTTTCCAGTTCGTACCGGATATGAGGGATAAGCAAAAAAAATGTAAGGCAATTTCATAATTGACAATTACGTTACAACTTGAACTTCAGGCAGTTTGGTTATTCATCTTTCTGATCAGTGAAAAAAATTAAATGCAGCGATGAAGAAAATTTTTTCTACACTTACGGTTTGTGTGGCAATGATGAGTGTTACAAATGCACAAGACCCTAACTTTTCCCAGTTTTTTGCGTCACCGCTAACATTAAATCCTGCTATGACGGGTTTGTTCGACGGTACGTTCCGTGTTGCTGGTAATTATCGTAATCAATGGCCTACCATTAATAATGCTTTTGTTACAAAAACAGCCTCTGTTGATTTTGGTATTCTTAAAGATAGATTACCGAATATAGATCAAATGGGAGTTGGCATATTGGGTTATACTGACCGTGCAGGCGATGGAGTGCTGGTTACAAACGGAGCCGGGTTATCACTTGCCTATCATAAAGGATTAGATGAAAATGGTTATCACTCCATTAGCGCAGGCTTTCAGGGGGCTTATCTTAATAAGCGTCTTGATCTTCAAAAAGTTTATTTTGAAGATGAGTTAACACCCTTGGGTTTTGTGCCCGGCACCACTGGAGAAGTATTTTTGAATAACCAGATCAACGTAAGCTATGCAGATATAAATGCCGGGCTTTTATATTCCGGAACCACAAATGGCTATAATAATTTCTACATCGGAGCCTCCATGTATCATATCAACCGGCCCAAAGAAAGTTTCCAGGGGGGGCAATTTATACTATCGCCAAGAACAACATTGCAGGCAGGAGGAAAAATTCCAGTAGGCAGTTATAATTCTTTACATGTGTCTGCCAACCATAGCATACAGGCAAAAGCTCATAACACAATTGTAGGCGGAGCTTTTTCTTATAGTGTAAACAGAAATGAAGACGATCCGGTTAATGTTTATGTGGGAGCATGGTACAGATTTAATGATGCTGCTATTCCATATATCGGTATTGAGTTTTCAGGCATACAGATTGGCGCCTCGTATGATGCCAATACTTCAAGCCTGAAACCAGCTAGTAATACAAGAGGCGGAATGGAAATCTC
>CAZOOT010000255.1:1360-2454 GCA_964581455.1 uncultured Chitinophaga sp. | reverse complement strand
TAGTGAAGGATAAGGCATGTTACCCACATGGGCAAATACAGGTTTCAGATCCATTACAGGCTTAAAGATTTCTTCGGCTTTCTTTTCATCTCCTGTATAGCACCAGATAATTCCGCAAAATTGTTTGTTATGCAGTTCTTCAGGAAAAGGAGGTCCGGGTATAATCATAGTGGCAATAAAACCATTCAGATCGTCCGGTGCATCATGTATGAATTTGTTGTACCATGCCATGATCTCATTGGTTTGTTCAATTGGCCAGAGTGTAGGGCCGCCATATACATTCTTTACCGGGTATGCCTGAAATGTAAAGGATGTTACGATGCCGAAATTACCACCGCCACCACGGATAGCCCAGAACAGGTCGGTGTTTTCTTGGTCATTTACCGTAACAAAGGAACCATCGGCCAGCACCATATCTGCTTCGAGTAAATTATCAATAGTGAGTCCGTATTTTCTGGCGAGGTAACCGACTCCCCCACCAAGTGTTAGTCCACCTACACCAGTAGTAGAAATGATACCGGCGGGAACAGCCAGTCCGAATGGATGTGTAGCATGATCTACTTCGCCCCATAGATTGCCGCCGCCCACTTTTACGGTGCTATCTTCCTGATTGACCAATACAAATTTTATTCCTGACAGATCGATCACCATGCCCTCATCACAAAGACCGAGACCACCACCGTTGTGTCCGCCTCCTCTTACGGCCACCAGTAAGTTGTTTTCCCTTCCAAAATTAACTGCATAGATTACATCGGCCACATCCACACACATTACAAACATGCCGGGATGTTTGTCAATCATGGCATTATAAATTTTTCGGGTATCATTATAGTTCTTGTCTTTGGGCATTACGATCTTTCCCCGGAGTTGTGCTGCAAATTTTTCAATGACAGCAGCATCGAGATCTTTTACTAAGGTTGGCATTGTCTTCGTTTTAATGGTTTAAAAAATAATTATTTAGCAACGATCGAGTCCTGTAAGGAACTGAGAATGGCAAGTACATTAACTTTTGATTGCTCATCAATATTATGTTCACCTAAAACTTTCATTATATCATCCACTGTGTGCTGGTATTCTGCAGGGGTTATATTCAT
>CAZOOT010000255.1:0-1350 GCA_964581455.1 uncultured Chitinophaga sp. | reverse complement strand
CCTTTATGTGCCGTGGGCATATCTCCTCCGGTATACGTAACCGGTCCGCCACTGCCGGCACTGAAGAAATCAACCGTATGTTTTTTAATAGCAGCCAGCCGTTCCGGCTCATCTTTATATGGTAAAAAACGGGCACTGATGGCCGGATTTTTCATGTGCTCTTCCACGACATCATCTACAATTGCGGCAATCCCAGCGGAACCGCCCAGGCTTTCATAAAGACTTTTGCTCATACAGGTTAATTTTAATGATTTTAAAAATGTTTCTGCAATCAAATGTAGCAGCGAAAAGAGCCAATGCCTGCAACTTTTAGTTCAAAAGCTTGTAATTTTAGTTCAGGTGAATGCTAGGTAAAAAAGTAAGATGATCAGGATTTTGCTGATAAATATTCGGAGGGGCTATGGCCATATTTTTTTTGAAAGCACTTGGAAAAATAAGACGGACTGGTAAAGCCGGTTTCAAAAGCGATTTCAGAAACGCTGGCTTTGTGTTTATTGAGCAATCCCAGAGCTTTTTTTAACCGGTAATCTTTCAGGAAAGTATTGGGCGATTTGCTGGTAAGTGATTTTAATTTTCGATAAAGTTGCGATTTGCTTAATCCTGCCGGCTTACTGAAGTCATCAACTTTTAAATTTGAATTGTCCCAGCAGGCATCTATAAAATCCATAAGTTGTGTAATAAATTTTTCTTCACCTTGCTTTAAAATTACAATGTTATCTGCTTTACTAAATGCTTTTAATTTTTCCCTACCGAAGAGTTCTGCCACCTCATCCGTAATAATAATTTCACCTGGTATATTATTACAGACCCGTTGAGCCAGGTTGATACTATCTTCAAAAATTGATTTCTTTTCTGTAACCGGAATTCCGGCACTAAGTCCAATTTTAAAATAGATACTGTCCGGTTTTATCTCATTGAACTTGGCCCGAATATCCAGCGCTGCCTGAACGGCTTTCGGCACAGTGTTAAAAGATACCAGCATATGGTCTGCTGTTTCCCGAACCAGCCTTCCTTCAAAATTATTAAGCAAAGAAAGAACAACTTTGTGCGATTCTTTTACCGCTGCAGAAAATTGAAGTGCATCAAACTGTTTTGAAAAGCAGGGTGCTGTTGTTATTACCATGATCGTTCTGAAAGCAGCATCATCAATAATATTTAATGTGGCATCATGTTTTTTACCTGGATCTTCAATTCTTCCTAAAAATGATTCTACGATTTCAGCATCCACCTCAATTATACTGTGTGGTATTTGACCGTGGGCATGATTGTGCATATCCCTCAATGCCTGTTCAGTTGGTGCTTCGATCAGACAAAAAGCAGTTTTTCTTTTATCATCAAACCAATAAGTAA
>CAZOOT010000254.1:0-2495 GCA_964581455.1 uncultured Chitinophaga sp. | reverse complement strand
TCTTAAAATTGACCAGCCCAATCTTGACGAATTCACTAAAGAAAATCTTACTACTGCAGAAGTAGCTATTGAATTTACCAGTCCGCACAGCGCCTATGAAAATATTAAAAAGTGTATTGACTTTGGGCTCCCGGTGGTTAGTGGATCAACGGGTTGGACAGAACGACTCGACGAATTGAAAAAATATTGTGTAGATAATAACGGCACCTTTATTTATTCCAGCAATTACAGTATTGGTGTAAATATCTTCTTTGAATTAAATAAGAAACTGGCTTCATTAATGTCGTCGCATGATGACTATGAAGTGATATTGGAAGAAATACATCATACACAGAAAAAAGATGCGCCAAGCGGCACAGCCATTACATTAGCCGAACAGGTAATGGAACAAGTAAAAAGAAAAAATAAATGGGTGAATGTGTTGAGTGACAATCCCACTGATCTTGAAATCATCAGCCACCGTATTGACCCTGCACCCGGTACACACAGTATAAAATATTCTTCTGCAATTGATAATATTGAGATCATACATACTGCACACAACCGTACCGGCTTTGCATCCGGCGCTGTGCTGGCAGCAGAATTCATAAAAGATAAAAAAGGGGTTTTTACAATGAAAGAGGTTTTAAATCTCTGATATTTTGCGAATGAAAAGAGTTTGTCAATTTATATTATTACTAAGCTGTTGTTTGTTTGCGCAAGCCCAAACAGATAAGGATAGTTTGAGAAAGCTGATACAATCCAACAGGCCATATGAACAACAGATTAATGCGTCCATAAAACTTGTAGAAAGTTATATGAACAAAGATTTCGACTCTACCATTATTGAAGGTAATAAGGCATTGAAACTTGCCAGAAAAAATACCGACTCCACCAGCGTTGCCGAAATAAAAAGCCAGATGGGTGTGGCAAATTATTTTACTGGTAAATATGATGTGGCGGCAAAAAATTTTATAGAGTCAATTACCATTTTGGAATCTGCCAATGAAAAGAAAAAATTGGCTCCTGTATATAATGCATTGGCAAAGCTTTATCGAAAAACGAGGGATCTTGATAAAGCCATGGAAAACTATAATAAGGCCGGCAATATTTACAACCAATTAAACGATACCGCCGGTATTGCCATGATATTAAATGAATCCGGTGTTGTATTTGAATATAAAAATGATTATACAGAAGCAGTAAACCGCTACACATCATCCATGAATCTGGCGGAAAAAGCTGGAGATTCGCTCAGTGTTTCGTACTCACTTAGCAATATTGCCGGTGTATATGTCATTCAAAAAAAATATGATCTGGCAATACAAAATCTGCAACGGGCTTTAAACATCCGGCAGTTGCTCAACGACAGTTTTGCCATTGCATTAAACTATTCCGATCTGGGAGTGGCCATGAGTGGCAAAGGAGATTATAAAATGGCTATCGAATATCTTACGCTGAGTAATAAAATGGCTGAACGGATAAAATATCCGGAACTGCAATCGAATAACTATAATGAACTTTCTTCTGTAGCACAAAAACAAGGGGATTATCAAAAAGCGTACGAATTCTTTACAAAACGATCTGTATTAAGAGACAGTTTATTTACGTTAGAAAAGACCAAACAAATTCAGGATCTGAATTCCCGTTACCAGACTTCACAAAAAGAACAACAAATCAATGAACAAAAAAGTAAGATACAATTACAGAATTATTTGTTCATTGGCATTGCGGGTTTAATGCTTTTCTCTGCTTTGCTCATTCACTCCCAATACAGAAGATTGAAATTGAAAAAAGAAAGTCAGTTGCAAACAGAAATAATGAAACAACAGCAACTGGCAGTAAAAGCTGTTTTAAAAGCAGAAGAAAACGAACGGGAACGCATTGCTAAAGACTTACATGACGGTGTAGGCCAGATGATGAGTGCTGCTAAAATGAATTTATCGGCTTTTGAATCAGAAATTAATTTAACCGATCCTGAACAAAAAGAAACTTTTAAAAAGATTATCAATCTGGTAGATGACAGTTGTAAAGAAGTAAGAACCGTATCGCATATTATGATGCCCAATGCATTATTAAAAAACAATCTCGACAATGCTATCCGTGAGTTTGTCAATAAGCTAAGTAATAGAACCCTGCAGGTGTCGGTTTATACCGAAGGGTTAGAAGAAAGGTTCGATTCCAACGTAGAAACTGTGTTGTACCGGATTGTACAGGAATCGGTTCATAATGCCATCAAACATGCCGGAGCCTCACAACTGGATATTTCCCTGATACGGGACAAAGATGGCATCAGCGGCACCATAGAAGATAATGGCAAAGGTTTTGATACTGCCAACAAAGAGAAATTTGATGGCATCGGTTTAAAGAACATCACTACCCGTATCGAATTCCTGAACGGAACCGTTGATTTCGACTCCACACCCGGCAAGGGAACACTTATTGCCCTTCATGTGCCGCTATAATTCAGTTAATTCAAAACCTAAACCCCACTAAGGCTTCGCAGCAATTGCCCA
>CAZOOT010000253.1:1472-2504 GCA_964581455.1 uncultured Chitinophaga sp. | reverse complement strand
GAGCTTCTTAGTGAACGTGAATTTCAGGTTATGCTGAAACTTGCCGACGGAGATTCTATTTCAGACATTGCTACTCAGCTCAATATATCGGCAAATACTGTAAGTACATACCGAATGCGTATCATGGATAAAATGGAAATGAAAAATAATGCCGATCTCATTCGTTATGTAGTGGAAAATAAATTTGGTTGTCCTGGTCTATGATTTGTAGTATATCTTCTACAAGCCAATAGCAATAATTAGTAGGTTGAAATAACAGGATACGCTATTTATTTATAAGCTATTATTAATTTGTTTTGAAAAATGATGCCAATGAAAAACAAAGAGATAGTTGTTCTGGTGGTGGAAGATTCTTTAATGATTATAAAAAGAATACTTGACCTGCTGGAAGAAGTAAAGAATATAAAACTGGTAGTACATGCGGCCAACTATTTTGAAAGCATTAAAATGATCAATGAAATAGATGCAGATATTGTATTGCTTGATATTAATCTTCCTGATAAAAGTGGAATTGAACTGTTGAAGGAAATCAAACAGATCCGTCCCCATATAAAAATAATCATGTTAACCAATCATGCCAGCGATAATTACCGGGATTTATGTGCTTATATGGGTGCGGATTTTTTCCTTGATAAGTCAAACGATTTTGAAAAAATTCCTGCGACAATCGCTTCTTTAAATTGATAAAAAAGCTATGAGAACAGATTATATTGAAAAAGCAGATGGAACAGATAAAGATTATTACATGATGGTGATTGATGACAACGGGTATATTCAATTTGCCAATTCTCATTTTATTTCAAATCTTGAAATAAAACCCGAAAAAATTAAGGAGGATAGTTTTTTTAAATTTCTCGGATTAAAACATTTAAAATCGTTTAAAGATTCTATCTCCCTGGTTAAAGAAACAAATTCTCCCGTCTCTATAGATATCTCTGCCCGCAATGGTTCTCTTCACTGGATGAAATTAGAGATCAGCAAATACAAAAATGGAGCAGATGGGACTGATAAATACTTCTGTATCGGTTATGA
>CAZOOT010000253.1:1112-1462 GCA_964581455.1 uncultured Chitinophaga sp. | reverse complement strand
TAGGTAAGGAGAGGATTAAAAGAATGAAAAAAGTGGCAAACAGTAATTATGATGCCATTATGGAAGGATTAACGATTGGGGTAATTATGCAGGATGCAAACGGAGATGTATTAGCTGCTAATCAACAAGCAGCCGAAATCTTCAATACCAGCATTGAAACTTTATACGAGAATAACGGGTTCAAAAATATATGGAAAAGTATTCAGGATGAAACCGGTCCTGTAACTTATGAAAAAAGTCCTCCGGTTATTGCTTTGCAAAAAGGGGATTTGCAAAAAGATATAAAGATAAAATTTGAAATAGAGGGAGTTAATACACGGATATTGCTGATCAATTCACAACCCTTGTTC
>CAZOOT010000253.1:0-1102 GCA_964581455.1 uncultured Chitinophaga sp. | reverse complement strand
ACAACGGATTTAAAAATCTGTGGAATAATTGTCAGGATGCATCCGGCAATCTGACTTATAATAGCAGCCCTCCGGTAAATGCATTTCAAACAAAAGAATTACAAAAAGATATCAGGATCACTTTCAGAACAGAAGAAAATGAGACCAGGACTTTGCTGGTCAGCTCACAGCCCTTGTTCGGGGAGGATGGTTCAGAACCTACATCAGTTGTTACTTCAATAACTGATATCAGCAGGGAATACGAGTTGGAAACTGAAGTGCATCAGCAAGACCTGATGTTTCAATCCTTTCATAACAATTCACCGAATCTGGCCTGGGTTGTGGATGAAGATGCCCGTTTATGCTTTATGAACAAAGCTTTTCTTTCATTTCTTCAATTAAAAGATGACATAATCGGAAAAGATATACTGAGTTTATTGCCAAGTGATATTGCAGTATTTATGGAGAGAACACATAAACAGGTGCTGGAAACGGGCATCTCGTTTAAGGCGAAAGAAAAATATGTAATGATTGATGGTTCTGAATTGATTTTCTGGATCAGTGTTTTTCCGATAGAATCCAAGTCAGATAAAAAATTTTTGGGCGGCGAAGCAATAGATGTGACAAACCAGCTCAAAGCTGCAGAGCAATTACAACATGCAAATGAACGCTTATCTCATTTCAGTTCCATCACAAAGGACGCCATTTGGGAATGGGATTTACGAACGGGGCAGATTTTGCGTAACCAGGTTTTGCAGAATTTAATTGGCTTTTCAGTCAACAGTTCTCAAAACCTGGGATGGTGGCTCAAAAGAATACACCAGGATGACAGGCGGGGTGTAAATGAAAAACTAAAAAAAATAATTAAGGGAAAAGGTCAAAGCTGGGATAGTGAATATCGGATTAAAAATGCAAAAGGGGAGTATATAACCGTATTGGACAAAGGGTTTATAATTTATGAAAATGAATTGCCGGTAAAAATGATTGGCTCCCTCCATGATATTTCCCATTTGAAAGAATTGGAAGCAAAATTAGTTGAAGAAAAAATTAAACGGCAAAAGGATATTACAGAAACGATATTTACAGTTCAGGAAAAAGAAAGAACCCGTATTGGTCATGAGTT
>CAZOOT010000252.1:0-2504 GCA_964581455.1 uncultured Chitinophaga sp. | reverse complement strand
TTACCATGTAAGGGAAGTTGTTCCGGGACATATTTGCCCAGTTAACATCGCTGTATGCAATTTCGGATCCATCGCTCCTGAGCAGTTTCATATTTTTTTCCTTCAGGTATCCGGGGCCTTTAAGTAAATTGGGAATCACATCATTTTTCAAAATTGTCGGGGGTACAGTCCAGGTTGGGCTAAAAACAATATATGTCATTAATGCATCAAAAACAGGAGTTTCCCGGGAATCTGTTCCAACTATTGCCCGCATTGAAATGAGGGTATCAACACCTTCAATAAAAACGAGGTCAAAATTCACAATGTTTACCATCATGTACTTATAGGGTTCATGCAACGGTAACCATCTGAATCTTTCCATATTTACTTTTAACCGGTTGATGAGTTCACCCGGACTGGTGTTTAGCGCGAGCAGCGTTCCTTTACCGATCACACCATCCGGATTCAGTCCCCAGTCTTTCTGAAACATCACGAGCTGTTCTTCAAGATCTTTATCATAATCCCCGGATGTAATGTCAGTCATCTTGTATCTTAATTTCATAAGTCTTTCCCTGATCGGGGGAAGCAAATGGTTCGACTGGCCCGGATTAATTGTAGTGTCACACGTTAATGCCGGCCAGGAATCATCCTGCAAGCTGAGGAAGTAAGCCAGATCTGCTTTCATCATCCAATAGGAGCGGTACCTTGGTGAAAGCCTGTCAAGTGTTTTGGCAATGCTGTTGACTGCCAGCGCTTCTTCCAGTTTCATGTTAAACTTTAATTCAGGTCCCTTCCTGCTTATTTCCCAGCTGTTGCCTTCCTTTTCAATGCTAACCCTGCCATAGTAAAGTTGCAGGCCCAGGACTAAAAAAGCATCGGTTAGCAAAACATCCAGCTTCATCATGTCCTCTGTATCTATTACCATAAACAGCATGGTTCTGTCGGTGTACTTTTCAAGCAGGGCTAAATGGTAGTCGTTCGGGTTCAAACCATGTTGGTTTACCTGACGGATATAATTCATGAGCACATAGCCATTTTTGCCAAGCAGACTGGACTCCATCCAGTCTGGAGTATCGGGTTCAACCGAGGCATCAAAATCAGAGCTTTTCAATATATAGGAATCAGGATTTAACCAGGGGGGAATGTTGGAATTTATCCAAGCAGGTGCGGGAGATTTAATCCAGGCGGGAGCATAACCCCGGTTTTGATAAAATTCCTGAATTACTTTGCCTGAGTAAAGGTTTTCTTGGTCAATTTCATACCGTGAATTTTCGGGTTTGCTATCGAGGAATTTTTGGATGGACATGGAAATTTCACTGGCCGATAATACCAAGATTGCCGGCATAAAAAATAGTGTAATAAATAGCTTTTTAAACAAGGTGGATGAAGTTATGCGGGTTAAAGATTATCGGTTGTTAAAACAACTCTGTTGTCAGGGTATCGGACATCAATCCCATCTTCGGCAGTAACAAATAGTCTGACTGGCTTAAACGATGTGACAGTTTCAAGAGTAGCTTTATGTTGTTTTGAAAGAAAACCTGTCGAACTTTTTAACTGTCCGATGTTTTCCGCCTTACCACTTTCTGTTTCAATCCAGACTACATAAGTCTGTTTTGATAGTCGTTCTACCTCCGCTAAATCAACGATTGCCACCTCAATGGCGTAATTTTTATTTTTATCTTGTTTTACCTTAACTGTGCCTATGGCTGCGGGTACTACGGATGAATTTAAAAAGTCATTCTTTTGAGTGCATGATGCGGAAGATAATATTAACACCAGGGATATAACACCCGGGAAGAGGCATTTTCTAATTTTTTGTGTATCCATCCTGAATTATTTTAAATGTATATGGTAATCCGGGCTAAAGGTAATCCAGTAAGACCGGGATTGTATTACACAATTCAGGAGAAGAATTACATTATTCTCATATCACTTTCCCGACCATGCAAATTTCGAAATGTCGACAACTGATAAAAAACATTTTTGCTCATCTTCAGTGACAACACCTTCCATATAGACATGGCATATCTTACAATTGTTACCC
Organism: uncultured Chitinophaga sp.; assembly: GCA_964581455.1. Classification (GTDB taxonomy): domain Bacteria; phylum Bacteroidota; class Bacteroidia; order Chitinophagales; family Chitinophagaceae; genus VBAS01. Next base: position 481 of record CAZOOT010000252.1, on the reverse strand, counting down.
AACCTCACCTCGCAGGATTCTGCAGAGTGAGTGGCATAAAGGTTTTTGAAAAAATCATTGAATACCGGTTTCGATTCATCGGAAATGAAAAGCTTAAAATTGCTGTTTAACAGACTGTAACGTTTTTCCCCGAGCATGTCGGCTCCGGTAAAATTCAAATCGATGATTGATCCTTCTTCATCGAGTGAAAAATAACCAATGGGAGACAGGTCAAACAACATGGTGTAGTTTCTTAAGGCTTTTTCAGTTGTTTCGTAGGCCTGTCTTAACTCCTCATTTTGCATCTCCAATTCAATCTGGTGCACCTGCAATTCATGAAGAAGTTTATTTGTGTCGAGATCCTTCAGCTTATCGGCTAAAATTTTTCGCTTCTCTTCCAGTCTCTTTTCAGCGATTTGCCTAAGTTTCTGGGCATCGGTGAAATCAATTTCTTCGTTAATCATATCTTAATATATTTTGTAATAATCATTATTTCAGAAGG
>CAZOOT010000251.1:0-2513 GCA_964581455.1 uncultured Chitinophaga sp. | reverse complement strand
TAAAAATTCTATTTCTCATTTTTTAAGATTTAACTTTTTTATTAAATTATAAATTTCATCAAATTTTTTTTATTCCTTTGGCCGCCGGGAGGGAAAACATGCCTGACCTGTGGCTACCAATCTTATGGTTTGAAGTAATTCTTCCTTATTGGTTGTTTTGAGAAGGTATCCGTTTGCACCAGTTGCTTTTGCTTTTTCAATCAGGTGCTCATCATTATATGTCGACAACATAATTATTTTGAGAGTGGGATAAGATAGTTTTACAAAACGGGCTGCATCCAGGCCATTTAGGTGGGGCATATTAATATCCATTAAAATAATATCAGCCCGGTGGGTGGGAAGTATATTCAATAATTCTTTTCCATCAAAAGCTGTCTCCACAACGTTCATATCCGGCTCATCTTTCAATAATAACTTCAGACCATCGATGAACAGTGTGTGGTCGTCAGCAATTATCAGATTTATACTTTTTGTCATAAGCTCTTTATTTATAAGGAACCTGGATCATAATAGTTGTACCCACCTGCCCTCTGTCAATTTGAATTTTTCCATTCAGATAACTTACTCTTGATTGTATATTTTTTAAGCCAATACCATCGGTTTCTTTGGATATAATTCCTTTGCCATTATCTTCTGTCATTATTTCCAGTTGATTGTCATAATAGATCAGTTGAATCGTTGCTTCAGTTGCTTCGGAATGTTTCAGCATATTTCCTGTAATCTCCATCAGAATACGGTAGATGACTAATTCATCCTCTTTTGAAAAATGATGATCCTCTCCGGAGCAAAGAAAATGAAAACGGATACCCGTTTCATTATTCAGCTTTGCATAATAATTTGAAAGAATGTTCTGCAAGGAAGTTTTTTCAAATTCCGGTGGCATCAGGTTATGTGAAATATTTCTTGCGTCAGCTGAGGCTCTGTCTACCACCTGGATAATTTCAGGAAGCGATTGTTCGTTCAAATTGCTTTTTTGCAACCGTAGCTTTAAGGCTGCAAGACTGCTGCCCAGCTCATCGTGCAGGTCTTCGGCAATGCGTTTGCGTTCCTGTTCCTGGGAATTCAGTATAGCTGATGTAATCTTTCTCTCTGAGATAAGGGATTCTTCCAACAACCGGTTCCGGTCAAGATTTTTATTTCTGTAATCATAGATAAAGATGATTGTTAAAAGGATTACTTCATAACAACATGAAATGATAACATTACTGGGCCAGATAATAAAAACATTTATGCTTGTCAGCAAATAAAAAAAATAAATAAAGGCACTCAGGATAAGCGGTCCGGAGGAGATAAGAAAAAATATTCCGGCTCTGTTTTTTTTAAAACTAATATAAAAGAGATTAAGTATTTGAAAACTGATAGCGCTGGCCAAAATGAAATAGCCAGTGAATCGGGTAAAAACTAATATTTTATTTTGAGGGTCATTAAAGAACAAATGAGAAAAAAGACAAACAGGAATCAGTATTCCAAGAATCCGGATAAATATAGAAGAGAGCTTGTACCAACCCGGAAAATATTTTTTCTGATTAGTAAAGAGATTAAAAACAATTAACGAACTGGCTGTAGCTCCGATGATCCAGGTAAATTTTGGTATTAATACAAATTTCTCAAAAAACCAGTCAGGGAAAATCAGCACATCAAAACAAAAATCATTGATATTGTAGGCTAATAGGAAAAGTATATAAGTGCTTAGCCATCCATATATTTTGTTTTTGATAAACAGGAACAGCAGGAAATTAACCAGTAGTGCAAAAATGAAAAATCCGAAATATCTGTTCAGTAAGGCAGTATAGCCAATTTCCCATTGAAGAAAATCTTCCGGCGTTGCAATATCCTGATCAAGATAAAGGACGTCAGTATTGGTGGATTGCGTTTTAATAAGCAAAAATTTCATTTGCCCTCCGGAAATGTTAAATGGAAAAGATACAGAGCGAACCGGGTAGGGCCGTTGATTAAGCGGTTGATGTGTTGATGAATTATAATGATTTAATAACCTGAAGGAAGAATCCAATTCATAAAATTCGTATTTGCAGGAAGTGTGATAAAAGCTCCAGAGATATTTATGACTTGTTGCAGATGTGTCTTTTACTTTTATAATCACCCAAAAAGCATGTTGGGTGATGCCTTGTGTGAAAGCTATGTGTTTGTCCCACCGTATAAATTTATTTTCAGAAAATTTCTTTATTGCATCTTCATAAGTCCCATTTGTTTTGCCGGCAGTCAGCCAATATAAATAAGGGGGTGAATAGGTGGCGTATGAGCCAAGCAAAAGCGTGTCATTCTTCGCCCAGGTGGAAATATTATTAAAAAGTATGAACAGCAGAATAGTGAATCTTGCCATGGGAATGAAAAATATTATTCTGTCTGAGAAGATAACGCAATAAAACGAATCTTGTATTAGAAAAAAATACAAACTGGTTGGTATTGGCTACCTGCTATCTGATTGCTCATTTTAGGCAAGATTAACAACAGGCATTCTGTCCTGTCTTTTCCTGCAAATGTCTGTTAGGGTT
>CAZOOT010000250.1:0-2521 GCA_964581455.1 uncultured Chitinophaga sp. | reverse complement strand
CTCGAACCGGCCACCCCGACCTTGGCAAGGTCGTGCTCTACCAAATGAGCTACTTCCGCAAAATTGAAAAATCCTTGTTTCAGGAATATTTCATATTAAAAATAAAGAACTGAGGGTTGCAAAAATAACAAACCCGCTTTACCGAAAAAAATTTTGATTGGCTTATTTATACTTGGGTGTATATAATGTACTCTCTTCCACTTTTACCTCTGGTTTCTCAAAACTTTTAGTTGAAAGCATGTAACAGCCTCCTAAAATAAAAGCAACTACACAAGCAATTTGCAGGTAAAATAAGAATGCTGATGAAGAGACCCAATTATGTGTGAAATCACGGCCCTGTACTTTTTGTAGTTCCTCGTGATATTCCTGCTGATGATCCATGTTTTTAATTTGTGTTGCAAAAATAAGAGTTCATAAATAAAAAACAGGCTATTTTATAATTTGTGTAAAATATTGTTTCTTTTTTGCAAAGTGCTGCCAAACAACATTCCCTTTATATAGCCCCGAAAGAACTCCACCTCTTTTCTCTGGAAAAACACTTTTATTTTTTTTAAAACAAAGCCATTTCACAAAAGAAATATGAGCCCTTAGAATTGCAAGGAAATAACCTCCGTCACCTTTTATAAGTCCTTTCCAGGCAGATAAAGCATCTAAAAAAATCCTAAAAGGTATAATCCAGATTTTTTGTGACCAGGGCAGATTTTTATACATCATTATCTGGTTGTTTCTGAAATTTAGATAAGTTTTTAAAGAATTGCCCCTGGGAAGAGTACCGCCACCGATATGATAAACAATAGATGAAGGGCAAGAGAATAGTTTATAACCCGCTAACTGAATTCTCCAACATAGATCGATTTCTTCCTGGTGAGCAAAAAAATACTCATCGAAACCTTTCATTTCCTTAAAAATTGAACTTCTGATAACCATGGCCGCCCCACTGGTCCAAAAAATTTGCTCTGTCTTATCGTACTGTCCCTGATCTTCTTCACAAATATCAAATATCCTTCCTTTGGCAAAAGGATATCCAAATCTATCCAGCCACCCCCCTGCTCCACCGGCATATTCAAAAAAATTCTTGTTATTATAGGAAAGAAGCTTGGGTTGACAAGCTGCATTAAGTATATCTGATTCCAACAATTCTATAGCTGGCTCCAGCCAATCAGGTTCTACTTCAACATCAGAATTCAGTAAAACAAAGTAATCAGCATCCACTTTTTCTAAAGCCATATTATAACCTTTAGCAAAGCCATGGTTTTCTTTGAACAGAAGGAGTTTTACCTGTGGATAGTTCTTTTCTAAAAAAAACACAGAGTTGTCTCCAGAACCATTATCTGCTACCCATACTTCAAAGTTTTTATAGCTGGAAGCCATTACAGAAGGCAAAAACTTTTCAAGGTGTTTTTGTCCATTCCAGTTTAAAATGACCACAGAGACTTTGGGCTGATTATGCAATGAATTTCAAATTATTTGCTCAAAAATAAGGGAAGCCATTTATCCTTGCTAAATTCGAAACATGTTTCAACTATTTTTTAACTGGAAAACGGTACTTGCCCTTATTGCAATAGGCATTGTTACGAGTACAATTTTTTATTCCAGATATGTTGCCAGAAAAATTGCAACTGAAGAAAGGAACCGGGTAACAGCATTTGGGGAAGCATTAAAGATAAAAGCTGTTAGTGAAGATCCCAATGTATTGGCCTTTACCAACCAGATAGCGGTAGAAAACGATGATATTCCCATTATAGAGACTGATGAAAATAACAACCCAACAGGCTTATATATTAATCTAGATTCTTTAAAAGTTGAAACTGACAGCAATTATCTCAGAAAGATGATTCAACGTTTTGGAAATATCAATCCGCCTGTTCAGGTAGAAATAACAAAAGAACCATTAGTTTATAATAAATATTTTTATGGAGAATCAAAATTGCAAACTGAAGTCAGAAGTTACCCAATTGTTCAATTGGTCATTGTAGGCCTGTTTATCCTGATTACACTTTTTGCACTACGTAGCAGCTACAGATCTTCTCAAAACCAGGTTTGGGCCGGAATGGCTAAAGAAACTGCTCATCAATTGGGCACCCCGGTTAGTTCATTACAGGGCTGGCTGGAAATGTTGAAGCAAAATAAAGAAAATGATATGATCGTTCAGGAACTTGAAAAAGATGTTGACAGACTACAACTCGTTTCTGACCGTTTTGGGAAAATAGGCAGTAAGCCACAACTTGAACAAAAGGATATTATCAGCCAAATAACTGCTATGGTTGATTACATGAAAAAAAGAGCAACAGGCAAGGTCAATTTTACAATTGACACTGCCAGAAATGAAGAAATAATAGCTCATATTTCAGGCCCTTTATTTGATTGGGTAATAGAAAACCTGCTTAAAAATGCATTGGACTCAATGGATGGGAAAGGGAATATTGCTGTTTCAATAATAAATCAGCATGAACATATTTATATAGACATAGCAGATACCGGTAAAGGAATTGCCCGTCAAAACCATCGTAAAGTTTTTAAA
>CAZOOT010000249.1:0-2524 GCA_964581455.1 uncultured Chitinophaga sp. | reverse complement strand
CTTCCTTCTTTCTCGCCATATTGCAACCAGTGGTAAGCATGATAACCTAATGCATCATTATTTAATTTCTTTCGGTCCCTACGGTTCATTTCAGCCGCCCACGAAACTTCATTGCTGCTGATCAGTTTATCCCAAAGTCCTAAAGCCAGGTATGTATGTGTGGGCATGTGCAAAGCATGTCCTGCATCTTTTGCTACAATTGCATATTTATCTGCTACTGCTAATGCTTTGTCAGCATAATCCGGATTGTCTAATGCATGAATAATATAATGCAAGGCACCGGGATGATTGGGATTGCGTTGCAAGATTTCATTTCCAATATCGGCGGCTTTTTGTAAAATGCTAATGTCCTGTTCCGTTGTTCCCCATCCGTTTAATGCAAGACTGTAAAACGCAGCTACTTCATCATTGCCGGGATATTTTTTATAAAGCGTTTCCATATATGCGGCATAGCTGCTATCTCTTTCCGCCTTATTACCACTACCGTATAAAATATTTATTCCACCTATAAAATCTTTTTCTAACGGCGTTTTTGCAAAGGTCATTCTTTCTGCTGTTGTTGCTGCAAGTTGATTTAGTATTTCATTGCCTTTATCAAAATCCTGCTCTTGCCAAAGCGGATGATTATATGTCATCGCTTCGCCCCAATAGGCCATAACAAAATCCGGATCTGTTTTTCTTACTTCCTGAAATGTCTCCGCAGCATCTTCATATTCAAAGCTATGTAAGAGCAACATCCCTTTTTTAAAGAGGGGTTGAGCTTCATCTTTTCCGGTAACTTCGAAACTGATTTCACCAAGAGTGTCTGCTTTACTTTTCTTTTTTGTTGAACAGGCAATAGCAAACATTGCTATTAAAAGAATGCAAATAGAATTGAGATATTTCATGTTGCTGATTTTGGTTGATAAATTTACCGAAATAATATTGAGCTTTTCGCATGAATTTGCTCCAAGGCAAATAGGATTGTCTTTTTTTTAAAACCCAATGAAATCCGGCTACTATAGTCAGCAAAATTTTATTCTTCCTCTTCCTTAAATAAAGTATCTGGCGGAAGGCCTCTTACATACCGGTTATAAGCTTGTTTGATATATAGTTGAAAATCGTAGTCACCGGAATATTTTGTAAATAAATAAGATGGGCGGAATACAAGCATAAAACTATCCAGTTCGTTGCCGGTTAATGAAGTAAGACGACGCACCAATGCTTTACTGAAACGATGTGCTACAAAATTATCTTCTTCCTCCTGGAGCAAACGTCTTTGAAAAGAAGCCATATTTCTGTTTCTTTTAAAACGGAACATATTAATGATCTCATCGAGATCGAAACCAGCAGCGCCGCCATAAGATGGTGATACGGTTTTTAAACCAGGCTTTTCATAATTGAAAATTTTAGCATAATCCCGCCGGTTCTGAATGGAATCCTGCCGGTAATTTTTCAATTTCAATTTTACTTCTTTCATCACCGGCACATTTACCTGCAATGAAATATCGAAGCTCATCGGGTTGGCTATTTTCAGTACCGGAAATTTAATAGTTGGTTTATTCAGGTAGCTGAACCAGATAGAATCTTTTTCGGAAACTTCAATTACATAATGGCCTTCGCTGTTGGTCACTACACCATTGCCGGAAGTGCTGAGTACAGTTACAGCTTCCATCGGATAGTTTCTGGAACTGTCGTACACCGTTCCTCTTATTTTATATAATTGTGCATTTGTAGAAATGGTTTTTCCTAGAAATGTAATTACTGTAATTAATAATATGTAGAAATTTCGCAGACGCAACTTTTTTTAATTGACGCAAGTAACAAAAGAAAATGCAAAAGGGAAGATAAAGTCAGGTTGTCAAGCCAGTCAGTTTGGTATAAAAAAGTCAAATCAGAGATCTGTTCTGGAAAAGCTAAGCGTAAGTTTAGCCAAATTTCACTTATTTGAGCAGTAGTTTCTCTATCACCAACGGATAATGCTCATGCTCCAGTTGCTGCACTTTATGGGCTAATGAAAGAGCTGTATCATTTTCCTGAACCGCACATCTAGCCTGAAAAATGATGTTGCCATGATCATAGTGTTCATCAACAAAATGTATTGTAATGCCAGTTTCGGTTTCTTTATTATCTATTACAGCCTGATGCACATATTGGCCATACATTCCTTTGCCGCCATAGTTTGGTAGCAAGGCCGGATGAATATTAATGATTGAATCAGCAAAAACTTTAATTAAAGTAGTTGTTATTTTCCAAAGAAACCCTGCAAGAATTATAAAATCAATTCCGGCTTCTTTTAATTCATTGGTAAAGGCATTGCCCCGAAAAAATTTTTCTTTCTCAAGTATTAATGTTGGAATTAAAAACTGCTCTGCAATTTTTATTACACCTGCATCAGGTTTATTGCTTACAATCAGAGAAACGGTAATAGCTTTATGATTTTTAAAATATTCAATGATCTTAACGGCATTGCTGCCAGTTCCCGAAGCAAAAATTGCAATTTTTTTCACCGGGCAAATATACTTGCAATGCAACTGCTAATTTA
>CAZOOT010000248.1:0-2545 GCA_964581455.1 uncultured Chitinophaga sp. | reverse complement strand
ATCAAGGTTATTGATGCTGCTACCTTTGGGGCTTACACTCTGACTTCTGTCGTAAGGCAATTTGATCTGAAAACCTCTGCCGGTTTCACAATCGTTAAACATGACCCATGCTACATCTGCATTGTTGAAATAACAACGGATAAAATCTTTATTAATATTCGGACTTCTTCCGATAAGCCCTTCAAAACTTGTTTGTCTCAACTCACCTAATCCTTTATAGGTCCAGATGATGCTATCAGCCTTACAGTCGCCAGCTATGATATAAACCTCCGGTTCTAGCTTATGGTCTCCTTTAAACTTTATGCTATCAGTCAAACAAGCAGTATCACAAAAAGTTGCTGGTCCTTTAGCAGATTTTGAGCCGCAAGCTACAAATGTAATAGCTGTAATAAAAGATAATGCTACAATAATAAAAGTCCTCATAATAAGTGGTTTGTTGTTGAACAAAAATAACTATTGAAAATTTGAAAGTCTAATATTATTTTGCAGCGCAATGAATTGTTTCAAATAGTATCTTCGGCACATGAGTAAACTGCAGTCCGTTAATCTTCGTACGTTCAGGCTAAAAGCAAAGAGCAGAAAAAATAGTATGCGCCGTTTTTTAACCAAACTGGAAAGTCAAGCTCCCCGTGGTCTGGATTATAAAATAGCCGTATTGGAAAAAGAAGTATGGCAAGAAACAGATTGCCTTACTTGCGCCAATTGCTGCAAAACGATGACGCCGACATTTACCAGGGCAGATATGAAAAGAATATCGGCGCATCTGAATATGACAGTGGAAGCATTTCAGACAAAATGGCTACGTAAAGAAAAAGGCGGCGACCGTGATTGGCTGAATAAAACAGAACCTTGTCAGTTTTTAAATCTGCAAGATAATAAATGCAGCATCTACGAAGTTCGTCCTGTTGATTGTTCCGGCTTCCCGCATCTTTCAAAAAAGTTTAGCAAATACGATCATATTCATAAGCAAAATGTTGAATTATGCCCCGCTACTTTTAGGTTGGTAGAGAAAATGATGGAGAAGGTGAATGGTGAATGGTAAATGGGTTACGGTGGAATTTGTTTTGCCGAAGAATGAGGCATCTCAAAGAAATACATCCTCTATTAAAAAGTATTCCGCTTCATTATTATGCTGTAATGTGATAGATAAAATATCATATTGTATCCAGTTATTCCCCGGATTTAAAAACAAATATTCATCTGCCGCTCTCTGTAAGTTTTTGAATTTCTTTTTTGTCACACTGTCTTCGGGAAAACCGAAAGGCGATGCTTTTCTTGCTTTCACTTCCACAAAGTGTAAAAATTTTCCTTTTGTTGCTACAATGTCGATTTCATAATGCGAATGCCGCCAGTTGGTATGCAAAATAGTGTAGCCATGCTCACTTAGCCATTTAGCGGCTAATTCTTCTCCTTCTTTTCCTGTTTCATTATGCGATGCCATGTAGTATCTTTATCGGCAAATTACAAAATCAATTGATAAATATTTTATGGCAGGAATTTACAAATTAACAGGCAGTGTAAAGCATTATGATTGGGGTGGCATTTCTTTTATTCCTTCCTTATTGAAGAAAGTAAATGAAAAAAAAATTCCTCATGCCGAATATTGGATGGGCACTCACCCCATAGGCGAGTCTGTTGTAGATACGGGTGGCTCTGTACCGACTGAATTATCTGCCATCGCAGGAACACTTCCTTATTTATTCAAGGTGCTGGATGTAAAAGATATGTTATCCATCCAGGTGCATCCGTCAAAGCAAGCGGCAGCAATAGAATTCGCCAGGGAAAATGCAGATGGCATTCCGCTTGATGCTCCGAACCGTTCTTATAAGGATGATAACTATAAGCCGGAACTGATGGTGGCATTAAGTGATTTCTGGTTGTTGCATGGGTTTAAACAAAAAGATAAATTAATTGATACACTCACCAATATTCTTGAGTTAAGTAATTTACTCGCTGTTTATACTACATCTGATTATGCTGGATTGTATAAACATATTATGGAAATGCCACAGGCAGAAGTGAACAGGATTTTGCAACCGCTGGTTGACAGGATCATTCCATTATATCATGCAAATGAATTAGAAAAAACAAATGAAGATTTTTGGGGAGCAAGAGCAGCTATCAGTTTTTCAAACGAGGAGAACAACATCGACCGTGGTATTTTTTCCATTTATTTATTCAACCTTTTGCAGTTAAAAAAAGGAGAGGGTATCTTTCAAGCGGCAGGTGTGCCACATGCATATCTGGAAGGACAGAATGTAGAGATCATGGCCAATTCAGATAATGTTCTCCGTGGCGGACTCTCCACCAAGCATATAGATGTGGCAGAACTGATGAAGCATGTAAAATGTGAAGCTACTATCCCGCAAATAATAACTGGCGATTTAAATGAAGAAGGGGAGAAGACCTATATTACATCAGTTCCTGATTTTACACTTAGTGTTTTTGAGATGGAAAAAGGTGATGTCGCTTCTTTTAATCCAACCACAACAGAAATAGTTTTATTGACCGAAGGTATTGTAGAAGCAGATGATGATGAAACCAC
>CAZOOT010000247.1:0-2584 GCA_964581455.1 uncultured Chitinophaga sp. | reverse complement strand
ATCGTATTGGCACAGCCGAAGTGGAAAATGCGATCAATATGCATGCTGGTGTAGTGGAAAGTGCAGTGGTGGGTTACCCGCATGATATAAAGGGACAAGGTATTTATGCCTACGTCATTTACAACGGAAGGCATGTGAATGACGAGATGACCACCAATGATATTTTGCAAACAGTAACGAGAATCATCGGCGCAATTGCCAAACCTGAAAAAATTCAGTTTGTAACCGGTTTACCGAAAACAAGAAGCGGGAAAATTATGCGAAGGATTTTGCGAAAAATTGCTGAAGGCGAAACTGAGAATCTTGGCGATATATCCACATTGCTTGATCCGGGAGTGGTGGAAGATATTAAGAAGGGAAAGTTGTAATTACAATAAAACTGTTAGACGGTTTTAATTTTATGAATAGAGAGGATTTGTTTTTTTAAACTAAGAACTGTTGCTATTATTGTCAATAATAATGAAATATCATTATCTATTTGAAAAAAATAAATCTATAAAAAGGCAACCTATCGGGGGATGCTTGAAACGGTTCTTCTAAATATTTTTTTGTGTCACAGTTACGTACCGTACTCTCCAAAATTGTACCAGCATTATCCTTTCGATAAACAATTGAAAAAAAAGTATGATTAATCCGCTTTACAAATTACTTTTGGCTGCTATATGATTATCTGCCTGGTATAATATCTGATGAGTAAACAAAATTTTAAACAAAAACTGCGTTCATCACTTCGTTGGTTAGGTTGGGTATTGCTTGTACAATTTGTTCTGATCAATATCAGCGCTGCTTTTTATGCGCACAAGTATGCTCATTTTTATACTAATCCGGCCGTTGGTACTAATTTTTCAAAGGAGAATGTTTTTCAAAAGACATGGAGGTTGTTTACAGGACCAAAGTTTCCTAAATCGGCTATTTACGAAAAGCCAAGCTTTCCTTTTGAAACAGTATATCTTACTACAAAAAATGAAACTAAAATAGAAGCATGGTATGGCAAATCGGATTCCACAGCAGTCGGTACAGTTATTTTGTTTCATGGTCTTTCACAAAACAAGACAGCCAAGCTTTCAGAAGTTTATGAATTTCGCTATCAGGGCTACAATGTAATGATGGTTGATTTCCGTTCTCATGGAAACAGCGAAGGCAATACAACAACTGTGGGTTTCAGAGAGTCAGAAGAAGTGAAACTGGCATATGATTATGCTGTAAAAAAAGGCGATCAGCCTATTTTTCTTTGGGGTACATCAATGGGTGCTGTGGCTATTGCAAAAGCTGTAGCTGATTATGATATCAAACCTGCAGGAGTGATTTTGGAAATGCCCTTTGCTTCCTTGCAATCTCATTTAAGGGCAAGAGTAAGATCCAATGGCTTCAGTGGCTTCCCCGAAAAACCCTTTGCCTTTTTGGTTACCTGCTGGACAGGAATAGAAAGAGGTTACAATGGATTTAAGTTTAAAACTGATAAGTATGCAGCAAAGATTAATTGTCCTGTATTGCTGCAATGGGGAGAAAGAGATAACACTGTTTTGAAATATGAAACAGACAAGGTATTTAAAGCGATTGCTTCGAACAATAAGAAACTCGTTATTTACGAGAATGCAGATCATGAATCATTTTTGCAGGCTGATCCAATTAAATGGAGAAATGAAGTCGAGCATTTTCTTGCCGACAATAAGTAAGCATATTATTTTTTGATAGTGACTTTTGTGCCTGTGCCTGTAAATGCATAGATTTCTTTTACCTCTTCATTTTTCATAGCAATACAACCTTCTGTCCAGTTTTTATAACGATCCACCATGTAATCATCATGTGGCCATGTGCCATGTATGCCAATTCCTCCTCCGATACTTGCATTAGCTGGAATTTCACCTCGTTGTTTCCGTTGATTGAATTTTGCACGGCTTTCTTCATTAGGATAATCCAATGAAAGAAAACGGCACCACTTTTCATGCACCCTTTTTGCAACGATATAAAATGTGCCCTCAGGGGTATTTTTATCACCCTGCATTTTTTTATCAGTAAGGCTGTTGTTGCCAAATACAACGGGGTAAGTGGCATACCAGCCCACATCGTCGTACACATTTAATTCATAATCTGATTTATCAACTACAATGGAGATCTTTCCCACGGGGCCTGCATTGTTCCAACTGAACCGCTTGTTTATTTTTGAACGGGTAGCATAATCAGTATTTGTGGCCAGCAAGCTGCTTCCAAGCAGAAAAGAAGTGAGAATGAAAATGTTTTTCATTTGCGATAAAAAGTTTTTAGTAAGGCCAGAAGAGTTTGCAAACTCAGGTGGGTGATTGCAGTCTTTTCATGGCTATAAATCAGTGACCGTCCAATAGCTCAAACGCAGTGCCAGAATCTTTTATTTTATACTGTGGATAAAGCTTTCCAAACATACAATAAGTTTTAACTTGACGTTTAGAAAAGATACGAGGGAAAATTTCTTCTGTTTGTTTGCCATCAATAAAAAACCGGATTCACCTGCATGAATCCGGTCTCCAAATAATCTATATCATTTTAAAAACGGCTAACCCTGAACCCAAAATTATACGGGGTAATATCCAAACCTCTTTCATACATA
>CAZOOT010000246.1:0-2588 GCA_964581455.1 uncultured Chitinophaga sp. | reverse complement strand
ATCATTCAGAAAAATAAAAATAACAACAATGGAAAATAATCCACATGCAGACGATTCAATACTTGCAGAAGTTAATCAGGACAGTGTAGCTAAATGTCCTTTCTCCGGTGGAGCATTGAAACAAACTGCCGGTGGCGGAACAAGGAACCGGGATTGGTGGCCCAACCAGTTAAAGCTGAATATTCTCCGGCAGCATTCTTCGTTGTCTGATCCCATGGGTAAGGATTTTAATTATGCTGAGGAATTCAAATCGTTGGATCTGAATGCAGTTAAAAAAGACCTATTTGAGTTGATGACCACTTCGCAAGCTTGGTGGCCTGCCGACTATGGACACTATGGTCCGTTCTTTATCCGCATGGCCTGGCATAGTGCAGGTACTTACCGCATTGCCGATGGTCGTGGTGGTGGCGGTTTCGGTACACAACGTTTTGCACCACTCAACAGCTGGCCGGATAATGCGAATCTTGATAAAGCAAGATTTTTGTTGTGGCCTATCAAACAGAAATACGGAAAGAAAATCTCCTGGGCCGATCTAATGATTTTGACTGGTAACTGTGCATTGGAGTCAATGGGTTTCAAAACATTTGGTTTTGCTGGTGGAAGAGCCGATGTATGGGAACCAGCAGAAGATGTGTATTGGGGTGCGGAAGGCGAATGGCTTGGTGATAAAAGATACACCGACAAACGGGAACTGGAAAATCCATTAGGTGCTGTGCAGATGGGATTGATCTATGTAAATCCGGAAGGACCCAATGGTAATCCTGATCCGCTGGCAGCAGCACATGATATAAGAGAAACATTTGGCCGCATGGCCATGAACGATTATGAAACAGTAGCATTAATAGCAGGCGGACATAGTTTTGGAAAAACACATGGCGCAGCCGATCCCGGAAAACATATTGGCAAAGAACCCGAAGGAGCAGGCATCGAAGAAATGGGATTCGGCTGGAAGAATTCATTCGGCACTGGTAATGCTGGCGATACCATCACAAGTGGTCTTGAAGGTGCATGGACCACTACACCTACAAAATGGAGTCATAATTTCTTTGAAAATCTTTTCAATTATGAATGGGAGTTAACAAAGAGCCCTGCCGGTGCACACCAGTGGAAACCGAAAGACAATGCCGGAGCAGGATTAGTACCGGATGCACATGATGCTACAAAAAAACATCCACCCTTTATGCTCACTACGGATTTGTCGCTACGCTTCGATCCGGAATATGAAAAAATATCAAGACATTTTTTTGAAAACCCTGCGGAGTTTGCAGATGCATTTGCAAAAGCATGGTATAAATTAACGCATCGGGATATGGGACCCATTACCCGCTATCTTGGTCCGGAAGTTCCCAATGAAGTATTGATCTGGCAGGATCCTGTTCCTGCAGTAGATCATGAACTCATTAACGATGCAGACATCGCCGCATTAAAAACGAAGATTATCGCAACCGGATTATCTGTATCGCAACTCGTTGCTACAGCATGGGCTTCTGCTGCTACTTTCCGTGGATCAGATAAAAGAGGTGGGGCCAATGGTGCAAGAATACGGCTGGCGCCACAAAAAGATTGGGAAGTAAATCATCCGAAGGAACTGGCTGCTGTATTGAAAGCATTAGAAGGAGTGCAGCAGGAATTCAATTCTGCTCAGGCAAGCAACAAAAAAGTTTCAATGGCCGATCTTATTGTATTGGGTGGATGTGTTGGTATTGAACTGGCAGCAAAGAATGGTGGTCACACCGTAACTGTTCCTTTTACAGCAGGCCGTACCGATGCTACACAGGAGCAAACCGATATTGAATCATTTGAAGTTTTGGAGCGGGGTGCGGATGGTTTCCGCAATTACTGTAAACCAGAGCACAAAGCATCTGCAGAAGAAATGCTGGTAGACAAAGCACAACTGATGACGCTGACAGCACCTGAGATGACAGTACTGCTCGGTGGTCTGCGGGTGTTGAACATTAATTATAATAAAACACAGCATGGTGTATTTACACAGCGTCCTGAAACATTGTCCAATGATTTCTTTATACACTTGCTGGATATGGGGACTACCTGGAAGGCAACTTCAGATGCACAAAATGTATTTGAAGGAAGCGATCGTATTACCGGCAAAGTAAAATGGACCGGCACCCGTGCCGATCTTATTTTCGGTTCCAACTCGGAGCTACGGGCTATTGCAGAAGTATATGGCTGCGCCGATGCACAGCAAAAATTTGTCAACGATTTTGTAGCTGTTTGGAATAAAATAATGAACCTCGATCGGTTTGATCTGAACTGATGTAAATAAATTGAAAAATGATAAAGCGGCAGCCTGTTATCGGGCTGCCTTTTTTATTTCTCCATTGTTCGTGTCCTCATTTTGCCACTAAGACACGAAGGCACTAAGTAACACTAAGATTGTTTATCAATTCTTTGTGACTTTGAGTCTTCGTGGCAAAGATTCTAAAATATACTTTTGAGACTGCCTCCTTTTATTTCTCCGTGGTTTGAATCTCCATGAACCAAGGAAGAAAATCAATAGCACTTTTATTTAGTAGTGCAATGAATAAAGATCATATCATCCACCGTAGTATCGCCTAATTGTTTTGCCT
>CAZOOT010000245.1:0-2599 GCA_964581455.1 uncultured Chitinophaga sp. | reverse complement strand
GATCCCATAATCCAGTCCACCTTCTTTTTTTAAAAAACTATGTAAAGATTCCCGCAGATCAAGATTGCCTTCTGCTGCAGGATAGTTGGTAAAATGTTTTCTGTAAGCATCCACTATCTCATCTTCCAGTTCTTTGGGAATGGGAAAAATGGAAGGATCGAAATCGCCAACAGTAAAATTATAAATGCGTTCTCCCTGGCGGATCTTTTCTCTTATTTCGCCACCCAGCTTTACAATTTCAGAGCCTATTAATGTTTCAGACAACCAGGATAATTTCATAAGCAAAACTTTCAGGGAATCACTAAAATAATTCAATAGTAACAAATGTAAATTGAATAGGGGAAATTTCAGGAATAAAAAAAGGCCCACCATTTTGTGAGCCTCCTGCTTATTTATTTTTTTAATTATTGTATCGGTTTATAGTCTTTAAATAAATTCACTTTGGTGTTTTCTGCCTGTTGGCGGTAATCTTTCCATTTGCCATCAAAAAATGAATTGATCTTCATTACTAGGTCTGCTATAGCTTTTTCTGCATTTTGAACCAGTGTTTCTTCCTGTTGTCCCGGTACAACCATTTTACTTCCGATTGATTGTTGTGCCAGTTGCACCTGATTCATCACAGTTATTTCAAACGGGCTTCGGGAAATTCCCTGTTTGTCGGAAGTTTTTCCGTTTATAATTTCCCGGATCACTTTTATTTCATCCTGCATTTTTGTAGTTGATTTTCGAAGCGAGTCAGCATCTTTTCCTTCTAT
This sequence comes from uncultured Chitinophaga sp., assembly GCA_964581455.1. Taxonomy (GTDB): domain Bacteria; phylum Bacteroidota; class Bacteroidia; order Chitinophagales; family Chitinophagaceae; genus VBAS01. The sequence continues at coordinate 1,844 of CAZOOT010000245.1, read as the reverse complement.
ACCTTTTAATTGTGCCTGCATCTTGGTACATACTTCCTCGGCTTCAGTTAAGCGGTCCATTCCTTCGGTCAGCTTTTCCGCACTTTTATTTAAGCGATCATACATTTTCTTTTGAGCGATTTTTATATCATTACGATTACCAAGCCTTGGATCATCCTTTACAGTAATAAAAGTTGAATCTGCCGAACCGGCATATGTAATTACAAGTTTATATGTTCCGGGCAATACTTGTGTACCACCAGGTTCTGGTGCTCCGGCTTGTGGTTTAGGGGTACCAGGTCTGCGAAAGCCTTTTTCTTCCATACCCCAGTACATTCTATTGAAACCACTATCAACAGTCCATTTCAGCATTCTGATCTGTTCGTTATTCGCGTTATAAATTTTTACTATAGCACTATCACCCCTTCTTCCGCCCAGGCCGGATCCAGCTCCGCCAAATCTTCCACCTGCACCACCACGTCCACCCTGCTGGCCTGTAGTAACAGGGGTTGCTTCAGTTGCAGTTGTTGTACTGGGTTGTTTTCCTTTAGCAGAATCAGGTCTTGCCGGTTTGTTTAGATAAAAAGAAACCTGGGCACCCCGATTGCGATTTTCTGCATCCCATAAACCGTAGGTACTCCATTCATATCCGGTCGCAGCTTTGTATTGAGCCTGGTAAGCTTCGGGGGAAGGAAAAACAGTAATTGGTTTAGTTAAAGCCATTCCTTTATTGGCAGCAATTGTTCTTAACGGACGTATATTATCCAAAACCCAAATGGCTCTGCCAAACGTAGCAATCACTAAGTCAGCTTCTCTTTCCTGTATTGCCAGATCATATGTTGATACGGAAGGATATCCGTTCTTCCATTGTTCAAACGAAACTCCATTATCCAGGCTTACCCATAATCCCTGCTCTGTTCCTAAAAATATCAGGTTCGGTTCTACAGGATCCTGGATCATGCATAAAGCATACCCATTTACTTTTTTCTCATCAGCCATTCTTGTCCATGTTTTTCCATAATCAATAGTTCTGAAAAAATAAGGTTTGAAATCACCTCGACGATAATCGTTTGCAACTACAAATGCTTCACCAGCGTTATAAACAGAAGCTTTTATTTGTGTAATCCATATACCAAGTGGCAAGCCCGGTATTTTTCCCCGGAAATTTGTCCATGTTTTTCCTCCATCCCTGGTCAGTTGCACATTGCCATCATCAGTACAAATCCATATTGTTCCTTTTTCTTTTGGAGAAGGAGCAATGGCTAAAATTGTACAATGTGTTTCGGCTCCGGTAATATCAAGCGTTAAGCCACCGGTATTTTGAAATGCATCAATTTTTACTGAGTCATTTGTGGTAAGGTCTGGAGAAATAGTTTCCCAGCTTATGCCTTTGTTAGTACTCTTATGTAAAAACTGGCTGGCATAATAAATTGTTTTTTTATCAAACGGATCCTGGGCTATAGCAGAATTCCAGTTCCAGCGAAGTTTTGTAACTGTATCCAATGCCGGTGGTTTTAAAAACCAACTTTCTCCTGTCACCCAATTTCTTTTTCCAAGATTGCCTCCCTGGCTCATGCTAAATACCCATTTTGCATCTTCGGCATCGGGCATTACATCAAATCCATCTCCCCCGCCAACATTGTTCCAGTAATAATTTCTGATACCGCCATTGGTCCATGTATATGCAGGGCCATGCCAACTTCCATTATCCTGCATGCCACCCATTACATTATATGGTATTTCATTGTCTACATTTATATGATAAAACTGGCCTACCGGAATTTTTTCGTCAAATACCCAGTTCTTACCCCTGTCTCTTGAAATTCCAATACCACCATCATTTCCTTCAATAATATGGTTAGGAT
>CAZOOT010000244.1:0-2619 GCA_964581455.1 uncultured Chitinophaga sp. | reverse complement strand
GTGTATTATGTTGTGTTTAGCTATATGGAAGAAGATGCCGGAGTGTATGCGGCAAAAGCATCTGTGAAAATTGCTCATGCATTGGTAGATGGAACTGAATATGATCTTACCAATGACATTCAATTGCTACGTGAAATCCGGGAAGATACAAGGCTGGGCCCTTCAACAGGATGCATCGTCGAAGAAGCAGCAAAACGTGGCATACCTTTTATCCGGTTGAATAAACAAAGCCTGGTTCAGTTGGGTTATGGTGTGAATCAAAAAAGGATCCGTGCCACAATAGCTTCAACCACTTCCAACATTGCAGTAGATATTGCCTGCGATAAAGAAGAAACCAAATTGCTTTTGGAAGCTGCGGAAATACCGGTACCCAGGGGAACAGTGATAAGAACAGAAGAAGGTTTACTGGAAGCAGTTGAAAAATTTGGTTACCCGCTGGTTATAAAACCAATTGATGGCAATCATGGAAAAGGAAATACTACAAACATTAATACCTGGGATCAGGCTTTGAAAGCATTTGCAGCAGCAAAAGAATTCAGCAGGTCTGTGATCATTGAAAAATTTATTACTGGTTTTGATTTCCGTTGCCTGGTGATCAATGATAAATTTATTTGTGCTGCACTGCGTACGCCTGCTTCTGTAGTAGGTGATGGAAAAAATAATATCCAATGGCTGATTGATGAAGTAAATAAAGATCCCCGCCGTGGTTATGGTCATGAAAAAGTACTGACACAAATTACCATTGACCAGTTTACGCAAAAAATGCTGGATGATGCCGGCTACACATTAGAAACTGTTCCGGAAAAAGGCGAATTGGTTTTATTAAAACCTACTGCGAACCTTTCTACCGGCGGCACATCAACAGATGTAACTGATGAAGTGCATCCTGCCAATATTTTTATGTTTGAACGGATTGCAAAAATTATCGGTCTTGATATTTGCGGTATTGATATAATGGCCACTGATTTAAGACAACCCATAACAGAAAATGGTGGTGTGGTGCTGGAAGTAAATGCTGCTCCCGGATTCAGAATGCATATTGACCCTACAGTTGGATTGCCCCGTAATGTAGCAGAGCCGGTTGTAGATATGCTGTTCCCAAAAGGAAGTGTGGGCCGTATCCCGATTATTGCTGTTACTGGCACTAATGGAAAAACTACAACCACCAGGTTAATTGCACATATTGCAAAAAGTGCAGGCAAAAAAGTTGGCTACACTACCAGCGATGGAGTATATATCCAAAATCAACTGATGATGAAAGGAGATTGTACCGGACCTATCTCCTCCGCCTTTGTATTAAAAGATCCCACCGTTGATTTTGCTGTTTTAGAATGTGCAAGAGGCGGAATTCTGAAAGCCGGACTTGCTTTTCAGAATTGTGAAGTGGCTGTAGTAACCAATGTAGCTGCAGATCACATGGGTCTTGGCGGAATTCATACACTGGATGCCATGGCAAAAGTAAAAGCTGTGGTACCGGAAACAGTTTTTCCGCATGGATATGCCGTGTTGAATGCTGATGATGATCTTGTATATAAAATGAAAGACAACCTGAAATGCAATATTGCATTATTCAGTATGGATGAAAATAATCCAAGAATTAAAGAACATGCCGCTAAAAATGGTTTATCCTGCGTATTTGAAAACGGGTTTGTTACAATATTAAAGGGAACATGGAAGATCAGGGTGCTGGAAGCAAAAAAAATACCGCTGACATTTGAAGCAAAAGCTGTTCACAATATCAATAACTGTTTACCGGCAGTTTTGGCTGCTTATTTATACCGGGATATTTCTATTGAAGATATCCGGACGGGTCTTCAAACATTTATTCCATCAGAAAATTTAACACCAGGGAGATTAAATTTTTTCAACTTTAAAAATTTTACCATACTGGCAGATTTTGCTCACAATCCGCATGGCTTGAAACTACTTTGTGAATTTGTCAGCAGACTGGATTACCCTGCAAAGATTGGTGTGATCTCGGGTACCGGCGACAGGCGTGATGAAGATATCAGGGAATTAGGCCAAATATCTGCCCAATTTTTTGATGAGATCATAATCCGTTGTGATAAAAACTTAAGAGGCAGAACTGCTGATGAAATTATAGATCTTTTAAAAGAAGGAATCAAAAAGGTAAATCCGGATATTCCGGTGATGACCATACCCAACGAAGACCAGGCCCTGGATTATATTTATGAAAACCACAAACAAGGCGCTTTATATACAATTATGTGTGATGTTGTGGCAAGAGCATTGGACAAGATCAGGGAATTGAAAGAAAGAGAAGAGAGAGAAGAAAAGCCTTTAGCTGTTAGCCATTAGCTTTCTTAAAATCCTTTTGGCACGATAGCCATCAACCCTTATTTTTGCACTCCCTTTTTGGGAAAAGGATTGACCCATGGTGTAATGGTAGCACTACTGATTTTGGTTCAGTTAGTTAAGGTTCGAATCCTTATGGGTCAACAGGAAACCATCCAGATAAGCTGGGTGGTTTTTTTATTCCTGATTTTTTTTATGATCGTTAAGGGTCCCTGCCTGCGTGACGCTGTCAGGCAGGGAATCCTTATGGGTCAACAGGGTGTTTCTTTGCCAATGTATTAATATCCTAAATATTCATTCCAC
>CAZOOT010000243.1:0-2638 GCA_964581455.1 uncultured Chitinophaga sp. | reverse complement strand
TCGTACCACTGCATCTACGTGGCAGTTGTGATCTGCTTTCTTCTCTTTTTCCCTGGAAATTCGGGATCTGTAATACCCATTCCAGTAAATCGGTAAACCGGATCCGGTAGATTTTTCCTTCATTGAATTCTTCACCAAAACGTTCATAAAGTTTCTGTGCTATATCTTCATAATCGTTCCAGTTTATTGGTGGTTCAAAATGTTTCATAATATTCAGATATCTGAAATAAGTTATTTGAGATCAGAATTCAGACTTCTGGTTTCCGATCTCGATTGATTTAAATAGTTATTCTCCTAAAAATTGTGTCTGATCCGGTAAAATCACTTCAACTTCCCCACTCCCATTCAACAATAAGGATTGACAACCCAGCCTCGAATTCAATCTCGGATTCACGGCCCTGTCAATAAAATCTTCTTCTTTATCACTGATCTCATCTATATAGTCCATTCCTTTTTCAATATAAAGATGACAGGTGGTACAGGCACAAACACCACCACAGTTGTGATGCAGCTCAATATCATTTTTTAACGCAATTTCCAGCAAGGTTTGTCCTGCTTCAACATTTTCCAGGGTTAATGGTTCTAATCCTTTCTGTTCAAATTTAATTTTGATCTTGTACATCAGTTAACGGTTTTCATTTCAGGTCGCAAATCTATCGTAAAATCAATGAATAGATTTACTGCATTGGGAAAAGATGTTTTGATAGCCGGCTATAGTGCTGCTTTCAGGCTTTTCTTGTACCAAAGGACTTCATTAGAGAGTTCCTTTTGAAATACGCTCCATTAATCAATTTTAAAATACCTATCACGGGTATATTAAAAAAGAGAGTAAAACTTTGGCACCAGTACAACTTTTTTTGTCAAGTAAAATTCAGGATTTAAAATAATCCAGGGAATATAGTTTCATGTTATTTTAATTTAAAACTTCTGATACTCTCCGTCAGGGACTCATATATTTTCTTCAAATGAGGGTCTGCAGCGAGCATGGCAAGCTGTTTCCTTATCGTTTCATCATCGTTTCTGATTGCAGGGCCGGTTTGTGCATTTTCAGGAGAAATGTCTTTTAGCCTGTTTGCTGTTTCTTCGATCAGGGGTTGTAATATTTTAAAATTAAATCCTTCTGCATCAGAAATTTTTTTTGCTAAAGTGTAAAGGTGATTTGTGAAATTATTTACGAAGACTGCGGCAAGATGAATTTTACTCCTGAGCTCATCTCCGGCAAATGAAACATATCCCGGCGAAACAGAACTGGCTAATGATTCAAGTTTCATTTTAGCTTTTTCATCATTGCCATCATATAAGATCGGAATTTCTGGTAATACAGCCATCTCTTTTCTCAAACTCTGTAATGGATAAAAAACACCGTAATGTTCAGAAACGGGTTTCAATATATCTATTGAAACTGATGCAGCAGTATGAGCTATTACGCTATCCTTAATTCTTATTCCTGCAATCACGTCTTTAATTGCATCATCACTTGCTGCAATAATATAAACTTCGGCATGGGGGTTAAGTTCGCCTGAAAAATCAATACAGTCTGTTTTCCAAATACTGGCAAGGTTTTGCACATCTGTCTTATTCCGGCCTGCTACCTGCAAAATACTATGTCCGGCAGCAATAAACTTTTTTCCCAGTATGGTTGCTACATTTCCAGAACCTATTATTACAATATTCATAACTAATTTTGAAGAATGACAAAGTTAGTGCAACGAATTGCTATCAGTTATTTTCGAACAAAACTTAAACTAATTTCGTTTTTGGCTGTCAGAAAAGCAGCAGAAATGGCTGTAGAACTTTTTTCAACACCGGTCAGTACTTTCAGAAAACCGCTAACCAAATTATTTCAGGAGTCAGAAAAACTTGGGTTTCTTCAAAACGGAAAAACAGTTAGTGGCTATCGATGGAATCCGGGCGGCAGAAAAAAGGTATTAATAGTACATGGTTTCAATTCCTCCGTTGTAAAATTTGAAAAATATATATTGCCGCTGATTGAAAAGGGCTATGAAGTACTGGCTTTTGACGCTGCGGCACATGGATATAGCAGTGGAAAAACTTTGAATGCAATTGAATTTAAAGAGACAGTCAAAACAATACATAGAAACTATGGACCAATAAATTATTTTATAGGGCATTCATTTGGTGGACTTGCAATTTGCCTTGCACTGGAAGAGATCGGGCATGATGAAAATACAAAACTGGTTTTAATTGCGCCTGCTACAGAATCAAGTTTCGCAATGGAATACTTTTTTGATCTTATGAAAATAAACAAGCCATTGCAAAAGGAAATTAAAAATCAGATCTTCCGGATAACTCAAAGGTCCATTGAGTGGTTTTCAGTAAGCCGGGCTGTAAAAGATATAAAAGCAAAAATCCTATGGTGCCATGACACAGAAGACCGTATAACACCCTTTGTAGATGCAAAAAATGTGATGGATAAGAAATACCAGAACATTGAATTTTTGGTCACAAGCGGCTTGGGTCATCGCAGGATATACAGGGATAATAAAGTTTTGAAAACCATCATCAATTTTTTATGAATATTATTTTTTTCATCTTAATTCTTATATTCAACAATACAAACCCCAAACCCATAAAGGCAAAAATGATTTATACTTACCTGGCACTTGGAGACTCCTAT
>CAZOOT010000242.1:0-2642 GCA_964581455.1 uncultured Chitinophaga sp. | reverse complement strand
GGTGGTGCCGTTGCAATACATAAAGGGTTTATCATTACCGGTGCACATATAGAACCGAGAGATGCCACTGGTAAAAATGAACTGTCGAATGCCGGGGCCTCTTACATTTTTATGAGGGGAGAAAATCAATCGAGAGGTAAAGCAAACCCTGTTACACCAAAACCAGCTCCCAAGCCCCCAACAAATAAAACGCAATAACATCTGTTCGATAATAATTTATTTCTCCGCAAAACAACTGACATGAAAAAAATATTTATCGGAATTCTTTTGCTCACTCTTTCCACCGTTTCAAAATCCCAGATTCAACAATTGACAAAACTCTTTGCGGCTGACCGGGCCGCAGGCAATCAGTTAGGAGGTGCTGTCGCAATTAATGGTAACTATGCAGTTGTTGGCGCCGCAGATATTTCCGAAGGAAACATTCCCAATAGCGGTCAATGTGCATATGTCTTTGAACTCAGCACAGATGGTAGTTGGAAACAAATACAAAAACTTATTGCTTCTGATAAAGCCAGCGGAGATAATTTTGGTCAATCTGTTTCTATCAACGGTAATTATATTCTTATCGGGGCTCCAGGTAAAGATAATGATATAGGCGCGGCTTATATTTTCAAACGCAATACAAGCGGTACTTGGGCTGAAGAAAAAAAAATTGTAGCAGCAGACAGGAATGCAGGTGACCGTTTTGGTACTGCTGTTTCTATTACTTCTGTTTATGGACGTGGAGATGAATGTTATGCTCTTATTGGTGCACCCAGTGATGCCGATTATGGTACGATGCCAAAACTTGCCGGCGCTGGTTCAGCATATTTTTTTACCAATCTTAATGGTGCATGGGAAGTATTACATAAGGCAGCACCTGTTGCGGGCACATACTTTGACAGAAATGCATATGCAGGATTTGGATCTTCGGTTGCTATCACCAGCACCGCTGCTGTTATTGGTGTACCAGGTGAAAAAAAAGATACAACAGGATCAAATCCATTAGATGCCGCAGGTGCAGCTTATGTCTTTCAACGTACGGGTGGAGCATTTGAACTTCGTCATAAGATCGTTAACTGGGATAGAGCAACAGGCGATCAGTTCGGATATTCGGTTGCTATCAGTGGCAATACAATAATGGTGGGTGCGCCGTTTGAGGATGAAAACAATAGTACAAGATATACAACTCTCCTTTCTGCAGGTTCTGTTTATGTTTACGAAAAAAAAAGTGATAATAATTGGCATTGGATTGATAAGCTTACACCAACTGACAGGGCTGCTGGAGATAATTTTGGGCATTCTGTATCGTTAAGTGGTAACACAGCAGTTATTGGCGCCGTAGCAGCAGATGAAGCTGTAAATTCACTTTCGTCCACAGGTGCAGCATATATTTTTTTATATGATGCTCATTTATATGGATGGTCTACTAAACAAATAAAGATCGTTGCTAACGACAGGGCGGCTAACGATTGGTTTGGGTATGCTGTGGCAGTTGATAATAATAATATTCTTGTTGGTGCACCTTTCCAGGATAGAAATCAAACCCGGCTTATTGCTGAAGATGCAGGAGCTGTGTATGTTTTTGGAAAAACAGTTTGTTCAGCTACCACTTCTACTATTTCACCTGCTGCATGCAAAACCTACACAAGCCCAAGTAAAAAATATACATGGTCAAAGTCGGGAACCTTTACCGACACAGTTCTCAATAAAACTGGTTGCGACAGCATTGTTACTATTAACCTAAGCATCACTGGTGTGACTGATACATCTGTTACAGTTAAAGGCCATGTTTTAACAGCTAATGCAAAGGATGCAAACTATCAATGGATAGATTGTAAAACCAATGAACCAATAAATATTACAACCCGAAGTTTGATTGCAACCGTAAATGGAAGTTATAAAGTAAGTATCGATCAAAATGGATGTACCGGCATTTCAGCATGCCATACTATTAAGCAATTACCCGTTGACAACAAACCACCCGACTCACCGGCGATTACAACTCCTGCAGGTAATTCCGTGTTGAAAGAATTTGTTGAAATAAATAAACTGGTTGCTAAAGACAGGGGTGGATATGAAAATTTTGGATACGCTGTTGCCATCAACGGAGAGTATGCTGTCATCGGCGCTAATGTAGATGATAAAGATGCCAATGGCAAGAATGCCATCAACGATGCCGGCTCGGCTTATATTTTTAAAAAAGATAAAGATGGGAAGTGGAAACAGGTACAAAAAATTGTAGCTTCAGACCGTGGTGTCGGTGATAATTTCGGATGGGCTGTCGGCATCAGCATCAATCATATTGTTATTGGCGCTCCCTATCATGATAAAGATCTTACCGAATTAAACCGTGGCCCCTCATCAGGTGCCGCTTATATTTTTGAACTTGGTGATAATGGTGTTTGGGTAGAGAAACAAAAACTTATTGCAACCCCCATCGAAAGCCAGATACTTTTTGGACACTCAGTCGCTATTGATGGTAATACAATTGCAGTTGGTAGCCCATCTTATGCAAAAGATTCAAGCGGTAAACCTGAAACTAATATTAATTCAGCAGGCGCCGTTTTCGTTTTTGATAAAACAGGTGGTGCATGGATTCAATCACAATTGATAACTGTAAACAATCGCGGCATTAATAATTTGGGAGATGATCTTGGTAA
>CAZOOT010000241.1:0-2658 GCA_964581455.1 uncultured Chitinophaga sp. | reverse complement strand
CAGATTATAAGCCATGGAAAGGCCCTATTCCCGGAAGAAACACTGGTGTTTTATTTTCAAAGACTACAGAAAAAACAACTGGCTATTCAATTGATAAATTACAGGATAGAGGAACATTTTTTGTAGATCCGGGAGATGAAGTGTACACTGGACAGATTATTGCAGAAAATATTAAGCCAGGTGATCTGGTGGTAAATGCAACAGAAGCAAAGAAATTAACCAACCACCGTGCCAGCGGTAGTGATGATGCTTCCCGTATTGCTCCAAAAACGTTGATGACTTTGGAAGAGTGTATGGAATATATTCAGCAGGATGAATGTATTGAAGTAACACCAAACTTCATCAGAATGAGAAAGGTGATATTGAATGAAGATGATAGAAAGAAAGTGCAGAAGAAAATGGAAGCACAAGCGGTATAAAAGCTCTGAATAATTTTTTTAAAAGCACTGGTAGATATCCGGTGCTTTTTTCTTGTGTCTGATAAAAAATGGATAAGGGGAAATTTATCGGAGATGTACTAAAAAAGGACTGAGAATTTAGCGTTTCAGACGTAAATTTGTATTTCAAAATTCTGTATGAAAAAGTGGGCACTGATAATCTTATCCATCATTACTTTTTCACTATTCTCTGATAGTGTATCAGCCCAATGTTCCATTTGCACTAAAACAACTCAGCAGCTTGGAGAAAAGCCTGCAAAAGGTATGAATTCTGGTATACTTTATCTGGCATTTGCTCCTTTTGCCATAGTTGGTTACATCGGCTACCGCTGGTGGAAAAATAACAAAGACGCCTGATTGCCAGTCATAAAAATGTATTCTTTTCCCTTCTTACTTTCTTTAATACCGCTTATAAATAGTATGTATCCTACAGTTACTAATCGGGCGGCATTATAAATTTACTAAACTTAAAAAGATCTTTTAATGTATTATTTATTTATGATTATTGGTATAACTTGAGCAGATAAAATTATCTGCATATGAAAAAGTTTTTTCTGCTCTTTATTTTGACGCCATTATTTCTTGCAGCGCAAAAACTACCCTCTATAGAAGAAAAAACAAAAGACCTGAAAAAATATGAGGGCTTTATAAATTTTTACTGGGATGAAAATACCGGTAAAATATTTCTTGAAGTAGATAAACTGGATTCAGAAGTTTTATATGTTACATCTCTGCCAGCAGGATTAGGCTCCAACGATATAGGTCTTGACAGAGGCTTACTCGGTGGGGAACGCATTGTAAAATTTTCAAAAACAGGCAGGAAAATTCTTTTAATACAACCGAATTATAATTTCAGAGCTATTACAAATGATGTTGCTGAACGAAGAGCGGTGGAGCAATCATTTGCGCAGTCAACCATTTGGGGATTTATGGTAGAAGCAGAAACAGGAAATCGTTCATTGGTAGATGCAACAGATTTTTTACTGAGGGACGCTATGCAGATTACCAATCGTTTAAAATCTAATCAGCAAGGTGTTTATTTGGTTGATAAAAGTCGATCAGTAATTTATTTACCACGAACAAAAAACTTTCCTCAGAATTCAGAATTTGAAACCACCATCACTTTTGTAAATAACGATGGAGCAACGGGCAATTTTGTAAACTCAGTAACACCTACTTCAGAGGCCGTCAGCTTGCGGATGCACCATTCCTTTGTGCAACTGCCGGATAATGATTATCAGCCAAGAGTTTTTGATCCAAGAAGCAGTTTTATTCCAGTTTCTTTTTATGATTACAGCACTCCCGTTTCAGAGCCAATAGAAAAAATGTTCATTATGCGGCATCGGTTAAAGAAGAAAGATCCTTCTGCTGCTATAAGTGAACCGGTGAAACCCATTATTTATTATGTAGATAATGGCACACCGGAACCCATCCGAAGTGCATTGATAGAAGGTGCCAGTTGGTGGAACCAGGCTTTTGAAGCCGCTGGTTATAGCAATGCTTTCCAGGTAAAATTATTACCGGAAGATGCAGATCCGATGGATGTACGATACAATGTTATTAACTGGGTGCATCGTTCTACAAGAGGATGGAGTTATGGCGCATCCGTATCAGATCCAAGAACCGGAGAGATTATTAAAGGGCATGTTTCATTAGGTTCATTAAGAGTAAGACAGGATTATTTAATTGCAACTGGACTACTGGCTCCCTTTGAAACAGGAGAAATTCCTGCCGATGATAAAATGCTGAAGATGGCATTGGAAAGATTAAGGCAATTGTCGGCACATGAAGTAGGACATACAATCGGATTGATGCATAACTATGCAGCCAGTGTAAGTAACCGTGCCAGTGTAATGGATTATCCGCATCCGCTGGCAAGAGTGAATGCAGCCGGAAAAATTGATTTGAGCAATGCGTATGATCAGCAGATTGGTGATTGGGACAAAGCGTCTATTGCTTTTGGTTATAGTGATTTTCCAACAGGTACAAATGAAGCGGCGGCATTAAATAAAATACTGACCAATGCAGCTGCAAAAGGATTTCAATTTATTTCTGATCAGGATGCAAGAAGTCCGGGCGGTTTACACCCACAGGCCCATTTGTGGGATAATGGAAGCGATGCTGTAACAGAATTAAAAGAAGTAATGAAAGTTCGCAAAGTGGCACTATCCAATTTCAGCGAAAAAAATATAAGAACCGGAATGCCGATGGCGATACTGGA
>CAZOOT010000240.1:0-2665 GCA_964581455.1 uncultured Chitinophaga sp. | reverse complement strand
AATTTTTACGGTTTGGTGGCTCAATGTTTTGCTTCATTACCAATGGCGGAACCAATTCCATCTCAAGGTTTGAAGTTCCGGTTTGTTCCGGGGGACCGCCATTTTCAAACCTACAACACCCTGCTCCTATATCGTTCGATACAGCCGGACATTATACCATTAGCCTCATAGTGGATGAAGGTCTTCCTGCTCAGTCGGGCATGTGTAAAAACATTGTCGTAATCAGAGACTCCATAAATCTCAATATTCAAGTAAATAACCCGATATGCATAGGTGACACGATTAAATTCACTGTTGACTCTCTCTCAAATGCGAGTTATGTATGGACAGGACCCAATGGTTTTAATTCTGTTTTAGTCAATCCGGTTATCCCTGATGCAGATAATAATAATGCTGGAACATACACGCTTGAAGTTACCTCTGCATTTTGTGGGCAGGCACAAGCTACGGTTAATGTAAACATCAATACTCCCGGTATCATTCAATCAACCACATTACATCTTTGTGACGGAGATAGTTATTTTGCCGAAGGGCAGATGCAAACGACAAGCGGCACTTATTACGACACTACTTTTATTTCTCAAAACTGTTTTGATGTCATTGAAACCGAATTGATATTTAACAGCCAGTCACTCACAGTTGTTGATACTACTATTTGTCATGGTTCGCCTTACTTTGCAGGTGGTGCAATTCAATTTGAATCGGGTATTTATTTCGATACCCTTATTAATACTTTAGGGTGCGATAGTGTAGTTCTTACAGAATTAATTGTAACCGATTCAATAGTTAGTATTATAGATACAGTCATTTGTTTCGGAAACGTTTTTTTTGCCGGGGGAAGTTTTCAAACAGAAGCCGGAAATTACTACGATACCCTCATGGCTGTTAATGGTTGTGACAGCGTAATTATCACAAACCTTGATGTATTAAATCCTCCCGTAGTTCTTGACACTTCTTTATGTTTTGGCGATTCAATCTATATCGCAGGAATGTTCAGAAACATTTCAGGAACTTATTCAGATACACTAATAACTTCAACGGGATGCGACAGCATTATTATTACCAACTTATATGTTTCAGATACTGTAATTACGATAATAGATACTTCCATTTGCTTTGGATCTTCATATTTTGCGGGAGGTGCCAATCAATTTTCCGATGGTATTTTTTACGATACACTTATCACCGCTATTGGATGCGACAGTATCATTTTAACTAACCTATTTGTTATAGATATCAGAACAATTATAGATACCACTGTATGTGAAGAAACACCATATTATGCCGGAGGTTCATTTCAAAATAACTCTGGAACCTATTTCGATACTTTAATTGCTGCCGGTGGATGTGATAGTTTGGTGATTACCAACCTTACTGTTATACCGCTTTCTGTTTCATTCATTGATACATCAATTTGCTATGGCATTCAATTTTTTGCCGGAGGTGACAATCAATCAACTTCAGGTGTATATTATGATACTCTAACTTCATTAATAGGTTGTGACAGCATTTTTATCACAAATCTGAATATCCTTAATGAACCCATTATTACAGACACCTTTTTATGTTTTGGTGATTCGATTTTTGCCGGAGGATTGCATAGAAAAGTTACAGGTATTTATTCAGATACATTAATTGCATCAACAGGATGTGATAGCATCAGAGTTCTCAACTTGTTTATTTCAGACACATCAACGACAATTGTTGATACAGCCATTTGTTATGGCAACTATTATTTTGCAGGTGGAGATGAGCAAACTGCATCAGGAATATTTACAGATACACTTTTGACTGCAAGCGGTTGTGATAGCATAGTGATTACTAATTTAATTGTAAATGATTCAATTATGGTTTATGCTGACACAAACATTTGTTTCGGGACTTCAGTTTTTCTGTCAGGAACAGACCAATTTGAGTCGGGACTTTATTTCGATACTCTCTTAGCTTCAGGTGGATGCGATAGCATTATAATTACAGCTTTAAATATTTTACCTCCTGTTACTGTTGAAGTGGACACATCAGTTTGTTATGGCAAACTATACTTTGTGGGTGGTGAGGAGCAATTTGAAGCAGGAATTTACTATGATACTTTAGTTACTGATGCCGGATGTAAATCTTTAGTCAGAACAGTTTTGAGCTTAATTCCTCTTGAAACATCAGAAATAGAAGATGCTATTTGTCCGGGGGAGACATTTGTTTTCAATAATGAAATTCTAATTTCTCAGGGATATTATTATGATACAATACCGAGAATCACAACTTGCGATAGCGTAGTGATTCTGAATTTAACCCCAAAAACCGCGGAAGAATGTAACTGCGATTTATTTTATATTCCGAATGCCTTTTCGCCCAATGGTGACGGAATCAATGATTGGTTCCAAATCATGGGTGGATGTTTTAAAAACTTTCATCTTATGATTTTTGACAGGTGGGGCGAATTGGTTTTTGAAACTAAGGAGCCTGATGGAGTTTGGGATGGCGCTTTCAAGGGAAGATTGCTTCCGGAAGGAGTTTATGTTTATAATTTTAATGCCATTACACATTCTAATACACAACACAAAACAAAGGGCAGTATTGCTTTAATCAGGTAGCTGTTTTTTTTTTCGTAGCTCCTCAATACACAATTATCTCATCCTTAGTTTTTTTACCTAACCACGAGCGGATG
>CAZOOT010000239.1:0-2691 GCA_964581455.1 uncultured Chitinophaga sp. | reverse complement strand
ATCCTAACCATATTATTGAAGGAAATGATGGTGGTATTGGAATTTCAAGAGACAGAGGAAAGAATTGGGTGTTTGATGAAAAAATTCCGGTAGGGCAATTTTACCATATTAATGTAGACAATGAAACCCCCTACAATGTAATGGGTGGGATGCAGGATAACGGAAGCTGGCATGGTCCTGCTTATACCTGGACCAATGGCGGTATCAGAAATTATTACTGGAATAATGTTGGCGGTGGAGATGGATTTGACGTAATGCCCGATGCTGAAGACGCCAAATGGGTATATAGTATGAGCCAGGGAGGTAACCTGGGAAAAAGAAATTGGACAACCGGGGAAAGTTGGTTTTTAAAACCTCCTGCACTTGATCCGGAAACAAAACTTCGATGGAACTGGAATTCTGCCATAGCACAAGACCCATTTGATAAAAAAACAATTTATTATGCCAGCCAGTTTTTACACAAGAGTTCTAATAAAGGAATAAGCTGGGAAACTATTTCACCAGACCTTACAACCAATGACCCCGTAAAAATTAATGCCTTTCAGAATACAGGTGGATTAACACTGGATATTACTGGCGCAGAAACTCATTGTACTATTCTTGCAATTGCCCCATCTCCAAAAGAAAAGGGAACAATCTGGATAAGTACTGATGATGGAAATGTGCAACTGACAAGAGACGGTGGAAAAACATGGACAAATTTCCGTGGCAAAATACCAGGATTACCTCTTGGTATATGGATCACACAAATAAAAGCATCTACTTATAACGCCGGAGAAGCATTTGTGGTAGCCAATGATTATCGACGTGGCGATTTCAAACCTTATTTTTTCAGAACAACAGATTATGGTAAAACGTGGATTAGAATGGCCGATGAAAGCAAAGTGAAAGGATATGCTTTGTGCATGATTCAGGATCCCGCAGAACCCAACCTGATCTTTTTAGGAACCGAACATGGATTATGGGTAAGTCTTGATAATGGAAATTCTTTTGAACAATGGAAAAATGGATATCCTTCCGTTTCTACTTATGATCTTGCTATACAGGAAAGAGAAGCCGACTTAGTGATTGCAACTTTTGGTCGTGCAATTTGGGTGTTGGATGATATCAGGCCATTACGGGCTGCAGCTTCTAATAAAGGTATGGCGTATAAAAATCCAATTACGGTTTTTCCTGCACCCGAAGCTTACCAGGCACAATATAAAGCTGCAACTGGTTATGAATGGAGCACAATGGGATTGTGGGATGCTGAAAACAGAAGACGTGGTGCAGAAATTTCTTTCTACATCAATAAACCAAAAAGACCGGACTCTGCTGCGGTATCACAACCTGTACAAAATGTACCGGAAACTATTCAGCCAGCATTTGTACCCGGTCAGCAAGGTGGACGTGGAGGTCGTGGAGGATTTGGTCAGGGTGGCCCAGTTGGAAGAAGAGGTGATAGCGCTATCGCCAGAGTTTACAATATGAATAATGAATTGATAAGAACCTTAAGATGGACTGTAGATAGTGGTTTCAATCGTCTGTATTGGGGTATGGAGGAAAAAGGTGTTCGTCAGCCCGGAAGCCCTAAACCGCTGCCCGGCACACCTGAGCCAGGAGGACAGCAGGTATTACCAGGAACATATAAGTTGGTCGTTTCGTATGCAAGGTCATCTGATTCAACTTTTGTAACTGTAAAAGATGACCCGAGACTTGGCGACAGAAATGATATTAAAATGGCACAGAAGAAAATGGTTGACCGTCTGAAAATAAGTTCTGAAAAATTAACTGAAGGAATGGATCGCCTGACAGAAACAGATGAAGTATGTACAAAAATGCAGGCACAGTTAAAAGGTGTAGAAGGAAAAGATGCAGACTCGCTGCGCAAAACAACCACCAAAATGCAGGATGAAATAAAAGCGATCCGGGAAATCATCAGCGGAAAAACTTCAGACAAGCAGGGAATTACCCGCAGTTTTGAAGTAACAGTGATGACACAAATGCAATTAGCACAGCAATCCATTGGAAGTAAAATGGTGGCGCCAGGCGTACAGGAAGAAACATTGATAACAAATGCGGAGAAAGCAATTGCTGATGTAGTTGGTAAGATCAATGCATTCCTTGATAGAAAATGGAAAGATTACCGTCAGCAGGTAGATAACACGAAAGTGAATTTGTTTAAAGATTACAAACCGATTCAATAATCTGAATAAACAGAAGGCTCACATTTTAGTGGGCCTTTTTTATTCTTGAATTATCCATCATTCATTTTACATTTGCCCGGATCATATTTTAATTCTGGAAATATTTTTTTTGAAAACCGAAAGTTGCTATCCATGAAGTTGTCAAATTTAGCTGAAACATTAATTGGTTCTGAGATCGTAAAGCTCGGCGGCGAGATCCGCGAAAAGATCCGCCAGGGTGAACGGATCTATAATTTTACTGTTGGCGATTTCGATCCTTCCATTTTTCCAATTCCTGAAGAACTGGAAAATGAAATAGTAAATGCTTACAGGAATCATTTTACAAATTATCCTGCGGCCGAAGGCAACCTTGATTTAAGAGAAGCAATCGTTTCTTTTTTAAAAGAAACAGAAAAGCTGGATTATTCAATAAGTGAAATTCTTGTAGCAAGCGGAGGCCGGCCGCTTATTTATGCCGCTTTCCGTGCCATTTGTGATAAAGGAGATAAAGTGATCTACCCGGTTC
>CAZOOT010000238.1:0-2705 GCA_964581455.1 uncultured Chitinophaga sp. | reverse complement strand
TAAGAGACAAAGGAATTACAAGAATTGCTGAATCAGAATTAATTCTAAATACAAGAGTAGCTATTTACCATTTAAATCTAAAACCCAATGAAATCGGTAATACGATAATACTTGTAGGTGATCCGGACCGGGTAAAAGAAGTCAGTAAACATTTTGATGCGATTGAACATAAACTTCAATTCAGAGAATTTATTACACATACCGGATTGCTTGGAGGCAAGAGAATATCAGTTATGTCAACTGGTATAGGAACTGATAATATTGATATCGCCCTGAATGAATTGGATGCACTGGTCAATATCGATTTTATTACTCGGGAAATAAAAAAAAAGATCCAATATGTGAACTTTATCAGGATCGGTAACTGTGGCGGATTGCAACCCGATATTCGTGTAGATAGCCTGATCGCCTCCACACATGGATTAGGGATAGATAATCTGTTGAATTTTTACCGCATTGAACAAAATGAAGAAGAGAAACAACTGCTTCATTCTTTTGTTACGCATACACAAATGCATGGTCCAATTGGCAATCCTTATCTATCAGGTGCTGCCGGTTCTTTATTAAAGCATTTTGTAAAAGACTTTCACCATGGAATTACTGTTACTTGTCCGGGGTTTTATGGCCCCCAGGGCAGAATATTAAGATTAGGAATCAGCAACCCGGATTTGATCAACCGGCTTACACAATTCCGGTTTGGACAACACAGGATTGTTAATTTTGAAATGGAAACTTCAGCCATCTATGGTCTTGGAAAATTAATGGGGCACCAATGTCTTTCATTAAATGTAGTGGTAGCAAACAGGGTGAGAAAAGAATTTTCGAAAGATGGGAAAGCTGCAGTTCAAAACCTGATTGAAAAAGCACTTGAAATAATTTCTGAAAATGTTTTAAAATAAAATGGAAATAAATTTTCATAAATACCAGGGAACCGGAAATGATTTTATCATACTGGATAACAGATCCGGGGAATACTCAGATCTTAACGCAGCTACGATAAAAAAACTTTGTAACAGAAACTTCGGAATAGGAGCTGACGGCCTGATGATGTTCAATGAAAAGGAAGGATATGATTTTGATATGACCTATTATAATGCCGATGGAAATACCGGAAGTCTTTGTGGAAACGGGAGCAGGTGTATAGTAAAATTTGCCTTTCATTCCGGAATTATTAAAGAACATTTTTTGTTCACTGCATCTGACGGAGAACATAAAGCAAAAATTGCTTCAGATGGCATCGTTTCTTTAAAGATGAAAGACGTGGATTCAATACAACGGCACCATTTAGATTTCATTTTAGATACAGGATCACCTCATCTTGTCAAAATGACTCCGGATGTAATGAAACTGGACGTTTATAAAAAGGGAAAAGAAATAAGAAATAGTTCAGAATTTGAAAAAGAAGGGATCAATGTAAATTTTGTTGAACAGCTTGCAGAACCAGATAAAATAATCGTCCGCACTTATGAACGCGGGGTTGAAAATGAAACTTTAAGTTGTGGCACCGGTGTTACAGCAGCTGCCATTGTCTGTTTTCACAATGAAAGTGGTTTTAATGAAGTAGAAATAGAAACTCCTGGTGGACATTTAAATGTAGAATTTGACCGGACAGTAGATGGCAGTTTTAAAAATATCTGGCTTTGTGGCCCTGCTGAAAAAGTTTTTTCGGGCACAATTACGATCTGACCTTCTGTTTTCATTTTCAAATAAACAAAATCCGAATGCAACGATTCAATATCAGGGTATATGGAATTCTCATCAATGAAAAAAAGCAAGTGCTGGTTGCAGATGAATATATCCGCGGAGGTTATTATACTAAATTTCCGGGAGGCGGACTTGAGTTTGGAGAAGGCACCAGGGATTGTTTAAAACGGGAATTAAAAGAAGAATTGGGAATTGAAAGTGAAATAGGCGAACATTTATATACTACAGATTATTACCAGCAATCAGCATTCAACCCGGATCATCAGATCATTTCTATTTACTATTTTGTTAAACAACTTGAACCAATTAAAGTGCCTGTCAGAATAGAATTGTTTGATTTTGATGAAGACCAAATGAAGATCTATCAAAAGACAGGAGAAACAGAAACTTTCCGTCTTATTGACTGGGAAAATTTTTCAGAGCAAACTGTTACACTTCCGATTGATAAGATCGTAGCAAAAATGATCAGGGAATTTTAAAGCATGAATTATGAGTAATGAGTAATCAGTAATGAGTAATGAGTAATGAAAAATCAGTTGTAAGCATTTAATATTGTCTATTGCATATTGTCAATCAACCTCCCTACTCTCCCATTGCTGCTTTCTTCATCTCATCTGCAGTTTCTTTCCCCAAATAGCTATCGATCCGATGATGCATAAAATAAATTACCGGTGTGAGTAATATTGCAACAACAAACTTATAAATATAATTTACCACGCCAATGGCCAGAATCTGGTTTATTGGCCATGCACTACCCTGGCTGGGAACCAATTTTGGATATACATAGAAAGCAATTACCAGCACTACAAAACTATCAATGAACTGTGAAACAAGCGTTGATCCTGTAGCCCGAAGCCATACATGCTTTTCCCCTGTTTTCTTTTTTATACCGTGAAAAATAAATACATCCACCAGTTGTCCGATTAAGAAAGCAATCATGGAAGCTATAATAATCCCCATCCCCTGGCCGAAAATTCCATTATAAGCGTTACTCATGTTCT
>CAZOOT010000237.1:0-2903 GCA_964581455.1 uncultured Chitinophaga sp. | reverse complement strand
ATTGATGGGTCTTGAATCCGCTTTTACTCTTTCATTATTTTCAAAGAAGTAATTGAAATGTTCTGTTTTATTTTCCAGGTCAAAAGTGGCAATCAGTACTACCTGGGCATTGAAAAGAGTTTGCACCCTGTCACCAACCAGGTTATAAATTCCCTGCATATCCATTTCCCGAACAAGGCCTTCCTGTACACTGTTGATCACAGCCAGCTCTGCTGTACGCTGTTCTGTTTCTTTTAATAAGCGATTTGTTTCATCAAAGAGCCTTGCATTTTCCAGCGCCACACTCATGCTGCTGGATAATGTTTCAAGCAATCGTATATCGGATTCAGAAAATGCATTTTCCTTAGCAATATTTTGGAGGCTGACGTAACCCCTGATGACATTTCCTGAGAGCATAGGTACAAACAAAAAAGACTTGGGCATTTGGGTATCTCCTATGGCCGTTATTCCATATTCCTCCCTTGCCTTTTCTTCTGTATCTATATAAATGCTGTATTTCTTATCAATTAATAATTGTCTCAGCTTATTGATAGGCCTGGATTCGGCTTTTACTTTTTCATTATTTTCAAAAAAGTAATTGAAATGTTCGGTCTTATTATCAAGATCAAAAGTAGAAATAAGTACAACTTGCGCATTAAAGAGTTTTTGCACCCGGTCACCAACCAGATCATAAATTCCCTGCATATCCAGTTCTTTGGCCAGGCCATCCTGCACACTGTTGATCACAGCTAATTCTGCAGTACGTTGTTCAGTTTCTTTCAGTAAACGATTTGTTTCATCAAAGAGCCTTGCATTTTCCAAAGCCACACTCATGCTGTTGGCTAATGTTTCCAGCAACCGCACATCCGAATCGCTGAATGCATTTTCCCTGTCAATATTCTGCAGGGTGACATAGCTGGTAATTTTATCGCCGATGCTTAATGGAACAAATAAAGCAGATTTTGGAAGCGCTGTTCCACTGACTGCTTTCATGCCGAATTTATTATATGCTTCAATGAAATCGCTGTTAATTAAAATTTTCTGACGGGAGGCAATCAGATGGGTTCTTAATTTATCAAACGGCCTTGCTTCCGGGTAAAAACGTTCTCCTTTCTCAACGATGTATTGAAATTTTTCTGTTGCATCTTCATGATTGAAAGTGGCAATAGCAACAACCTGTGCATCGAACAGATCCCTGATCCTGTCACCCACCAGGTTATAAATACCCTGTATATCCAGTTCAGTTGCCAAGCCATCCTGCACACTATTGATCACCGCTAATTCAGCAGTACGTTGTTCGGTTTCTTTTAATAATCTCGTGGTTTCATCAAAGAGCCTTGCATTTTCCAAAGCCACACTCATACTATTGGCCAGTGTTTCCAGAAGCCTTATATCAGATTCGCTGAATGCATTTTCTCTGTCAATATTCTGAAGGGTTACATAGCTGGTAATTTTATCGCCAATAATCAAGGGAACAAAAACGGCAGATTTTATTGGTTCAGTTCCTGGTATTACTTCAGTTCCAAACCATGCATATCCTTCTTCCAGTCTGTTTATGATAATTTTCTTTTGTGTTTTAATTAAGTGAAGCCTTAATTTACCCAAAGGCCTTGCCTCCGGGTAAAAACGTTCTCCTTTTTCAACCATGTATTGAAACTTTTCAGTTTGGTCTTCATGGTTAAAAGTAGCAATTGCTATAACCTGTGCATCGAACAATTCCCTGATTCTTTCGCCAACAAGTGTATAAATGCCCTGGATGTCCAGTTCTTTAGCCAGTCCATCCTGCACACTGTTGATTACGGCCAATTCAGCTGTCCGTTGTTCAGTTTCTTTAAGTAACCTGGTAGTTTCATCAAAGAGCCTTGCATTTTCCAATGCTACACTCATACTGCTGGCCAGTGTTCCTAAAAGCCTGACATCAGAATCCGGAAAAGCATTTTCCTGGTCAAGGTTCTGCAAGCTGATCACACCGGTAGCTTCACCAGCCGCAATCATGGGAACCATTACCAGCGATTTGGCTCCTTCACCGGTCAGTACTTTCTGATCATAGATCAATCTCTGTTCATCAAGGTTATTATTAATGACTAATGGTCTTGCAGTATCTATTACATGTTTTCTGAATCCTTTCAATGGTCTTGGACCCAGTAATGTCCGATCGCCTTTTTCGTAAGTATAGCGGTCTTCAATCAGGCTGGTTGATTTATCGTAGGTAACAATATCAAAAACCTGGGCATTAAATATAGCCCTCATTTTTTCTCCAACCAGGTTATAGATACCCTGAATATCCATTTCCTTCACCAAACCTTCCTGCACACTGTTGATGACTGAAAGTTCTGCTGTGCGTTGTTCTGTTTCTTTAAGTAAACGTTTGGTTTCATCAAAAAGCCTTGCACTACCTAATGCAATGCTCATGGTATTAGCCAGTGTATTTATTAGCCGGATATCCGATTCGGAAAATGCATGTTCATGATCAATATTCTGTAAGCTGATGATGCCATTTACTTCTCCACCGGTGATCATGGGCACATAGACCTGTGATTTCGGCATTTCACCAATCATAATTTCATTATCAAATTCCCGCATGGCTCTTTCCACATTATCGTTATGAAGTAAAAGCTGACCGGTATCTATCACATGTTTCCGGAAACCTTTCGGTGCTCTGGGCCCAAGTAAAGAACGGTCGCCTTTTTCGTAAGAGTAGCGGTCTTCAATCAGGTTTGTTCTGTTGTCGTAAGTAACAATATCAATAACCTGGGCATCAAAAATCTCCCGGATTTTTTCTCCCACCAGTTCATAAATACCCTGCATATCCATTTCTCTTACCAATCCGTCCTGTACACTATTGATGACAGCCAATTCAGCATTTCGCTGTTTGGTTTCTTTTAATAAACGTTTTGTTTCATCAAAGAGTCTTGCACTTTCCA
>CAZOOT010000236.1:1043-2918 GCA_964581455.1 uncultured Chitinophaga sp. | reverse complement strand
TAATTAAAGGAAAAGTAACTGATGAAAAAAATGAACCGCTTGCAAACGCATCTGTAAAAGAAAAAAACAGTAAAGCAGGAACCGTTACAGATGGACGGGGAAATTTCATTATTTACGTTGCTGCGCTACCGGTTATACTGGTCATTTCATCAGTGGAGTATGAAACACAGGAAATAACCAATTCGGGAACTGATGAAATATCGGTTATGCTCATGCCCAATGAAAGAGTACTTGATGTACTGGTACTGGCCGGCGACCGGGTAGAAAGAAAAATCACCAACTCAGCAGTCTCCATTGAAAGAGCCGGTAAAGCCGATTTTATCAATTCTCCTGCGGATCCTTATGGTCATTTGCTTTCAAAAAAAGGATTGGACGTTACACTTTCCAGTCTTACTTACAAAACCTACAGCACCAGGGGTTTTAATGGCAGTGGCAGCTCAAGAGTAAATCAATTGATGGATGGCATGGATAACCAGGCCCCGGGTCTGAATTTCTCAGTTGGAAATTTTGTAGGATTGACTGACCTTGATATTGAAAGTATTGAAATACTCCCCGGTGCATCCTCAGCACTATATGGACCGGGAGGTGTTAATGGCACTATCCTGTTAAGCAGTAAAAATCCATTTAAATATCCAGGCTTATCGGTACAGGTAAAAAATGGTATTACGGATATTGGAAAAGGCCAAAGGAATAAACCGGGTTTTTATAATGATTACACTTTGCGTTGGGCAAAAAATTTCAACGACAGGATTGCTTTTAAAATCGGGGCGCAATATTTACAGGCCAATGACTGGCTGGCTAATGATTCCGGCAATTATCTGCGAAGCGGTGCCAGTGGAAAAGTTATTCCCGGAACAAGACAAACTGATCCGAATTATGACGGCGTGAATGTGTATGGAGATGAAACGACCGTTGACCTCAGGGCATTCATGAATTCATCCACTCAGTTTCAAACAATATTTGCCAGGTTTTTAACCAGCCCGCAGGCTGTTTCCCGTACAGGTTACAATGAGATAGATGTGATAGATCCCAAAACAAAAAACATCAAATTATCAGGAGCGCTGCATTACCGGTTTAAGGATAATACAGAAGCCATCGTAGCCGGGCATTGGGCAACCGGTAATACGGTTTTTTCCGGAAACAACCGGTATGCTTTAAAAGATATAAAAATTGGACAGTATAAAATGGAGCTTAAAAATAAAAACTGGTTTTTACGTGGCTACACAACGCAGGAAGATGCCGGCGAAGCTTACAGTGCAACAGTCACTTCTCAATATGTAAATGAAGCATGGAAAAGAAGTTTTGATACTGCTAATCTTAATGGCAGTTGGTACCCGCAATATTTTGGAGCATTTGCAACAGGAGGAGGTCAGATTTTTCAGAGTGTATTGATGAATGGCGGAAGCCTCAGCCAGGCACAAGACGCTGTATTTGCTGCAGCATCGCAACTACATGCCGCTGGTCGTGGTTTTGCAGACCAGGGCCGCCCGGTTGCAGGAAGCTCACAATTCAAACAGATTTTTGACCAGGTAAGAAAAACACCGATTCCGAATGGCGGATTGTTTCTAGAAAAATCACAGCTATGGATGGGCGAAGGACAGTATAATTTTTCTGATAAAATCAAATTTGCAGAAATCATTGTTGGCGGCAATATAAAAAAATACATTCTCGATTCGAAAGGAACTTTGTTTATTGATTCATTAAACCCCATTAAAATAAACGAATGGGGAAGCTATGCTCAAATCACAAAAAAATTACTGAATGAAAACCTTGTTCTTTCTGCAGCCAGCCGTTTTGATAAAAATGAAAATTTCAAAGGCAAATTCACTCCAAGACTTACAGCGCTGATAAAAATAGCCGGAGATCATAATTTCC
>CAZOOT010000236.1:0-1033 GCA_964581455.1 uncultured Chitinophaga sp. | reverse complement strand
AAACTGGACGTGGGTTCTGTATTTCTTTTAGGCGGACTTCCGTGGGTAAATAATTATATGGATGTAAAAACAAACCCAACCTATGTGTACAATCCCCCGGCAGCACCGGCACCTTTTGTTTACAAAGATTTAAAACCTGAAAGCATGCGGTCTTTTGAAGCAGGATATAAAAGTATTATCAATAAAAAACTACTGGTGGATCTGTATGCCTATTTTGGTAAGTACACTGACTTCCTTGGAAGAATTGTATTGGTACAACCTACAACTACCCATAAACCCTATTCTGTAGTAGTAAACAGCGACAACGAAGTAAATACCTGGGGAGCCGGTATTGGTTTTGATTATAAAATGGCAAAGAATTTTTTCTCCTCTTTTAATGCTTACACCGATAATCTTACCAATATACCTACCGGGTTCATGGCCGGATTTAATACGCCAAAATACCGGGTGAATGCCGGCTTTGGCAACAGCGGTTTGGGAAAAACAAAGAGAACCGGGTTCAGTATAAACCTGAGATGGCAGGATAAATTCTTCTGGGAAGGCGCTGGGTTAGCCGATGGAAATGTAAAAGCCTACAGTACCCTCGATGCACAGGTCAATTATAAATTCCCGAAAATAAAATCCATGATCAAACTGGGCGGCACCAATATCACCAATAAATTTTACCAGACAGGATTTGGTAATCCCTATATCGGAGGCATGTATTATGTAAGCTTTGCTTACAATGTTCTGTAAATAGTATCAGGAAAATTTAGCTCATTTATTTATAGCTATTACTCATCCCGGTAACCGTATTGTTACCGGGAGGGGGATAGGTTTTGCCAAAAAATAACTGATGTTTTTTTTTATTTCAAAGAAACCAGGTTATTCATCCTGTTGCAAAAAATGCAAATCAAAAAAATGTTAATGCAAAATTCAGTTATGAATGGGCTGTTGCAGAGAGTAGATTAGCATTATGAAATCAATAGAAATAAAAACCCAGAACAATGAAAATTCAGAAACAAAAATCATTCACCATTAAACCTTTTTTATG
>CAZOOT010000235.1:0-2918 GCA_964581455.1 uncultured Chitinophaga sp. | reverse complement strand
TTCAGCTTAAGTTTTTCCTTTCTTTAGTCTTTTCTTTATTTTTTTGTTTCATTTCTTCTTCGCTGGCATCTCCAAGTATAATAGTGCCAAAGTTTGAATTCACATCAATTTTTACATTACCGTTTCCTGATTTTCCTTCATAATTTTTTTTACTGTCGGGGCCATATTTGTCCGGTGTGTCAGTTCGTTTTATATCTGCATCGGTTTTGTTTTTAAAACTCCCAAAGTTGGTTTGGATATTATAGCTGGCAGAGAAATTAGTAACTGGTTTCAGATTGATAGTGCTATAAGACTGTTTAATATTTAAAGATTTCAAATCATTATTCAGGATTATTCTGCTTGGATTGCAAAATTCTATATTCAGCTTTGCGCTGCCCGAAAGGTTTTCAATTTTCAAACTGGAGAACTTAAACACTGCATTTGCATTATTTATACTTTCTATATCAGCCGAGCCAAATTCCACCTGCAGTTTTTCCGCCTTCGATAATTTGCCGGTTTGTAAGCTTCCAAATTTGGAAACTATAGATAAGGGTCCGCTGAAATCGGGAATCTCTGTAGAGCCAAAAGAGTTATTAATATCCAGTTTGTTTCCTGAGGGTATTTGAATCGTATAATTGATTCGCATATTGCTTTTGCAATTTTTACACCACTCATGTCTATCGTGATTTTTAATTATGGTTTTAAAATTAATCTTATTGCCTTCTTTGCTTTCCGATACATCAATATTTGCAAAGACGTTATCTGCATGCTCCTTGTTGTCTGAACTGGCTTCAATATGCACATCTACTTTTATTTCGTTTTTGTTCCAGGTAGAAACTTTAACGGCTCCAAAACTATTTTCAATATTAAGTGAGTTGCCGGTTGCCGGGTATGTTTTAGAGATATCACGTTCTTTAAAATGCTCATATCTTTTTTCTTCTTTTACTTTTTCTTTTTGTCCAAAAAGAGTAGTAGCAGATAAAATCATTGCGAGGGTTAATGTAAGTTTAAATACCTTTTTCATTTTGTTTTGTTTTTTGGCTGAATTCATTTGTAATCATCAGTTGCCGGTACAATAATTCTGCCTGCAACCGGAGATTCTGAATCATGGCTTTAATAATAAGATCTTTATTTGTAGTTACCGTTGATTGGTTTTTTAGTAGCTGAAAAGAATTTTCCAGGGCAGACAGATCATCCAGGAACTGTTTATATAATTCCGGTTGACCGGATGCGGCACTTTTTAATTCCTGCCGGCTAGTTACAATTGAAGTATAAATTTTTTCGATTTCAGCAATATTTCCTGGCATCAGGGTGCTCAATTCTTCATAATTTATATTATTGTTTTCACCAGCAGGAATCTGAACAGTTGGTGTTGGTTCCTGGCTATACTTCTTTATATAAATAAAATAACCTGATGTAATGACAGCAAATACAATTGTTGCTGCGGCACTCCATTTAATAAATTCTTTTACTGAAAAACGCTTCTTTTCTTTTATTACAGGGATTGTTTTTTCAATATTTGACCAAACATTTTTGCCGGGAACTTCTTTGTCAAAGTCTGGGCGGTTTTTTTGAATAAATTTTTCCAGGTTATTGTTCATAAGCCTTTGAGATTTTTAAGAGAGATAACAATTTTTTCTTAGCTCTTATGTATTGGGTTCTTACGGTTGAAGGTGCTACATGAAGTATCTCTGAAATTTCTTCATGATCATATCCCTCAAATAAATAAAGTGACAAAACCGTTCTGTAACCATCGGGCAGATCTTCCAATGCCTGTTTTATCAAGTCAACCGTGAAATAAACATTCTCTTCATCAGTTTCTTCCTCACCTGCCTCCTGTTCATTCACATTATCCAAATCAAGCAGGCTGAGGCGTTGCTTTTTTAAATGATTGATGCTTTTATTAACAACAATCTGTTTTAGCCATGCACCAAAAGTTGATTTATTTTCAAAATGCCTCAGTTGCATAAATGCATCTGTGAAAGATTCCTGTAATACATCTTCTGCATCCGGCACACGGTTTACAATTCTAAGAGCTGTATTGAACATGGACCTTGAATAACGATCATATAATATCCTGTATCCTGATGGCACTCCATCAATACATTGCTTAATCAACACTTCTGTTGAGGGTATGATAACCGTTAATGCCAGGTAACTGTTTTATATAAAGTAAAAAGTTTTGGACGAATGTTGCATGAAACCGGGAATTAATTATATAAACGGGAAAAATTAATGAATTCCGGAGCTGGAAAAATTTGTGTACATGGTTTCAGAAGTTGTTCTGTAACTTAGTTTCATATTGTAAACCAGTGTATTTATGAAACATATTTTCCATTGTATTGATGCACATACTTGTGGCAATCCTGTACGCCTGGTAGCCAAAGGCGGGCCGGAATTAAAAGGCAATACGATGAGTGAAAAACGCCAACATTTTTTAAATGAATTTGACTGGATACGCAAAGGTTTAATGTTTGAGCCCCGCGGACATGACATGATGAGCGGAAGTATTCTTTATCCACCGCATGATCCGCAAAATGATTTTGCTGTTTTATTTATAGAAACAAGCGGATGCCTGCCTATGTGCGGACATGGAACAATTGGTACGATCACTATTGCAATTGAGGAAGGTTTGGTTATTCCGAAATCTCAGGGTATTATAAAAATGGAAACACCGGCGGGTTTGGTGAACATAGAATACATAAGTGAAAACTCAAAAGTTAAAAGTGTAAAGTTGAAAAACGTTGCTTCCTTTTTACATTCAACTGATCTTAAAGTGGATTGCCCTGAATTGGGTGAATTGGCAGTTGATGTTGCATACGGAGGAAATTTTTATGCTATTGTGGATGTACAGAAAAATTTTAAAGGTCTGGAACATTATACCGCAGATAAATTAATTTCTATGGCAAGAGAATTGAGAAAAAATATCAATGCCGGTT
>CAZOOT010000234.1:0-2928 GCA_964581455.1 uncultured Chitinophaga sp. | reverse complement strand
GACACCAACGTCCCTGTTTTTTGTATCGCCTTTAGGCGAACCAACAATTGCATAGTTGCCACTGATGCCAACACTGTTACCAAAGAGATCCCTGTCTTTTTTGTCATTTGGTAATATTGCCATCACTTCTTTCCATTCTCCGCTTTCATTACGTGAAAAGATATAAGCTTCGCCACTATTGGGATCGTTGTTTTCATCTGTTTTTTTCAGCGTCACAGCATTTGCACCTACTATTGCATTGTCACTATTAATAGCTACTGAAAAACCAAAATCATCATACGGAGTACGATCGCCGGCAACTATTTTTTTTGCTTTTCCCCATTTGCCATCTTCCATTCGTTCCCAGATGTAAGCAGCACCGGCTGTTTCCATTCTGTTTCCACCACTAACATCGGTATGTTGTCCGGTTGAGCCTGCAATAATATAATTAGCACTGATTGCAAGAGAATTTCCCACACCGGCTGCATGTTGCCTGTCACTGGCTACCAGTTTTTGAACACGTCTCCAATTGTTACCTTTTTTTTCAAAAACAAAAATTGCCCCGGCATCACCAATGCCGCCTTCCTGTCTGTCTGATGAATCTCTTGAATGACCCGGAGCCGACACCACAATAATATTTTCATCAACTCCTACTGCAGTTCCAAAATAATTATATCCTTCCCTTGCTGATGAAAGCAGTTTTTGTGTTTGCTTCCAAATGCCATCAGAACCCCGTTCAAAAACATAAGCAGCTCCTTCAGAGATTGATTCATTACGACCAGAAGCATCAAAGCGTTCATAAATGGCTCCTGCAACAATTGTATTGCCACTGATTCCAACAGACCATCCGAAATTGGCACCTTTCGATCTATCGGATGCAACTATTTTCTGTACCTGTTTCCATTTATTGTCGGGGCTTCTTTCATAAACGTAAATGGCGCCTGCATCCAACATTGGATTTTTGCTTTCCGCATCATTATCTTCTAATCGTACACCAACGACTGCGTAATTATTAGTGATCGCTACTGCCCGGCCAAATTCAGCACTAATCATCCGGTCTGATGCTACAATCTTATTTATTTGGGTAAAAGGAGATGAAGACGATTCAACCGAAAGTGGTTTCATTGAAACCATTGTTTGCTCACCCTGTTGTGTAATAACAGCGAGATAATTGAAGCTGTCTTTTTTTATGGAATAATATGTAGTTCCGCCAATACTATAAGAATTTGTACCACCAAGCCGAGTGATTGTCCAATTATTTCTATCCAATCTTGCTTTTAAGGAATCATAGTTTGGTAAATAAAAACTTTCGGCGCTGTATTTATTCAAAGAATAATCTTTAAGAACAGTAAATGAATCCAGCAGGCCTGTTGTTTTTCTTATACTGTCAGCAGCTTTTAGCCTGACTGTGCCAACAGGCATTTTTATTTTTAAAAAATTGGACGTAACAGAGTCAAGTGACTTTTGTGAATAGAGGGAGGCAGAATAGAATACAAAAGCAAAAAGGAAGAAAAAAATGAGGCGGGCCATATATTTATATTTGGTAATAAATTTACCCGCCCTGTACATGCCGGGCAATAGAACGAAAGTTTTTTCCCGTGGCCTGATATAGAACAAAAGTTATAGCCTGCCCGGGTTATTATTTCATAAATAAAAAATATTTTTATTATATCAACAATGAATCAACGCCAAAACATAGCTACATCCCGCCGGAGATTTATAAGCAATGGTTTGAAATTATCTGCATATTCAATGTTATTAATACCATTTCAAAAGTCTTTGGCTTCAGGCGCGGCCGTGATCAGCAATTCTATTAAGAAGTTGTCGAGATTTCTTCCGATTGACAGACTTGTTCTCAATATAAAAACTAAAGTAGTTCACTTGCCATCAGGAAAGATATTCTCTAAATATCCTACTATAAAGCGTCAGTCAATTATTGGCTCTGCTGACTGGGAAGTACAAGTCAAACCTCCTTATCGCTTCCATAAAGAGAAATCAGGAATTATTATTGAAGCACTTGCATTAACAAGATTGGCAACAGGTATTACAGATAGGACTTTAACGGATGCTTATCGTATCTTGTCTATTGGTTTTACAGGAACTTATAAAAGTAAAAGTGGGATCGTATTCAATAAGTATAATTTCAGGTTGCACCACTTGCTGTTGCAGACCATTGCCCTGAATAATACATACCCTGCCGCACAGAAATGGGAAAAGTTTCAGCATGCGACAGCCCGTATTAATTATAATTTGAAAGAAGGAAAGCCATTGCCCCGATTTATGGAGTGGTTAAAAAGTAAAGCTGAATTTGATAAAAAAGTAAGTTATATTATAAAGAACAAACAAACTTATATGGGCCGTCTTGCAAAAAGAACAAGCCTTCATAAATTATAGATGTTGGGTATTTGTCTGGGACCTTTGAATTCCCCCGCAGAGTTCGATTCTCTGGCCAACATTTAAAAGCCCCGATGACAATCGGGGCTTTCTTTTCCAGGAGGACAAATGTTATGGTAAAAAAATTGAAATTAATTTTTTCCAAACGCTTTATTAATGGCTTCTGTACGATTCTGTACATGCAGCTTTTCGTAAATGTGATGTATGTGCTGCCGGACTGTACTCACTGATATACTAAGCTGATCAGCAATTTCTTTATAAAGCAATCCTTTGGCAAGTAATTGAAGAATTTCATTTTCCCGGTTGCTTAATATTTCTAAGTTGGCTGTTTCTTTTAGTTCACTCCTGAAAAGTGTTACAAGCTTACGGGCAATGTTAGCACTCATGGGACTACCACCATTGTATAATTCTTTCAACGACTCTATCAGTTGTATAAGACCTGTGTTTTTTAAAAGATAACCCGATGCTCCCGCTTTCAATGCTTCAAAAACTTTTTCATCGTTTTCATATACTGTGAACATCATGAATTGGGTACTGGGAGTTTTATTTTTTATT
>CAZOOT010000233.1:0-2984 GCA_964581455.1 uncultured Chitinophaga sp. | reverse complement strand
ATATTTTTTGCAGTGGAAAAGAATTTTTCTTTATAACTCTCCACTGTTTCTAATAAAATAGCTACTTTTTCGTCCTTACACAGCAGAAGGTTTCGTATAAATTCTGAAAATCCATTCAATACCAGATCGCCTTCAAATCCTTTCCCGTTTATTTCATCGTATAAAAGCATGGCACCGCTGAGGTCCTGGGTGAGCATACAGTCCATGAGTTTGAAATAATAATCGGCATCCAGGATATTTAAATGTTCAAGTGTATTCAGGTAATTCAGTTCTCCATTGGAAAAACTTATGATTTTATCCATGATGCTGAGAGCATCCCGCATACAGCCTTCGCTTTTTTGTGCTATTACCTGCAATGCAGCTTTCTCTGCTTTTATTTCTTCTTTATCACAGATCTCCTGTAAATGTTCTACGGTGTCGTTATTATTGATCCTTTTAAAATCAAAAATCTGGCAGCGACTGAGTATGGTTGGAATGATCTTATGTTTCTCCGTGGTCGCCAAAATAAATATGGCATAACCTGGCGGTTCTTCCAGGGTTTTTAGAAAAGCATTGAATGCAGATGAACTGAGCATATGCACCTCATCAATGATATAAACCTTATATCTTCCGGCCTGTGGTGCAAAACGAACCTGGTCTACAAGGGTTCGGATATCATCTACTGAATTATTGCTGGCAGCATCCAGTTCATGAATATTTAAGGAAGTGCCTTCATTAAATGAAAGACAGGAGTTACAGGTATTGCAGGCTTCTCCGTCTTTGGTCTGGTTTTCACAATTAATAGTTTTGGCAAGTATCCTGGCGCAGGTGGTTTTTCCAACACCTCTTGGTCCGCAAAATAAAAACGCATGGGCCAGTTGATTATTCCTGATTGCATTTTTCAATGTGGTGGTTATATGTGATTGCCCAACAACCGTATCAAACAATTGCGGCCTGTATTTCCTTGCTGAAACTATAAATTTCTCCATAACCCAATTTCTTATTCCTGAACCAACAAATGTAAAAAAATCGATCTTTAAAAACTCAGAACTGTGAACTCAGAACTAAGAACTTTTACACAAGAATAGGATGTGGCTTAAATTCTTTTGTTCTGTCAAACAAATAGCGGTATGTAGTAAGTTTCCGGCTTCGGTATGTATCTCCAAATGAATCGGCGATATTAAGCATTTTAGGGTTAAACTCACCGATCCACTGCATTTCATATTCTGTATAAGAACGCTGGGGCTGAATGACCATTTTAGCTTCATTGATCAAATAGGAATCGATACCCCTGGCCTGGAACTCAGGCACTACCCCAAAAACAATTCCGGTAAACTTCTTATTGGGCTTAGTCAATTTTATCCAAAGGAATTTCAGTTTATGCCAAAAATCAAACTGTCCATCCAGATATTTGAACCACTGATTCAGGTCCGGAATATTTATAAAAATGGCAATAGGATCTTCTTTATGATAGGCAAACCACATGATTTTTTCATCCATCACGGGTTTCATTTTTTTAAATAAACTAATTACCTGTTCTTTTTTTAATTCTTTCAAACCACCATGTCCTGCCCATGCTTTGTTATAAACTACAGCAAAATCAGATGCAAATTTTTCCAGTTTACTTTTTTTCATGTGCCTGGCGGAATAATCAGGATTGGCAGACAAATATGCATGACGGTCCATGATTTTCTGATTTACCTCTTTCTTTGGATCCACTCCCAAACAGATTTGGTTATAGAATGGTTTAAATCCGTAATTTTCAAACAGTGTTTTGTAATAGGGAGGGTTATAATTAAGACAATAAACAGGAGCATGAAATCCTTCTATCAACAGACCCCACCACCTGTCTCTCTCGCCAAAATTTATTGGGCCATCCATTGCTTTTTGGTCTTTTTTTGACAACCAATGCCGGGCAACATCAAAAAGCATATCTGCAGCCTCCTGGTTATTGATACAATCAAAAAAACCAATTCCGCCAACAGGAACATCATCTCCTTTGTTCTTATATTTTTTATTGGTAAATGCCGCAATTCGTCCGATCAGCTTTCCATCATCCTCTTTTAATATCCATCTGAAAGCTTGTCCAAACCGGAATGCTTTGTTTTTTTTTGGATCAAACACTTCCAGGATGTCTTTATCCAGCGGACGGATATAATTGGGATTGTTTTTATTAATATCAACATTCACTTTCAGAAAATCACTATTTGTTGATTTATCTCTTACTTCAATCAATTGCATGGAACAAATGTAGGAAACTGGTGAAATCAACAAAGATTGATCTTTTCTTTTAACAAGTGTATCTCGCTTTGAGATTGTGTCAGGCTGATCGCTTTTTCAAAATAAGCCCGGGCATTTTCTTTTTCATTTAATTCAAAATACATTTCACCAATTGTGGCAAAATAGAGATGATGATGTTCGAGCCCTTTTATTTTCTGTAATTCATCCAGGGCTTTTTTCCGGGTAAACGTGTATGCTGAGGCAATCGCTTTATTCATGGCTACAACCGGGTTGGGTTGCAGTTGATATAATATCTCATATAAATGATAGATGCTTTTCCAGTCAGTTTGTTCAAAAGATGGTGCAGCAGCATGAAGTGAAGCTATGGCAGCTTCAAGGTGATAGGGGGTGACTTCATCCCCGTTCGTTGCTGAATCAATATAGTTAAACCCCTGTTGTATGAGTGAATAATTCCATTTTGATCTATCCTGGAATTTCAACAGAACAATATTTCCATATTCATCTAACCGGGCTTGCAGTCTCGAAGCCTGGAAACACATCAGGGCCATTAAAGCTTTCGTTTCCGGCAATTTCGTTTCCGGATGTTCTGAAAGAAGATAACAAAGCCGCATCGCTTCATTACACAATTCATCTCTGATCAGTGTATCAGCATGAGAGGAATTATAACCTTCATTAAATAAAAGATAAAGTGATTTCAAAACAGCGTCCAGTCTCTCTGACAATTCGTTTCCCAAAGGCACTTCAATCTCTATTTTGTCATTCTT
>CAZOOT010000232.1:0-2993 GCA_964581455.1 uncultured Chitinophaga sp. | reverse complement strand
AAAATTATTCTTTATTCGATGCTCTTTTTAACTAGCAACTTGGGTTAATTAATATATTGACGGGGGGAGAGGTAAAATGTTCAAATGAGTAAAATGCTGAGCGTCGTGAAGACTTTTCTTTTATAAAACTACTTCGGGGCTGAGGCTGAATGAGAACCGCAATGAATGATCCATCCTGCCTAAGTTTGCAGCATGCCCCCTCTTGAAAAAACCCCTGGATTTAAAATTATTTCTGAATGGCTTGCTGCTAAAAACCAGCAGCCTTTTGCTTTCCAGAAAAAAACATGGCAACATATTTTAAATAAGGAAAGTGGTTTGGTGAATGCTCCCACCGGCTGCGGAAAAACCTTTTCCGTTTTCCTGGGAGCCCTTATTGATTTCATTAACCATCATCCCGATGATTATACCAGTATAAAAAATTCCGGCCTCCAGCTTTTATGGATCACCCCATTGCGGGCACTGGCCAAAGATGTAGGCAGAGCAATGGAAGAAGTAATTGATGAATTGGGCCTTCCATGGAAAATCGGTATCCGCAACGGGGATACTCCCACTGCAGAAAGAACCCGGCAGAAAAACAACATGCCCGAAGTGCTGATCATTACTCCTGAGAGCCTTCATTTATTACTGGCACAAAAGGATTATCCTGCTTTTTTTTCTGCATTGAAAATAATTGCAGTGGATGAGTGGCATGAACTACTGGGGAGTAAGCGGGGGGTGCAGGTGGAGTTGGCAGTGTCGAGGCTGGCAGCAATGTCAGATAACGAAAAATTAAAAAATCAAAATTCAAAATTCAAAATCTGGGGAATCAGTGCTACGATCGGGAATATGGAACAGGCGAAGGAGGTTTTGCTAGCCCCTTTAAAAAATGCAGGAGTGATAGTAAATGCCGGGATGAATAAAAAGATTGAAGTGCAATCTGTTTTTCCGGATGAGATAGAAAAATATCCATGGGCGGGCCACCTGGGCCTGAAACTGATTGATAAAATTATTCCGATCATCAACAATAGCCGGACCACACTGATTTTTATAAATACAAGAGGCATGAGTGAGCTGTGGTACCAGCAATTGCTGACAGCAGCACCTGAACTGGCAGGTGCCATAGCCCTGCATCATGGCAGTATTGAAAGGGAATTGAGAACATGGGTGGAGGATGCGCTTCATGCAGGAAAACTAAAAGCAGTTGTCTGCACTTCTTCTCTTGACCTGGGTGTGGATTTCCGCCCGGTGGAAACAGTGATACAGGTGGGTAGTCCGAAAGGCGTGGCCCGTTTTTTACAACGTGCCGGCCGCAGTGGACATAGTTTTGATGCTGTAAGCAAGATTTATTTTTTACCAACACATTCACTGGAACTGCTGGAAGTAGCTGCATTGAAATCGGCTATCAAGGAAAATTTTATTGAAAGCCGCGAACCCATGCTGCTTTGTTTTGATGTGCTGATCCAGTGGCTCTGTACCCTTGCTCTGTCGGAGGGTTTTGCTGCTGATGAAATTTTTGATGAAGTAAAATCCACTTATTGTTTCCGTGAAATGACCAAAGAAGAATGGCTGGAAATTTTACAACATATTACCAAAGGAGGCACTGCCCTGCAGCAATATGATGAATTTAAAAAAGTGGAAATCGAAAATGGCATTTATAAAATCAGCAATCATAGAGTGGCGATGCGCCACCGACTGCATATCGGGACCATCGTCAGCGAACCGATGATGCGTGTACAATTGATGCATGGCGGATTTATTGGCGTGATTGAAGAATGGTTTATCAGCCGCTTGTTGCCCGGTGATGTGTTTTCACTGGCGGGCCGTAAACTGGAATTTATTTCTATAAAAGATATGACGGCGCTGGTAAGAAAATCATCGGCAAAAAAATCCATTGTGCCCAGCTGGCAGGGAGGCCGTTTACCACTGAGTGCAAATTTGGGAAAGAAGCTGAGGGAAACCTTGAATGAAATTCAATTAAAAAATAAAAAGTCAAAAGAAAAAATTGAATTATTTAAACTACAATTTCTTTTTGATCTGCAACAATCTCTTTCTCATGTGCCGAAAGAAAATGAATTACTGATTGAACATATAGAAACAGAAGATGGGTTTCATTTATTTGTTTATCCATTTGAAGGCAGGTTGGTGCATGAAGCCATGGCGGCGATACTTGCTTACCGGATCAGCCGCATCACGCCTATCAGCTTTTCATTTGCCATGAATGATTATGGATTTGAATTGTTGAGTGATCAGCCCATTCCGGTTGACGACAGTAATGTGTATGAATTATTTTCTGCGGAAAATCTTTTTTCCGATATACAACGTAGTGTGAACAGTACAGAAATGGCCAAAAGAAAATTTCGTGACATCGCCAGCATTGGTGGTTTGGTTTTCCAGGGTATGCCGGGAGAAAGAAAAAAAGCAAAACATTTACAGGCATCTGCTTCTCTACTCTTTTCTGTTTTTACGGAATATGAACCGGGAAATGTTTTATTGCGCCAGGCTTACCAGGAAGTTTTTGATCAGCAAATGGAAGAAGCCAGGTTGAGAGATATGCTGAACCGGATTCAGCAATCAAAAATTGTGATCACTTATCCAAAACAACTTACTCCTTTTTGTTTTCCCATAAAAGTGGATAGTATTCGTGAAGATCTTTCTTCTGAAAAATTAGCTGACCGGATTAAAAAAATGCATGCCAGCAAATCGTTCTGGATGTTTCATGGCGCTTGCCATGTCTGCTATCGATAAAGACGACGTATTGCTGACGATAACCGCGTCATCACGCACGTGATTTTCGACTTCGGCTAATACTTTTTGTTTTATACCTAAATCTTCGACCACTGCTTCAACGATTAAATCAGCATGATGAAAGCCGCTGAAGTCAACGGTGCCACTAATGCGATGCAGTAATAAATTCGCATTACCGGGCGTCATTTTGCGACGCTTGACTAATTGTGCATTATATCCACTTGCCGTTGCCATTCCTTTTGCAATGGCTTCCCAGGATAAATCTTTCA
>CAZOOT010000231.1:0-2996 GCA_964581455.1 uncultured Chitinophaga sp. | reverse complement strand
GAGAGTGTAAAATAAACTCTGTCTAAGCAAAAAAGATTGTTATACTTGTAAAGACAGAGAAAATTATGGAATCAGAAGAGTACAAACAAATGCGAGCTCTTGCCTTGGAGCAACTAAGGAGCGGCGTGTCATTAACCGGTAAGGATGGCGCCTTTGCGCCTTTGATCAAAGAGTTTCTGGAAACTGCCCTGCAAGCAGAAATGGATGCCCATTTGGACATCCAGGAGCGGCAGAACGGTAATAAGCGTAATGGCAAGGGAACCAAGCGAATAAAAACCTCGACTGGGGAAGTAGAGATCGAAACACCCCAGGACCGTCTGAGTAGTTTTGAACCACAGATTGTCCGTAAGCGTGAGACTATCCTGGCCGATAATCTTGCTCCCAAAATTATTGGTTTATATGGACTTGGCATGAGTTTCCGGGATATTTCCGAACACATTAAAGAGATGTATGATGTGGAGATCTCCCATTCTACCCTGAGCGAGATAACAGACCGGATTATCCCTAAAGTCAAGGAATGGCAGAATCGTCCATTGGAATCGGTATATACGATAGTCTGGTTAGATGCCATTCACTACAAGGTTAAAGATGGCGGCAAGGTGGTTGGTCGCGCTGTATATAACGTTTTGGCAGTTAATACAGAAGGGCGCAAAGATCTGATTGGGATGTATGTATCAGAGACAGAAGGCGCCAACTTCTGGTTAAGTGTTCTGACCGACCTGAAAGCTCGCGGGGTAAAGGACATTCTGATTGCATGCACCGATAACCTTGCAGGATTTTCTGAGGCTATTCTGAGTGTTTTCCCCCAGGCCGATGTCCAATCCTGCATTGTACACCAGGTACGAAACTCACTTAAATATGTAGCATCGAAAGACCAGAAGATCTTCATGAATGATTTAAAAAAGGTTTATCAGGCTCCCAATAAAAGTCAGGCCGAAACGGAGCTTTTGAACCTTGAAGAGATCTGGGGTAAGAAATACCCGGTTGTTATCCGATCCTGGAACAACAATTGGGAAAAGCTTTCCACTTATTTTCAGTACGATGAAAGTATCCGGAAACTGATCTATACGACCAATGCTGTGGAGGGGTTTCACCGCCAGATCCGGAAAGTTACCAAGACAAAGGGCGCTTTTCCCAATGATATGGCATTGCTGAAACTTATATATCTGGCCACCATGAATGTTTCAAAAAAATGGACTCAACCGCTTCAGAACTGGGCACTTACCGTGCAACAGTTATGCATAAAATTTGGAGATCGAATGAAAATCAGCCTGTAATCTTCAACTCTAAAAAGCAAAGGTAGACAGGCTCAGAAACCTGTCAAGGGTATATAAACGGCTCCCTGCGCTCGCCGCCCTTGACAGAGCCCTGATCCTGTTCAAAAACAGCTTTTAAGAGTTGAATCTTGGAGAAAAATATTACATTTGAAATGAATGAAAAAAATCACCGGACAGAGTTCAATTTACACACCCGGGCAAATTGTTTACCGCAACTGTTATAGGTATGCTGCATGACAAAGGTCTGCTGAAATTTGATGACAAAATTGTAAACTACCTTGATACAGACCTGATGCATGGCTTGCATTTCTATAAGGGTAAAGATTACTCAAACGATATCAGCATCAAACATTTACTTCAGCAAACATCGGGATTAGACGATGTATTTTTCCCTCTATTTAAAAAGATGATTGACGATCCCAATCTTGAAATGACAGTAAGACAAGCTCTGGAATGGGGAAAATCAAACCGTAAACCTGTTGGAAAGCCTGGTCAAAAACATTTTTATACAGATACTAATTATTATTTACTGGGTTCAATTATTGAAAGTATCACCAAAAAGCCCTTTCATGAAGCTGTCCATGAAATGATTCTTGAGCCTTTGAAAATGGATAATGCCTATATAAACGGTTATTCTGAACCCAAAAGCAAACCTGAGTATCCTCCGGCACATATATATCTTTTCAACACCAATTTCATTGAAAATAAAAGAATTGCAAGGATTGATTATGCCGGAGGAGGTGTTGTGGCACCTTTGAGCGAATATCTGGTTTTTATGAAAGCTTTGGTTAACGGCCAATTGGTAAAGGAAGCTACTTTGAATAAAATGATTTATGATGATATTAAAATGGGTTTTCCGGCCATAGGGTTTGATTATGGCTATTCTGTCTGGAAGCCTAAAGCCATTCCATTGTTGATGCCCGAAAAGTATTTTTGCTGGGGGTGTGTAGGTATTACCGGTGCCTTTATGTTCTTCCACCCGCAAACTGATGCCTATGTAATAGGTACATTCAATGATAAATCCTATACCTCTAAAGCATTGAGGTTTATGCTAATGAAAGTTATTAAACCTTTACTGAAAATTAAATAGCCTAAGATAATGATAATTTAACGCCCAACATCCATATATAAAATATTGGGGTTTAGGCGTTTACTTAAACCCTTTCTGCCCCGGATCAGCTTTTGTAACTGCAGACAGTGATGACGCCCGCAATCCCCAGCATTTCATATATGTGACCGTTACCAACAAGCCTAAAAAAAAACGACAGCGGTAATTTTGCAGTTAGAAAAAAGAAAGATGAAACAGCCGACCCACATTACAGCACTTTGCAAGACTTTGAAACTAAAAATAAAACGCTATTACGATGGCTACATACGTAGAAAGAAAGCCTGCCATTGAAGATAGAATTTTTTAAATATTGATTATCTTTGTTTTTATGCGAACATTGAATTTTAAAATACCAGATACCGTTGACCTGGACGATAAAGATATAGCAATGTTAGTTGCTTCAACACTTTATGAAAAAGGAAAGCTTTCTTTGGGACAGGCAGCTGAATTGGCAGGACTTACCAAGCGGACGTTTGCTGAACTCCTTGGAAAGTATGGCGTATCTATCTTTAACTACCCGTCATCTGACTTGACAAAAGACGTGAAAAATGCCTAAAGTTATCATCTCAGATACTAGCTGTTTAATAATTCTCACTAAAATCGGAGAAATT
>CAZOOT010000230.1:0-3042 GCA_964581455.1 uncultured Chitinophaga sp. | reverse complement strand
GAACAATCAACCATCATGTTGCTGGAATTAAATGCCATGAACAGCTGGCTGAAAAAAGACAAAGAGCAAACAGAAAAATTTCTGAAAAAAGCTGTTGAGATGGAAACTAAATCGAGCTATGCTTTTGGTCCGCCTACTATAGTTAAACCTTCTTTTGAATTATACGGAGAATGGTTATTGGAAAACAACCGGCCCAAAGAAGCATTGCAGCAGTTTGAACTTTCACTGAAGGCGGCGCCTAATAAATTGTTATCCATAAAAGGAAAAGAAAAAGCTGAAAAACTTTTAAAAGGCAATTCAACAGCATCTTTGTAAAAGGATTTATTTAAATATTCAAAATATTCAATTCGGCCAATGAGTAATTCAGAATCAAGAAACAGGATCATCCGCCTGGTAATCTACATGATCGTTTTGTTCATCGCCACCTTCCTATACCGCTATTTTAAGAAAGACTGATTTTTCATGCCCCTTTTTCATCTGTAAAAAAGAGGAATCAACCCGCTATTCCTTAATTTAGGCGTGTCTATCTGTTAGCCTGTCAGAACTGTCATTCCCGAAAAAACCAATAAATAAATATTTATGGAAATACGCTACTATGCTCAGAATTTGACAAGCTCAGGACAACGAAAAAAATGGATGCATTATTTCCTTAAAATCTTTGTACTTGTTTCAACTTCAACTGTCTTATCTGCTCAAGTACCCGTAAAAGAAGAACCGCGGCATAAACCGGTTTTAGAAAATAATTACATACGCCTGCTGGATGTATGGCTGCCGCCGGGTGATACCACTTTGTTTCATATTCATTTCACCCCCTCTCTTTTTGTTTATTTAAATCAAGCTAAGATCAGTTCACAAATTAAAGGACAGGGTTGGGTAAGTGACGAATCGGTAACAGGATTTGCCTGGTTCAATCCTTTTTCACCCGATAGT
This sequence comes from uncultured Chitinophaga sp., assembly GCA_964581455.1. Lineage (GTDB taxonomy): Bacteria > Bacteroidota > Bacteroidia > Chitinophagales > Chitinophagaceae > VBAS01. The sequence goes on along the minus strand of CAZOOT010000230.1, from coordinate 2,112 downwards.
TTAGTGCACCGGGTCTGTAATGCAGATACAATAGTTTTTCATGTAAATGATATTGAAATACTGTCTCCCTTTTCAAAAAACAATACGGCACAATTAAAGGCTTTGCCTTTTCCTGTCTTGATTGATAATGAAAAAGCATTTGCTTACCGGTTAAATGACTCCGGTATCAGGAATCAAACTATCAGTAACCGGGGACCCCTGGTGGCAGTGCTGGTTACGGGTGAACCCGTTATTTTTCATAACACAAAAACAAATCAAACAATAGAAATAAAAACTGGCGGACATTTATATATAGAACCGGGCACTTCTTTTTATTTTAGTTTTAATAACAGGGAAAAATTGAATATGGTGTTGTTTGAAATTAAATAGTATTCATTGTCTCACCGGGTTTTTTAAATCAAGTGACAAAAAAATAAAGTATGATAAGTAAAGTTTTAAAGACATCTGTTGTCCTGATTGCTGTAAAAATTTGTATTTGCATAACAGCAACTGCACAATCAACATCTGAGTATGACATTGTGTTGTCCGGTGGCCGGGTGATAGACCCCGAAACAAAACTGGATGCAATAAGAAATGTGGGCATCCTCAATAACCGCATTGCACAAATTTCAGCGGAACCACTGAAAGGAAAAGAAACGATTAATGTAAGCGGATTGGTTGTCGCCCCTGGATTTATTGATATGCATGTACATGGCCGCAGCAACCAGGAGCAGGAATACCAGTTGCACGATGGAGTAACAACAGCATTGGAACTGGAATGGGGAATTGAACATTTGGGGAACTGGTATTCATCCAGGCAGGGAAAAGCATTGATCAATTATGGCGCCAGTGTATGTTGGCCCTTTGAACGATTCAAGGCTATGGATAAATACAAGGATGGCGTAAACACACTTTTGCAAAACACATTGAAAGGTGAATCAAAAATTGAAACACTATTTAATTTTATTGGTTCTTCCTACGCAGAAAATCTTTCGCCTGAAGAAATGAATAAAACGCTTGACAATATAAAAGCATCATTGGCAGATGGCGGCATTGGTATTGCTGTGCCTATTGGTTATTTACCCAAAACAAAACCCGGAGAAATGTTCAGTGTGTACCAGTTGGCTGGTGAAATAAATTCACTGTTGTATTCCCATGTACGGGAAGCGAATATTATTTCTATTCAGGAAGTTATTGCCAACGCAACAATAACCGGGGCACCGCTTCACATAGTACATGTCAACAGTATGTCACTAGGACTAATTCAATTAGCACTGGATATGATATGGGCTGCAAACAAAAAAGGGTTTGATATCAGCACAGAGTTGTATCCTTATACTGCTGGTTCTACTTTGCTGCAAAGTGCCATCTTCGATGAAGGATGGCGGGAAAAAATGAATATTTCATATGGGGACTTGCAATGGGTGGCAACAGGCGAACACCTGACCAAAGAAACATTTGAAAGTAATAGAAAAACAGGTGGCGTAGTTATTATTCATAATATGAAACCGGAATGGATAAAAACCGGAATTGCTGCACCGGGTGTGATGATTGCTTCTGATGGAATGCCTTATGCTAAGTTGGCGCATCCAAGAACGGCAGGAACTTTTTCCAGGGTGTTGGGAAAATATGTAAGAGAAGAAAAAGTGATTGACTTAAATACAGCTATTGAAAAAATGACCTTGCTTCCGGCAAAACGTTTAGAAAACATTGCTCCTTCCATGCGTTTCAAAGGAAGGATACAGGTGGGAGCAGATGCTGATATCACTATCTTTAATCCAAACACAGTAATAGATAAAGCCACCTTCGAAAAAGGTTTGGAGTTTTCTGCAGGCATTGAATATGTACTAGTGAATGGAAGTTTTATTTTGAAGAATGGAAAAACGGTAAACAATGTTTTTCCGGGTCAGGCGGTGTATGGGAAATTTAAAAAATAAAACAGCATCAACCTGATAATTTGAAAAGTTATTGATTCACTTGTTTTAATTAAATGAATGTTATGAATAAATTATCAATTTTTCTTTTTTTACTGATTACCAGCCCGGGATTTTCTCAAACAGCAAATAAAATACCTGCTGCAGGACTTGCTGCCATTAAACAAAATGATTTAAAAAAAGATTTATATGAACATGC
>CAZOOT010000229.1:0-3084 GCA_964581455.1 uncultured Chitinophaga sp. | reverse complement strand
GCATTGTACGGTGCGGCTGAAGGCGGCCGGGATTATAATACGGTTGATATGAGTAAGGTGAGAATGTACAATGAATATTTACCTCCATATAAAGCAGCAGTGGATGCAGGCGTTGGTTCAGTGATGAGTTCTTTTAATACCATCGATAATATTCCTGCTACTGGAAACAAATGGTTGCTGACTGATTTATTAAGATCTCAGTGGGGTTTTAAAGGCATGGTGGTTTCCGATTATACATCCGTCAATGAAATGATCGATCATGGCCTGGGTGATTTACAAACCGTATCTGCGATGTCACTAAAAGCCGGGCTGGATATGGATATGGTGGGCGAAGGTTTTTTAACTACTTTAAAAAAATCTTTGCAGGAAGGAAAAGTAACACAAAAACATATTGATGATGCCTGCAGGAGAATATTGGAAGCAAAATATAAACTGGGATTATTTGATGATCCGTTTCTTTATACCAATGCAGAAAGAGCAGCTAAAGAAGTTTTATCTGAAGAGAAAAAAGCTGCTGCAAGAGAATTTGCTGCTCACTCTTTTGTGTTATTAAAAAACAAACAGCAAACACTTCCTTTAAAAAAATCAGGGACGATTGCATTGATCGGGCCATTGGCAAATGATAAAAGCAATATGCTGGGAACATGGGCCGTATCTGGTAACAGGGATCTTTCAATTCCCGTTTTGGATGGAATGAAAAATGTAGCAGGCTCCGGAATAAATATATTGTATGCAAAAGGAGCAAATATTTCCGGTGATACTGCTTTTGCGAAAAAGGTAAATGTATTTGGAACCCGGATCGATATTGACAAACGATCAGCAAAGGAAATGATGGATGAAGCAATTGAAGTGGCCGGCAAATCTGATATCATTGTTGCCGTAATTGGTGAAGCTTCTGAAATGACCGGTGAATCTGCAAACCGGACAGATATAAATATTCCCATTAGCCAGATCAGGTTATTGAAGGAATTAAAAAAGACTGGGAAACCATTGGTTCTGGTAATAATGAGCGGCAGGCCGCTATCATTGAATTGGGAAATGGAAAACGCCGATGCAATATTATTTACCTGGCATGCGGGTCAGGAGGCGGGCAATGCCATTGCAGACGTGTTATTCGGAGATTATAATCCTTCAGGTAAACTAACAACGAGCTTTCCAAGAAATGTTGGTCAAATTCCTGTCTATTATAATCACCTGAATACCGGCCGGCCAAATGCCGGTGATAAGTTTCAGAAATTCCGCAGTAATTACCTGGATGTAGAAAACAGTCCCTTAATACCATTTGGATTTGGGTTAAGTTATTCTTCATTTTCATACAGCGATATAAAACTTAATGCTGCTTCATTAAATACAACCGGAAAAATTATTGCTACCGTTGCTGTAACTAATAATGGGGATTATGATGGAGAAGAAGTAGTGCAATTATATATCCAGGATTTAGTAGCAAGTATTTCCCGCCCGGTAAAAGAATTAAAAGGATTTCAGAAAATAAAATTTAAAAAAGGAGAAACAAAAGAAGTGAGTTTCACCATCGGGGTTGAGGAGTTAAAATTTTATAATAATGAATTGAAATACGTTGCAGAACCCGGGGATTTTAAATTGTTTATTGGTGGCAATAGCCGGGATGTAAAAGAAGCTGGATTTAAACTGGTAAAATAATTTTAAATAAATACAAATGAAATATTTTTTATCGGTTAGCTTGCTCGCAGTATTCACCTTGCCTGTATTATTGTGTGCAGCACAGAAAGAAAAAAAACCGATGAATATCATTTTTATTTTATCGGACGATCACCGGTATGATTTTATGGGCTTCATGAATGCCGTGCCCGGTTTGGAAACACCGGGAATGGACAAGATGGCAAAAGAAGGAGCACATATAAAAAATGCATTTGTTACCACAGCACTTTGTTCACCCAGCCGTGCTTCTATACTTACAGGCCAGTATGCACATACACATACCGTGGTTGACAACTCTGCACCGCTACCCAATAATCTTATTTTCTATCCTCAGTATTTGCAAAAGAATGGATACAAAACTGCCTTCATGGGTAAATGGCATATGGGAAATACCGGTGATGCTCCCCAACCGGGGTTTGATGAATGGGTAAGTTTTGAAGGCCAGGGACGGTATTATGGAAACACATTGAATGTAAACGGGAAAAAAGAAAAATTAGACAGCACGAATTATATCACAGATGAATTGACCACCAGGGCTGTTAAATGGATGAGCAATGTAAAAGATAAACCCTTCGCCATGTATCTTTCTCATAAAGGGGTGCATGCTGAATTTATGCCGGCTAAAAGACATGCAGGAAAATATAAAGACCTTCCGGTTATTAGTCCGCAATCAATGTACCTGACTACGACAGATAGCAGCAAACAGTATGGAGTAGTAACCGCACCAAAAACAAAGGTGAACTACAAAGACATTCCCCGGTGGGTAAGAGACCAACGCTATAGCTGGCATGGTGTAGATTATATGTACCATGGCCAGATCCCTTTTGATGAATTTTATCATTTATACCTGGAAACTTTATTGTCGGTTGATGAAAGCATTCAACAGGTAATAGATTGGGTGGAGAAAAACGGGTTAAAAGAAAACACGATGGTGGTGTATATGGGCGATAACGGATTTTTATTTGGCGAACATGGGTTGATAGATAAAAGAAATGCCTATGAAGAAAGCATGCGGGTACCGATGCTGGTCTGGGCACCCGGTATGGTAAAAGCAGGTTCTGTAATTCCACAAATGATTTTAAATATTGATTTAGGACCTACATTCCTGGATCTGGCTGACATAGCAAAACCCACTCAAATGCAGGGGCAGTCTTTTTTACCATTATTAAAAGGAGAAAATATTGCCTGGAGAGATAAAGTGTTTTATGAATATTACTGGGAGCAGGCCTTTCCGCAAACACCCACCACCTATGCCATACGCACCGATAAGTATAAATATATTGCCTACAACGGCATCTGGGATATCAACGAACTGTATGATATAGAAAAAGATCCTTTTGAAATGAATAACATGATCAGGAATAAGGATATGGATAAAATTGGATTGCAACTAAGAGATGAATTATA
>CAZOOT010000228.1:0-3094 GCA_964581455.1 uncultured Chitinophaga sp. | reverse complement strand
CATTTCCATATTTCCAGAATATCAGAAATGAATCCGGGCAATTAAATCCCACTCCTGTTAATGTTCTTTGCGCAATGGTAACAGTATCTGAGTTGAATTGTTTCAGGCCAATAGTCATTCTGAAAATAACTTCACTGAATATGGAAGGGGCTTCCCATTTATAATAACCTGTTGAAAGATCAACCGTGCTGGTTATTTGCTGCCAGCTTGTTCCATTGTTTATTGAATACGCTAAAATACCGGTAGAAGAATTGAATGAAGATGACCATCTCAACGTATTGGTAGCAGAAGAAAAAAGAAAATCTTGCTTAGATGGAAAATTCCAATCAAAAATATCCGTTGAATCAAACTGGTATGCAAGACTAAAATTTTGTGATGCTGTAGCCACACTTTTCCCAATAACTTTAATTTGATAAGTCCCCATAGCTGGATTGTCCAGTGTAATTTGCTCTGCATTATTCAGACTATCCCGTTTCCGGATTGGTAATTTTTTTAGAGAATCAGGATGAGGAAAACTGCTCAACACCCAGGGCTTCCATATTTCTTGTGTATTTAGATTTATTAATTCAAGATCCAGGTCATTTACCAAAGCTTTCGGTGCATTGGGTGATGCAGGAGGATCATTCCATGCCAGTGTAAGTTTTAATTTCCTGATACCTGCTGGCACTGAAATTGAAAATGTTTGTTCTGTTGTATTCGTTACTGTGCCATTCATTATTCTGCCAGCCTGAATTGTTTTAATTGCACCCAATGCATTCAAACTCCCAAATCCACTTGAAAAATCTATTCCTTCGGCGCCCACATCATCTGCACTATTCAACAGAACTGCTCTCAGTAATGAGTTGGAAGGTAATGTGCCATTGAGTTGTTTGTATTGTTGCTGCAGCATCAAGGAAACACCGGAGACCAAAGCTGCAGCACCAGAACTTCCATCTTCACCAAATGCAACCAACTCAGGTTTTATTCTTCCGTCATATGCCGGGCCTTTAGAACTTAGATTTGCCACAACTGAAAAAGAATCTGTAGCGCCAACTGTCAGGATATTTTTTGCCATTTTAAAACTTCCAGTAAGATTTGCAAAACCAGGAATTCCCTGGTACGGTCCTGAAGTGCTTGCAGCATTTCCAGAATTACCAGAAGAAAAAACATGAAGTAATGATGGTTCATTTATTACTGTAAGATCATAAGCAGCCGCATCGGCCCCATAATAATTTTCAATTCCTACACCATAAGAATGATTTTGTACTGAAATATTATATTGCTGATATGCTGCAGGTGCATCTGGTAAAAGACTTGCAAAGTTTGAAGAACTGATCCAGCTACCCCAGGCTGCTCCTTTTCCTAAATACCAGCTATTTCCTGCTCCTGCTATAAGGGTTGACATATTTGTAGCATGAGAACTTACCTGGTTTGATGAAAGATTTGTGGTAAGATATCTCCCTTTGAAATCAATATCTGCAGTATCCGGCTTGTTTTCTTTTACTGACACAGTCAGCCCATCACCATTTAATAAAGGAAATGAACTGTGAATTTTGTTTATTTTGTTCAGGCTTAAATCAAGGTTACTTATTTGCACTTCTTCTCTGGGAATTCTATGTCCATCCTCAATAAAGATCACTTCCGGCAATGGAATGATACCTGATACCAATTCGTCTTTTGTAACACTTCCTTCAAAAAAAGTAATATTGCCATAAGAATTGATTTTTGTAAACCCCTGATTTCTGATACCAGAAGGAATTTCTTCTCCTTTTACTGACAGCACTATTTTGAATTTATTCTCTTTTGATAATTTATTAATTTTTTGAATTAAAGGAATTGAAACCTTTATTTCCAAAGTATGTTCCTGGGCTATTGAAACAGTATAGAAAAAGAGGCTAATTAATACAAAAGCTGGTATTTTTTTACAGTAAATGCTGTTTATTGAAGGAACAGATCTCATGGTTCTCAAAAGTATTGATTTATACCGTTTTTTGAAGCAAAGTAAAAATACGGAAGGTCTAAAACAATATAATTAAAAATGCTTTGTTCAAATTGCGCTAATTTCAAAAATTCTTTCTAACTTTTCACTCTTAAATTCTTACTGGACACAACTAAATTTTAAACTCCTCAATCAAACTAAACCGCATGAAACAGATTTTGAAATCAATTATGTTTATCATGATTGCAAGTTTTGTTTTTACTTCCTGTAAAAAAGAAATAAAAGAAGCAGCGCAGGAAGAAATTTCTCAGGAAACTATTGCAAAGATTGCTGCCCTTGGATTTAATACTTCAAACGTACAGATAACGGATGGAGGATATCTTGTAGAAGGTGATATTATTCTTACCGAAGCAAATTTAAATGAAAGGCCCACTTCTCCCAAGCTCAGAATTGCTGGTGAAGAACAGTACTGCACTTTTAATCTTGTAACAGGTCTGCCACGTAATATAACAATCAGCACAAGTGGAAGTGTAAATACAAATGTTTCCAATGGGATCAATGCAGCTATTGCCCGTTACAATGATGAAAAATTAGGACTGACCTTCCAAAGGGTTTCCAGTGGCGGGGATATTAATATCAGGATAGTTAACGGAGGCGGCTATATAGCATCAGCAGGTTTCCCGACAAGCGACGGCAATCCTTATCACGAAGTAAAATACAACAGGCAATATCAAAATTACAGTTTGGGTTTTGTAACCACAGTAATGGCACATGAAATAGGTCATTGCATTGGATTCCGTCATACAGATTACATGAACCGTGCTTATAGCTGTGGAAGCGGAGGTAATGAAGGACAGGAAACCTCAGGCGTAGGTGCAGTACATATTCCTGGCACACCAACAGGACCTGATGCAAATTCATGGATGCTGGCTTGTTTAAGTGCATCAACTGACCGGCCATTTAATGCTAACGACAAAGTAGCCTTAGGTTATTTATATTAAATTTTTTATTTGGTTTACACGGAATAACTACATCACATATCAGTCATAATTGACCCCATCATTATAAAATCAATGTTTTTTTTATAATCTTTACAGGCAATTAACCCAATACATGAAAAACCTGAATAAATTATTCCTGCTTACTTTCATCATATACCCCTTTTATTTCTTTGCC
>CAZOOT010000227.1:0-3134 GCA_964581455.1 uncultured Chitinophaga sp. | reverse complement strand
GATCCCATTATCTTTATCGGCCTGACCACCCACACCCCAACCTCTTAATATTTCCAGTGCTACATCTTCTATAGAATAACTTTTCGTGGTAGGAATAATGACAACAGCAATCTGGTTTGATGTGCTATCATTGTAGGCAATTAATTTACTCTCTAAATGGCTTTCCTGTTCTGCTGTTAATGTATTCGTCTTATCATGTACCAAGCCTTCGGATGCAGTAGGTTTTTTGGGGATCACATTTCCTATTTGTGCCTTCAGGCAAACCGATGTGAACAATATTGCAAAGAGTATAATTTTTTTCATGAGTACTTATTTACCGAAAACTATTTCGTCCGGTAATTCATTTTTATCAGTATCATTATTATAAGGAAAATATTGGGTTAATGCTTCTCCAATATCTGTAATTACTTCGCAGATGCCGGCGGCGTAATCGTTTTTATTAAACCGGCTGATCATCTTTTTCACTTCCTTGTTCCAATATTCACTGCCAACTTTATTATGTATTCCTTCATCGCCAAAAACAGCAAGCTGCCTGTCCGTCATTGCAACATACAATAAAACCCCATTCCGTTCTCTGGTTTTATCCATTTCCAGTTTATAGAAAAGCTCAGTAGCCCTATCAATAGCATCAACATAACTACACCGGCTTTCAACAAAAATTCTAATTTCCCCACTGGTCATTTTCTCACTTTCGCAGACTGTATTTACAATCTTTTGCTTTTCTTCAACAGTAAAGAATTCTTTATCCCTTTTGAAAAATGACAGTATGCTCATCAATTAAATTTTATTTCTACGCTTTTTTCGGCTCCGGCATCACTTGCAAAACCCTGCTTTGCCTTAAATCCAAATATGTCGGCTAAAAGATTTGAAGGAAATTGTTTTACTTTTTGATTATACGTATATACCGATTCATTGAAATCTTTCCTGGCCACTTTTATTCTTCTTTCAGTTCCTTCCAATTGTGTTTGTAATGCAGCATATGCTTTTGTGGCTTTTAAATCAGGATAATTCTCAATCAAAAGAATAAGCCGGTTTGTAACCGAGGCCAATGAATCCTGCAATTGCTTTTGCCTGGTATAATTTTCAGAATTGATCTCTTGTTCTGTAAACACTCCTGAAGCCTTACTTCTGCTTTCAGCAATCTGTTGCAAAACAGTTGACTCAAAATCTGAAACACCCCTGACCACACTCACCAGATTTGGGATCAGATCCAGGCGTCGTTGGTAAGTATTCTGAATTTCAGACCAATTCTGTTTCGTCTTTTCTTCCATTTTTACAATAGAATTATAAGTGGTACTTATATAAAATGTAAGAACCGCAATGATTAATCCCGTTATGATCAGCCTTTTTGCTTTCATTTTTTAGAACTGAACTTTAGGTGCTTTATCAGCTCCTTCATCTGCCTTAAATCCTTCTTTAGCACTAAAGCCAAACATGCCGGCAAAAAAGTTCATTGGAAATGATCTGACCTTTGTATTATAGGTATTTGTGGCTTCGTTGAAAAGTCTTCTTGAATTTCTGATATCGTTTTCAATTCCATCAAGCTGGCCCTGTAACTGTAGAAAGTTTTGGGTTGCTTTCAATTCAGGATATCTTTCTACTGTAACAAGCAATCGGCTGAGTGAACCTGATAACTCACTTTGTGCAGCCTGAAACTTAGAAAGATTTTCTGGTGTTAATTGATCAGCATTTAAGTTAATTGAAGAAGCATTTGATCTCGCTTCGATCACTTTTGTCAAAGTTTCCTGTTCAAAGTTTGCTGCGCCTTTTACTGTGTTTACCAGATTGTCAACAAGGTCATACCTTTTCTGGTATTCAGCCTGAACATTGTTCCAGGATTTTTTCACATTCTCATCCTGCTTAATCAAGCCATTGTACCCGCTACATCCCCAAACACCCATAATTAATACCAGTCCGAGAATAATTAATAAACTCAAATTTCTTGTGCCTTTCATTTTTTAAAGATTTAATTGAAATAAAATTAATGGTTTTAAAATAATAATGGCCTCCGTTCAAAACAAAGGCCAAAACCATATTTGTGACAAAATTGCCTAAAGGTTAAAATATATGGCTTTTTAATAGACTGAAACCGTGATTAAATAGTTGATGACAGGGATTGCTTTTTGCTATTTTAAAATAAATCATAACCGGGCCAGCTAACAGATGACTCAGCAATTTTTTTAGCCACTTTATACATTCCATCCCAGATACACTGATCATTTGCGGGTCTTGTGTTGATGGACATGGCGACACTGATATTATTCGGATAATGCACCATCACTGAAAGCGTACCGGACATACAACCATTGTGCATAAATTTATTTCCATCGGTCATCCAGCCTTTGGCATAATCACCTGCATCTTTCGCATTGGAATTAAGAAACATGGTATCAATTGTAGTACTATTTAGTACATCTTTTTTGCCGGAATTTTTATCAACAGATGCAAGGAAACGCAAAAGATCAATTGAACTGGCGATCCATCCGCCATTACCATCCATTCTTCTCATTTTTAAATTATACGGATTACCTCCGTCCTGATAATAAATGACTTCATTTGCTGCACGGCCTGCGGCTGACTCTGCACCGATTCTCATTTTTGTAATACCACTCTTATTGAGAATATTGTTCTTCACATAATTCTCAAAAGTCAATCCGGATTTTTTCTCAACAATCCTGGCTAAAAGAAAAAAATTGAAGTTTTGATAATTAAACTGAGCTCCCGGTGTTGTCAAAGTGCGGTAGTTTTTTATGGCCCAGGCTAACAGATCAGAATTATTTAAAGAAGTCTGATCCCAGATGGCATCTTTTTCCCAGTTAACTGAATGTTCCAGCAAATGCTGTACTGTTATTTTTTCCAGATCAGTTTTATCCTTACAGTTTGAAGATACTGAGCATGGATTTCCTAAAATTCCTGAAGGGCCAAAAACTTTATCTGATAAACTAAGTTTTTTGTCTTCCCATAATTTCATAATGGCTGTACCGGTAAAAGGTTTACTTACACTGGCAATCCGAAATAAACTGGTTGGAGAAACCAGATCACCGTCATTTTTATCTGCAATTCCCAAGCCCTGAGCATATACTAATCTTTCATCTTTCATTATTGCAACGGATAATCCCGGAACATCAAAATCC
>CAZOOT010000226.1:1158-3144 GCA_964581455.1 uncultured Chitinophaga sp. | reverse complement strand
TGAAACCGGATTACCCACATTTAATGTACCCCCAATCCTGAATTCAGTTCTGCCCGGAGGTTGTACAGCAATCGTAAATGGAAAGCCCGGTAATGAGCTCCCAATAGTCATAGACATAGTCCCTCCATTACTTCCGGTTAGTGTGGCATTTGGCCCGTTCAGAATTGAGACAGCTGTACCTATAATCCCTTCCACTTCAAATATGGCTTCTGAAAAAGGAATGCCCATATTAAGTTGAATCACGTCGCCGGTTACGGTTCGTATTCCTTCAGGTGAAAGGATGACTGTACCTCCAATTGTCCCTTGTGTAAATGCCCCAAATCTCAAATTCTGTATTGTATAAACAGAAATCCTGGCAGGGTCCGATGGTAAAGAATCGGTGGGTATCCCTTGCGCAAGCATATCTTTTGATAGCAGGCCAGATGCTACTAATAATAAAGTAAATATTTTGTTTCTAAGGTTCTTCATTTCTATTGGATCAAAAAAGACTTCAACTATTTTATAAGGATCATTTGTGACAATTTTACTTTCTCATTTGTTAAGCTGAAAATATAAGCTCCTGAAATATTCTGTCGGTTGATCTGAAACCGCAGGATACCGGAACCTCCATCATACTCTATCATCTTATTCATGACCTGCTGACCATTTGTATTTAAAACCCTGGCAGTATATTTTCCTTTTTCCAGGTTACTTAATTGAATATTGATCAAATGATTCTGAACCGGGTTTGGAAATATTTTCATTTCTGCTTTTTCTTCTGTTATCAATACTGACACTGTTCTGCTAAAAGATTCTCCCCCATCTTTTTTTAATAATTTAATCCGATACTGATTTGTTCCTGTTATCGGTTGATTATCTGTCCATTTGTATTTCTGAGAACTACTGGTTCCTGTTGCGGATTGTTCTCCCAGGGTTGTAAATGCATTTCCATTATCTGCTCTTTGAATCTCGTATTTCTGAACACCCTCTTCGTTTATAACTTCCCAGCTGACATTTACCTGCTTATTCTCTTTTATTGCCTGAACAGAAGTTATCACATCGGAGAGATCACCAGCTTTTTTGAATACAACTTGAAAGCGGTTAGCTGCAAAAGAAGCCGCAATTGATGTACTGATATCGAAGCTTACATAGTTGGTATCCGTTAACGATAACAGCCTTGATTTTTTTAAATAATTATCCAGGAGGTAAGGCTCCAGTGTTGTACTGTTCATTTGTTTTGCAAAAATCTGTAACCGGTATTTAGGCTTTGAAAGCCTCGCAATATTTAAAAAAATGGTATCTCCCTTCTCAGGCATTTTCCTCGCATTAATACTTAAAAGTTCTTTTTGATGTTCAATGGAAAGGCCTTCATCTTTTAAAAAAAGTTTTGATGCATCTTCTTTTCCAATTTCATTTGAAAACCTGGAATCAAATGCTGCAATCGATCCATCGAGCAAATTTGGTCCCGCTATCTCATCATAAATAAGATTGAAAGCCATTAAAGGAATGCTGTTTGTACTTGTACGGAATGCAATGGAGTTGTAATTGCTTACTTTATCAGATTCTTTAATAATTAAAACAGGTGATGATGCCGTTGTTTTTACAAAAAATCCCTGTCCCGATTGAATATATTGATCAAGACCAACTGAACCGGAAAAAGGTGCAATGAGCGTCACATTTCCAATTGTATTTACTGTTACATAACCTCCGGTACTGCTTAAATTAGGATCCCAACCCCAATAAGTATCGGCAAGATTGGTTTTGCTTACTGTGGCCCAGTCAATTGGTGATGCAAAAGGATTTCCAATCATCGTGTACCCGCCAATTACATTTGAAAGTGGTAAAGCAGAAGCTGTATTATAGGTTTGATCTCCTGTAAGCAGCTTACCCGTTGCAGTTAAAACAGTACTATATGGTAAGTTTGTTATCGGAGAATTTGTACGATCGCCCCATACAAACATATAATAAGGAGTTCCTGCCTTAAGTGGAGTGTATTTGGTATTCTTT
>CAZOOT010000226.1:0-1148 GCA_964581455.1 uncultured Chitinophaga sp. | reverse complement strand
CCATCAAATAATCTTGTTGCAGAATTGTAAGTAAACAAAGAAGCGTTTTGAGTCATCTGATCAAATCCGTCAGATGATGTCCCTCCTGTTATAAAAGTTCCTGTATTTGCTGTACTATTATTTCCCTGGTTTTGCCAATTGCCCCAGATGGATAAACCTTCTTCACCTGATGTTAAACTGGCGTTTGGACTTGTATTAACTGAGCTGGTCATGATGCGGTATTTTCTACGACCCATAATATATCGCTCTGCTATAAAACGACCCGAGCCATAAGTAATAGAGGCAGTAGAAGGTATGGATGCCACTCTGGCTGTACCTGAATTGTCGGATTTTAATCTGATATTATTAGATCCCAGGGCCAAAGTTGTATTGTCTGATAAAGTGAGAGTGCTTAATATATTTACAGTTCCGGCAGTTGTTTTAGTAGTTGAAGAACCGGATAAGGTTAAATTATTAAAAGTTAATCCGGGTATATTCTGGTTACTGCTTCCATTAAAATGCACCGTACTGTTGTTAGCTGTAAAAGTGCCGGTATTGATAAATGAATTTTTTATGTTATAAGTTCCATTACCTTGTATTGTTGCAGTATTAAAAAGGGAAGCAAGGTTATAGATTCCCTCATTTGCAAAAGTGCCTGCATTCTCATTTCGCAGTGTATCAATGTTTATTACTGTACCATTCGTGGTAGAAACATAAGCGCCATTTAAAGAAACGACCTGTCCTGCTATTTGTTGAATATGAAAAAAGGCAGCCATGATCAAAATGATCGTCCTGCATTTTCTATTTAAAATAATATCGTTACAACAAAATTTCATACTGGCTGATGCCTGATTTTTTTTTAATCACTATATCTGACAAAAATTGCAGGTAATGGAGCTGCAGTTCTTACGGTTGGTGATGATGGAAATGCAGAAGGTAAAGCCGCATATGTAAAAGCAACGGAATACCCAAAACCCTGAGCTGTTCCTAAACTTGCATCACTGCCCATAACGGGTATTAATCCGGCCACAGCAAATCCTCTTAATACTGGTGCTGTAGTATTAGATACAGCAACTACCCAGTAAAGTCCCGGAGGTAATGATAATGGAAGACCGGCAGTATATGTTTTTACACCAGTTGTTGCAGTTGTTATTGCGCCGGCATCTAGA
>CAZOOT010000225.1:1726-3154 GCA_964581455.1 uncultured Chitinophaga sp. | reverse complement strand
TAACGCTATACAAATTGCTTCAAGTATTCCAAAATATTGGGGTGGCATTGATGGTGTTGGCACTTCCGGTCCACCTTACCTGGGTGCAATTATCTGCCTGCTTGCTTTAATCGGATTTGTTTTATACAAAAACCCGCTTCGATGGGGTTTGCTGGCAGTTTCCGTGTTGGCTATCCTTATGGCCTGGGGAAAATATTTTCCGGCATTTAATACATTCCTGTTTAATAATCTCCCTTTATACAACAAATTCAGGGCCCCATCCATGACGATGGTTATTACTCAATTTACCTTTCCGGTAATTGCTGTACTTACCTTACAATTTATTTTATTCAGGGATAAAAGCAGGGAGCTATTACAAGGCGAATTCAAAAAAATATTATACGCATTTGGCGGGTTGATGGGATTGTTAGGAATACTATACATTGGGATGGATTACTCTTCATCCATTGATGGATTAATCCTTGCCAATAAATGGGATGAAAGCGGAACCAGTGAAATCGGTCAGCTGATTGTTTCCGGGTTAAAAGAAGATCGAAAGGTAATGTTTGGCGGACAGGTATTACGTACACTTGCTTTTGCCATTCTTGTCATCAGTGTTTTGTATGCTTATATAAAGAACTTCATTAAACCTGTTGTCGTTGCCCTGATTATACTTTTTGTCAGCAGCATTGATCTTTTAGTGGTCGGAAAAGATTATCTCAATGAAGACAATTTTGTTTCGAATGATGAAATGGTTTTAAATAATTTCACTGCTTCGCAAATAGACCAGCAAATTCTTGCTGACAAGGATCCGAATTTCAGAGTATTTAATTTAAGTGGCAGTGCTTTTTCAGAAAGCCGGACTTCTTATTTTCATAAATCAGTTGGCGGGTACCATCCTGCCAAATTGAGGATTTACCAGGACGTAATTGAGAAATATCTGTCAACACAAAATCCGGGTGTATTCAATATGCTTAATACAAAATATTTTATTGCCCAGGATCCGCAAACCGGGAGACCCACACTTATTGAAAATGACAGAGCTTATGGTCAGACCTGGTTTGTAAAACATGTAAAACTGGTTAATAGCCGTGTAGAATCTTTGTTAGCCCTGGAAAACACCAATCTGCTTGATACTGCCATAGTAGAAAGTTCGTTTAGTAAAAATATTATTCAGCCACAATGGGATTCAGCATCTTCTATCAGGATGACCAAATATGATAATGACGCAATAGAATATGAAGCCAATTGCAATGCTGCACAGTTTGCTGTATTCAGCGAAATATATTATCCCGCTGGATGGAACGCCTATATTGATGGCAAGAAAACAGAATATGTGAATGTAAATTATATTCTCAGAGGCTTATCCATACCCGCAGGAAAACATGTAATCAAATTTGTATTTGAACCAGACACTTATAAAAAAGGATCATCCATCAGTTTCATTGC
>CAZOOT010000225.1:0-1626 GCA_964581455.1 uncultured Chitinophaga sp. | reverse complement strand
GGTTTATCTCTTCTAAAAAAATCTTTCTCCCGATATTATGATATAAGCCTGGTAAAAAAAATTGAATTGCTTGTTGAAAAAGAAAAATTCGATAGCCTGATATGCGAACATCCCTACATGGCCTGGCTCGCTTTCAAAATAAGAAAAAAAACAGGAATTAATGTTATTATTCATACCCATAATATCGAATACCAGCGGTTTCGTTCCACCGGACGCTGGTGGTGGCCAATTTTAAAAATATATGAACGCTGGAGTTTTAAGAAAGCAGATTCAATTTTTTTCATTACTCCGAAGGATAGAAATTTTGCGATTTCCCAATGGAAAATTGAAAAAGAAAAATGTTTATTGCTTCCTTTTGGAATTGATCTATCCCACTATCCGGATGATAAAGAAATCTGCCGGGAACAAATTTGCCGTAAACACAATATTGATTCAGAAGAAAAAATATTATTGTTTACGGGGTTGCTTAGTTACAAATCCAACCTGGACGCTTTACTTATTATATTGGATAAAATAAATCCTCTATTATTAAAACAAAGTTTCTTCAGGTATAAAATTATTGTCTGCGGCAAAGGATTACCTGAAAATTTAAAAGAACTGGCAGCTTATACTGATAAGAATATTATCTATACTGGTTTTGTAAATGATGTTGAAACTTATTTCAAGTCTGCAGATATTTTTTTAAACCCGATACAAAGTGGTGGCGGAGTAAAAACAAAATTAGTGGAAGCAATAGCCTATGGTACTACGGTTATATCATCAGAAACGGGTGCTATAGGAATACCCATTGAAATATGTGGCGATAAACTTATCATTCATGATAATAAAGATTGGGAAGGATTTGCCGGAGCCGTTATTAATAATGTAAATAAGCGTTCAGAAACTCCCCAAACTTATTATGATCATTTTTATTGGCCTTCAATAATAAATAGAGTGATTTCAGTTGTTCCTGTTAAATAAAATTCTATCCGTGATAATTTGATTTTAGAAAAAATGTTTAAAAAAATTGAAACCATAATAATCAGATCGCCTTTTTATAATTTTATCCGCTTCAACCGGTTCACTGATCTGATTGTTGAACTGAAAGTAAAAAAAACCAAAAAGAATATTGCTTTTTATTCCTCCTTCTTTGACCAGGACAATACAAACAACCTGATTTTTGATATTGGAGCCAATAAAGGAAACAAAGTAAAAGCTTTTTTAAAAATGGGATACTGCATCATCGCAGTAGAACCTGAAAAAAAAGCATTATCAACATTAAATTGGAGGTTTGCAAATACAAATAAGGTTACAATCGTAGATCTGGGCGTTTCTGATAAAGAAGGCTCACAGGAAATCCATATTGCTGAAAACAGATCCGGACTGAATACCTTAAGCGATAAATGGGTGAAAACACTTGAAAAAGAAAAAGAAAACAGGTGGTTCAAAAAACATTCTTTCAAAAAGAGCTACAAAATAAATCTGACAACAATTGATCAGTTGATTGCCACATATGGAATTCCCTACTTTATAAAAATCGATGTGGAAGGTTATGAAAACAAAGTACTGAAAGGAATGAGCCAGTTACCCCGGCTTTTAAGCTTTGAAACAAATCTTCCTGAATTCAAAGAGGAAACCCTTGAATGC
>CAZOOT010000224.1:0-3160 GCA_964581455.1 uncultured Chitinophaga sp. | reverse complement strand
TCAGCAACTGGGTGCGGGGTGGCGGTGTATTGGTATTATTATCTAATGATGCCGGGACTGCAGAATTTAAAAATTTCAATCAGCTGGCAGCTAAATTCGGTATTCAATTCAACGAAGACAATAAGAATAAAGTATTGAATGATCAGTTTGAACAAGGAGCTGTTATTACACCGGACAATCATCCCGTTTTTAATTCTTCAAAAAAATTATATATAAAAGAGCTTAGTTCATTACAGGTACAGGCTCCTGCAGAAGTTGTTTTAAAAAAAGGCGAAGATAATATTATGGCGATTGCTAAGTATGGAAAAGGAACTGTGTTTGCCCTTGGAGATCCCTGGATCTATAACGAATATATCGACGGCAGAAAACTGCCTGCTACGTTTAATAATTATCAGGCAACCGAAGAGTGGGTGAAATGGCTGATCAAACAATCTTCACCAAAATGAATTTCAGAAAAACCAACATATTAATCTATTCCCTCATCGGGTTGATGCCATTGCAAACAAGTTCAACAGCACTGCCCGGTAAATCCGTACACTATGAAAAAATTATTGTAGCCGCAGACGGAAGCGGCGATTTTAAAACCATCCAGGGAGCAATCAATAGCCTGCCGGCAAATTCAACTTCGGGAAGAACCATTTTTATAAAAAATGGAATCTATCATGAAAAATTATACATCGAAAAACCAAATATTGTATTTGAAGGAGAAGACAGGGAAAAAACAATCATCATCGCTTCCATTGCAAGGGATGAATGGCGTTGCGGACATACTGATGACTGGGGGGTGGCAACTATGAATGTCGGCGCCAATGACATCACACTGAAAAACCTGACCATCACTAATAATTTCGGATTTGATTTCCTGGAAAAAACTATTTACTGCGCTTCTGATACTACGGCAAACAAAGAAAGGAAACTAAGAAAAGACGGGCACCAGATGGCTTTGCGAACAATGAATGCTACCAGGCTAAAAGCCATCAACTGCCGTTTCCGTTCTTTCGGAGGAGATACGGTCAGCCCCTGGGATGTAGAAAACGGGATGTGGTATTTTAAAGATTGCATCATGGAAGGCGGTGTGGATTTTTATTGTCCCCGCGGATGGGCCTGGGCAGAGAACTGTGAATTTATTACACATACCGGACCGGCGGCAATCTGGCATGACGGAAGCAGGCACGAAGATTCAAAAACTGTTTTGGTGAATTGCCGGTTTACAGGTTATGATGGTTTTATGCTGGGCCGCTATCACCGCGATGCTCAATTCTATCTGATCAACTGCTTTTTTGCAAAGAATATGAAAGATGCCGATATCTACCTGGTACCAACAAGCAATACGATTCAATGGGGCAAAAGAATATATTATTATAACTGCAAGCGGGAAGGGGGAAATGATTTTAACTGGTATAAGAATAATCTTCCTTCCGTCGTCACTGAAAAAGATATAACTGTTAACTGGGTTTTTGGAAACCGCTGGAATCCTTTATTAAATTAAATATGCAATTATCAAAAAATACTTTAGGGCAAATTGTCGCAAAACCCGGATTAGAATTACCGGATGAAAAGCTGTTTGAATTGCCAGAAAAAGTGTTGCAATTCGGTACAGGAGTTTTATTAAGAGGATTGCCCGATTATTTTATTGACAAGGCAAATAAACAAGACATCTTTAACGGAAGAGTGGTAATTGTAAAAACAACTAACAGTGACAGCAGCGCATTTGACCGGCAGGATGGATTGTATACTATTTGTGTTCGTGGTGTTGAAAATGGAAAGATTATAGAAGAAAATATTGTGAATGCATCAGTAAGCCGGGTTTTGAATGCCAATACAGAATGGAAAAGAATTATAGAATGTGCACATAACCCCGAAATAAAAATCATCATTTCCAATACAACGGAAGTAGGTATTCAATTAACAGATGATAATATTCTTGATGAACCGCCATCCTCTTTTCCTGGAAAATTGCTCGCCTTCTTATTAGAAAGATTTAAAGCGTTTAATGGCAGTGCAGCAAGCGGGATGGTGATTGTGCCAACTGAACTGATCACTGATAATGGTTCAAAACTGGAAGGAATAGTACAGGAACTTGCTCATCGGAATAATCTTGATTTTAAATTCATCGAGTGGCTGGAAAACTATAACAGTTTTTGTAATTCTTTGGTAGATCGGATTGTTCCGGGTAAACCAAATGTTGCAGAACTGCAAAAAACAGAAAAAGCATTGGGATATACAGATGAATTACTCACCAATAGTGAAGTTTTCAGGCTTTGGGCAATAGAAGGATCTGAAAAAGCAAAAGAGGTTTTATCATTTTACAAAGCAGATGATGCAGTGGTGATTACTCCGGATATTACTTTGTTCAAGGAATTAAAACTTCGCTTATTGAACGGTACGCATAGTTTTAATTGCGGCCTTGCTTATCTGGCAGGATTTAATATCACCAGGGAAGCTGTGACTGATAAAATTTTTTCCGTGTTTGCAAAAAACCTGATGCAGCTGGAAATTGCTCCGGCAATACCGTATGATATTGATGATATGTTTAAAATAGATTTTGCAAATAATGTGTTCGAACGTTTTTGTAATCCATTTATTGATCACCAATGGCTGAGTATTACAGTTCAATATACATCCAAAATGAAAATGCGGAATGTTCCCTTACTTCAGCGTCATTATGAATTAAATGATACGCCACCTTTACATATGGCTACAGGCTTTGCTGGATTTTTATTATTTATGAAAGCTACAAAAAAAGCAGGCGATAAATATTTCGGATTAAGAGATAACGTGGAGTATGAAATAAAAGATGATGCAGCAGCGTATTTTTATAATGCCTGGAAAAATAAATCATCAAATGAACTGGCAAAAGACGTGATGCAGGATGAAGAAGTTTGGGGAACTGATTTAACTTCATTTCCCGGATTTTTATCCGCCGTACAGGATCAGATGGATGAAATGATTAACAAGGGAATTTTAGAGACGATAAAGCAATTGGAATCAAAAAAAGTAAATGTGTAAATGAATCATCGTGTTTTAAAAGTACATCCAAAGGACAATGTGATTGTTGCATTAACCAACCTGGCAAAAGGAGAAACAATTTCTTTTGAAGGAGTAGATTATGTGTTGACGGAAAACGTACCCGCCAAACATAAATTCTACACACAGGATA
>CAZOOT010000223.1:0-3189 GCA_964581455.1 uncultured Chitinophaga sp. | reverse complement strand
TGATAGTTTGTATATGACCAGTTTCGTGGTCTATGATGAAAACATTACCGGCAAAAGACCTGCAGTACTTGTGGTACATGAATGGTGGGGGCTTAATGATTATGCAAAAAAACGAGCCAGAATGCTGGCAGAGTTGGGATATATTGCAATGGCGGTTGATATGTATGGAAACGGACAGATGGGAAATGATCCCGAAGCTGCAGGTAAATTAGCCATGCCCTTTTATCAAAATCCTCAAATGGCAAAAACACATTTTGATGCAGCGCTGAATAAACTAAAGGAAAACTCCAAAACAGATGCTACAAAAATCGCAGCCATAGGTTATTGTTTTGGAGGTGGTGTTCTTTTGAATCTGGCCAGGATGGGTGAAGCGTTAAATGGAGTAGTAAGTTTTCACGGCAGCCTTATTGGTACGCCTGCAGATAAAGAATTGCTCAAAGCAAAAATATTGGTTTGTCATGGCAACATAGATACTTTCGTACCTCAGTCAGAAGTAGACCAGTTCAAATCACAAATGGATTCAATTGGAGCAGATTATACTTTCAAAGGATACGATAGTTCATTGCATGCTTTTACCAACCCTGATGCAACAGAGATGGGAAAAAAATTCAATCTGCCAATTGCCTATAATGCTGCTGCAGATACTGCATCCTGGAATGAGATGAAACTTTTTTTCAACCGGATATTCAAATAATGAAATTGAAAATAGCATTAAACAACCTTTATATATTACTTTTCCCGTTGAACAACTTTCAGGAATTATTAAGAAAAATTGTTCCTAACTTTTGTATGTGAAAAAAAGTATAGCCACAATCTCAGTGCTGCTACTGATTTGTTTTTATTCATTTTCTCAAAATCTAAATGGGTTTTGGAAAGGCACACTTAGTATGCAGGGATGTTTTCCTGAAAACAACATTGAACTGCAGATTTCCATTAAAGGAGTAAATTCTGCCGGTGATTCTTACCATTACCAGGACATCAACAATTATGTAAAGAAAAAATTCAGCGGCGACTATAATTCAAGCACTAAAAAATTAAATCTTCAGGAAGGAATTGTAACCACTTATCATATACCGGGCAGATGTGTTATTTGCGTGAAAAATTATGACCTTACATACAGTAAAAACGGGAATATTGAAACCCTGAGCGGAAGCTGGACTGGATTGGTTCAGAACACTTCCCTGAGTTGCGAAGGAGGTCAGATCATTTTAACCAGGGTTGCAGAATCTGCATTTAAAGAAATTCCGGAAATAAAAGTTGATACCGGCACTATCCGTCTTGACTTTTATGACAATGCGCAAGTTGATGGCGACTCTATTACTATACTGGTCAATAACCAGGTTGTGCTAAAACATCAACGCCTTTCTGCAAAACCAATTACAACTTTCCTGAGAATTGACTTGCATAATACATTTCATGAAGTGGAAATGGTAGCAGAAAACCTGGGAAGCATTCCGCCAAATACAGCTATTCTTATAATCACTGCGGGTAAAAAAAGACATTTACTTTATTTATCCTCTTCAGAAACTAAAAGTGCAAAGGTTAGATTTGTCTATGACAGTGATTTTTCTGCTACAATGGAGACGATAGCTATAAACAATTTTTAAGCCCGAACAATACCACTTTCTTAGCTTTTACTTTTTATTTGTAGTGATTGAAATCAAATCAATGTTCTGCACCGGATTAATTTTTGGCACATTCTATTCACAATTTTACTTATCTCAAATAGTATTTGCAAACAATGGCATGTGTATTAAGTAAATTTACAATGACCAAATACTTAAACCATGTCTTACTTACTAACTAACCGTTCAATCGGGGTTTTATTGATTCTGTTCTCCACACAATTTTTAGTTGCACAAACGAGTGTAAAACTTAAATTCAAAAACTCAACCTTATATACGGGAATAGAAGTAGGCTCAAAAGGGGTGAAAATGAGTGTGCTTGAAATTGGAAATAATGCAAAAACAAACGGAGCTTTTAATATTGTCAAAGATTCATCTGTAAATACAGATTTCATATCGTTTGATAGTCCGACTTTTTCTGCCACATTAAATCAAATGGCAAGTTTGTATGAAGCTGCACAGAAGGAATTCAAGATCCCAACCAAAAGAATTTTTGCAGCTATCAGCAGTGGTGTAAAAATGCAGGCAGAAAAAGAAGATAAATCAATGATGGTTCAGCGGCTGATCGATTCTTTCAGGATAAAAATTAATGACCCTGGCAAGGAGGTTGTGGTGGTGGATGTAATGCAGGAAGCCTTGCTTTCACATTTGGGAATTGTTCCCGAATCCAGGAGGTATAATACTTTTCTGATTGATATTGGCAGCGGCAATACAAAAGGGGGCTATTTCCCATTTGGCAATACCAAAGACTTTTATCTTTTTCAATTGAACTGGGGAACTAAAAGCACAGCTAATGCTACTGAAAAGATTTTAGAAGACAACAAAAGTCTTGACAATTATCAAAGGCAATTGAAAAGAGTATTGGCGGGTGCAGAAAATGCAGATATCATATATGCTGTTAATTCCAGCGGGGCCTATCCGCTTAGCGATTATATTGCTTTCAGTGGCGGTATTTCCTGGGCAGCAGCCACGCTGATGCATCCGGAACAAATTGACAATTCTGTTATTTCCGTCACATTCGAAGAATTCAAAACGTTTAACGAAGAGCTATATACTAATTTTAAAAAATTCTCTGATATCAATCTTATCATGGTAACAAAAGATGAGGAAGATAAAGCCCAGATCAAAAAAACTGTGAAAACTATTCATGGCGTATTTGACCAGAGATCATTAATGGCAGGTGCCGGTCTGATGTACAAGATCATGCGGCAATTCTCTTCCATTTATGAAACCAAACAATTCTATTTTGTGAAAAACGGACAGGTAGGATGGATCTCTGCCTATGTTGATAAAGCGATTTCAAAATAAATTTTTCTGAATTAAATTCACAGATTATTTTCGATTATTAAAAAAAAATCAGGATTTATGAAAAAAATATTTCCCTTGCTATTGCTTTTCTCCATCAGTGTTTCCTTTACTATGCCTGCTTTTGCAAACCTGGTCTCAACAACAGCAAGCAGCGCTGCCGAACCCGGCCCTGAAGCCATAAAAGCATCTCTGGCAGAATTTAAAAACCTTTCGAAAAAAGAAAGAAAGGAAAGGATCAGCCAGGCAAAAAAAGAGA
>CAZOOT010000222.1:0-3195 GCA_964581455.1 uncultured Chitinophaga sp. | reverse complement strand
GCCAATACTGTGCAAGAAATTAGTGATGTGCTATGCGGCCATTTCTGTCCATCACGTAAATTTATGTATTATACGTATGGTATTTTAAAAATCATTCTTTAATAATCAGGCTTTTAATAATATACATTTTGTATTGTTATTGCGTCAATACAATTTACCAATCAATTTTTTCTTTCCCAAATAGGTCGTCTAAGGGGCTGGCAATATTTACTAATTTTTGACGGGCTACATGCAGATATCGTTCTGTTGTTTTTATATCAAAATGCCCCAATATGTCCTTTATATACCGGATATCTGTTCCTTTTTCCAGGAGATGGGTGGCAAAACTGTGACGGAGACTATGTATTCCAACATCTTTACTTATTCCTGCTTTCTGTTTGGCATTTGTAAAAATTTGCTGTACTGTGCGTATTGGATATGCTTCATTTGTATAGTCAGTTTCAAACAAATATAGTTTGGGCCTGGGTTTATATAATTTTATATATCCTCTTAATATATCAAGCAAAATTGGACTGAGGTTTACATACCTGTCTTTTTTGCCTTTGGATTTCTGAATAAATATCTGCATTCGTATGCTGTCAATGTCTTTTAACCTGAGATTTACTATTTCACTTACACGAAGGCCGGCACTGTATGCTGTAAACAGCATGGCTTTATGTTTCCTGTTTTTGATTGAATTAAAAAGCCGGCCCAGTTCTTTTTCATTGAGCAGTTTGGGCAATATCAGGTGCTTTTTCGGCCTCGGAATTTTCCAAAAGAATTTTTCCATACCCAGCACCTGTTCATAGTAAAACTTCATGGCATTGATGCGGCTGTGCAAGGTGTTTTCTTTTAACAGCAGTTTTTCATAACAATAAGCAAGGTATCGTTTAAGATGTTCAGGCGTCAGTTTATCAGCGGGTATGTTCTTTAGCATGCCCAGCAACTGGGCCATCTCATTCAGGTAGGTGCGGATGGTGGATGAGCTATAGGCTTTAAGTTTTAATTGTCGTTCCATATCTGGTAATACATGCCGGTTCACCGGAGCAATAGAGGATTGCACTTTTAACCCCAATGGCCTGTCCCTTTTTATTAATTGATCATACTGCCGGGCCTCTGTTTTGGATATTAAAACCGGGAGGCCGGAAACTTTTTTTGCAGTGGCAATTTTTTTTAGCTCACTGGTATTTAAAATTGCTACACCTGCTACTGCTTTACTTAATGCCTGGTATGATTCTTTATCCCAGGGCAGGTACCAGCATTTTATTGTTTGGCTCCACCGGGCCCCTGCATTTCGGCGTACCAGGTTATTCAGGCTGGAAAAATTATCGAAGTATAGACCGATACATTTTTTCCCCTTGTACTCAATGAATTTTAATTTAATCTCTTTCATTGATTTCTGTTTTCTTGCACTTCGTGCCCCTCAGTCACATATAATATTATATGCCTGTATAATAATCACCACTAAATCAGAGTTGAATGTGTTTTGCAGGAGTAGGGATAAGGTCTGGTTTGCTTATTTAAAAATAATTAATTTCGGCTTTCAAAAGACAGTCATTACGTTAGTTAAATAAAATCTTGTCCATGAAGACCCGGCAGTTACTCTTAATCTTAACACTAATTGTTTCCCCTTATTTACGGGCCCAGCAGTTTGGCGGCCACCCAACAAAATATAAATGGAGGCAACTTTCTACGGATACGGCCAGGATCATTTATCCTGCCGGGCTGGATAGCCAGGCACAGAGAGTGGCTGCCATTGTTCATGAACTGGCGGCTAAAAACATTTCGCTGGGCAATAAAATGGAGAAAGTGGATATTGTTTTGCAGAACCAGACCACGGTTGCCAATGGTTATGTTAGCCTCGGGCCATACCGGAGCGAATTTTACATGACCCCTTCGCCCAATAATTTTAACCTGGGCAGTATTTCCTGGGCCGATCAACTGGCCGTGCATGAATACCGCCATGTGCAGCAGTTCAATAATTTTAAAACCGGCGCCAGCAAACTGATGTATTATTTATTTGGCGAAGAGGGACTGGGCCTTGCTATCAATGCTGCCGTACCGGAATGGTTTTATGAAGGCGATGCAGTGTATAATGAAACCGTGCATACGCAGCAGGGCAGGGGCCGGCTTCCTTTTTTTATAAATGAATACAGGTCTCTCTGGCAGGATAATAAAAAGTATAGCTGGATGAAACTGCGCAACGGAAGTTTGAAAGATTATATTCCCTCTCACTACCCGCTTGGTTATTTACTGGTGAATTATGGTTATGAAAAATATGGGGCTGAGTTCTGGAAAAATGTAACATTGGATGCAGCTGCTTTTAAAGGATTGCTTTATCCGTTTCAAAAAGCAATTAAGAAACATGCAGGAGTCAGTTATAAAATTTTCAGGAAAGATGCTTTGGAGGAATCTAAGCTGAATATTGATAAGGCGTACAAGAGTGCGACGCAAGGGACGATGAATAGTATTCCTGATGATGGCCAACAAAAAATTACCAATCCGACTTTAAAATTTGTTTCGAATTATTATTTTCCTTTTCAACTTTCTGCTGATTCATTATTGTATGTGAAGAGCAGTTACCGGAAGCGGCCGGCATTTTTTGTGAAGGATGAACGTGGGGAGCATTTGTTGCGGGTGAGGGATATTTCTTTGGATGAACAATACAGTGCGAAGAATGGGCGGATTGTGTACGCTGCTTATAAGGCAGATCCGCGTTGGGCATGGCGGGACTATAGCGAAATAAAACTGCTGGACATTCATTCGGGTCAGCAACACACAGTGACAAAGCGATCGAAATATTTTTCGCCGGATATTTCTGCTGACGGAAACAGGATAGTAGCGGTGCAAAATGCTGCAAACGGATCTTCTGAATTGCATTTGCTGGATGCAAACAACGGGGAACTGGTAAAGCGGTTTTCTTTTTCGGATGTGAGTTTGTTTACCGATCCGAAATTTGCGGATGATGATCACCTGGTTGCTGCTGCCCGGTTGGCTGATGGCCGTATGTCGCTGCTATTAGTAAATGCTGCTGATGGTTCGATGGAGAAACTGACGCCGCCTTCTTTTGCTGTAATTGGGTTTACCAATGTAAAAAACGGGTATGTGTATTACACGGCTTCTTATTTGGGTAATGATGAGATCTATGCTTTTGAACTGGCCAGCCGCAAAATTTATAAACTTACCAGTTCTGATATGGGAAATTTTTTTGTGAGT
>CAZOOT010000221.1:0-3211 GCA_964581455.1 uncultured Chitinophaga sp. | reverse complement strand
TATTATCGTATTACCGATTTCATTGGGTTTTAGATTTAAATGGTAAATAGCTCCTCTTGTATTTAGAATTAATTCTGATTCAGCAATTCTTGTCATTCCTTTGTCTCTTAATTTTTAGGGAAATACATTACATTTGCTCCGTTTCGGGCTCTCTAAATGAGTCCTTTGGACAAAACTAGAATATTATCCCGAAAAAAACCGTTTATAAAATGATGGTCCGATGGCCGAGTGGCTAGGCAGAGCTCTGCAAAAGCTCGTACAGCGGTTCGAATCCGCTTCGGACCTCCAAAAAAAGAAGCTGTCTTTTTAAAGACAGCTCTTTTTATAAAAGGCAAGCAAGAGCAGTTAGAGCCAGAAAGACGAACTTAAAAAAACGGATGGTTTTCTTTTAATTTCCTTTGAAGCAGATTTATAAATACTTTGTCCGGAAAACATCAAATGCTTTCCCTGGTATTTATGTAAAAACCCAACAGCTGGTATTTCAGCTTCAAAACCCTGAATCAGTAATTCATTGATGGAATTGCAAAAACATTTCAAATCAGATTCTACCAGACTAAAATCTATATTTAATTTATTGGAAGCATAACTGATGAAGTCAGGATCGGATGTTAAATTCTGATCTTCAGTAAACCGGATAATATTTTTTTCAAAATCTCCGGTCAGGGGATTTATTTCTACAGATACTTTGTCTACTTTCCCCAAGGAAGGTAAGACCAGGTAGTGTTTTGTTTCCAGAAATGAACGAAACAGATGCGTTATTTTCATTTTCGAAATTGGTTTACTAATCAGAAATAAAACAAGGATTCGGCATTATGGTCACTCAGAAACCGGGCAGGAATTAAAAAGGGAAAGAGGTTTAGTGATTCTTCAGGACTTGGAGAATTTTCTAAGGGGAAACAATGATAATATATAAAATTTAGAAAAACAATTAATGGGAGCTTTTTTTATATATCAGTTTTCAATTGTTGTTTTTGTCCTGGTGCCATACCATATGTTTAATGAATCACGAATATGGGCTGTGTCAGCAGGTAATGCTGAAATTCTAAAATAAAGTTTGTACGTGATAGAATCATTAGTCTCTATTTGAATATCTAATCCATAGTTTTTTAAATCATTGAAACGGGTAAAAGCCCTGCTGCTATCTGCTTTTTCAATAATGAATTTGTAAGATGTACCTAAAGCAACAGGAGTATTTACCTGAATGGTATTGCTGTCGGAATCAACAAGGGTTGAAGTATCCTTAACAAGAACAGTTTCTGGTTCTTTTATATTAATGGACCCGGTTTTATTGGTTTTTTTATAAATCAGATAACCTCCCCAAATGGCCAGCCCGATTCCGGCAAATATGGTTAACCAAAGAACCAGTTTTCTGGAAAAGGGAACTGATCTTTCTTTGGGAGAGAGCATTTCGTCATAATCTGTAAATGACTCTTCAATTGTAGATACCTGATCAGTTTCAGGTGATGTGTGGTCTTTAATCTTTTCGTTAAAAATATTACCGGGAATAAAATCAAGGTTCCCCAATTTGTTTTTAGTCAGGATACCAATTCCTTCAATCAAAAATGGCTTACCAATATTTAAAAATTGCTTTGCCAATTCAAGGTGAGAATCAAGATCGGAAGATGCAAGACTTTTCATCTTTCCGGTTTGTAAAGAAATGAATTCAACAAGAGACTCGTCTTCCTTGGCAGTACTGTCATTTTGAAAACTAATTACTGAACTGATCCCGTTCTTTGAATTTTTTTCAGGGTCATCATTGGTCTCGGGCATCGTGTCCATCCTGAATCTGCCAATACCTTTCAGTGAAAGTTCTTTGTGGGTATAAAGATATTGTGCAAGTATTGGCGATAGTTTCAAGGTATCTGATTTTAAAGACACAATATAATTATTTTACATTGCTGCGACAAGAAGCCTTTATGCTTAGTAAATTTGCGCATGCTAAATGAAGAAGAAGCAAGGTTTGTTGAGTATTGGTCAAAAAACAGGCTGAATCAGAAAAAGTTTTTTAAACAATTGGCCATCGGCTTGCCCCTTGGAGTGCTGTTCGCTGTTGCTATATTCATCAACTTCACATCCGGTTGGTATAAAAGAGCAACAATGGTATTTAATGCATATCCTTCTGCAAGATCACTCATCCTTGTATTAATATTCGCCGTCCTGCTTATTGTTATATTCGTTTCAGTGTTTTCAGTAAAAGTGAAATGGGAAAGGAATGAACAACGATACAGGGAGTTGATAAGCCGGAAGTAATTTATTTTTTTAAAACATTATTTTGAAACACGAAGCAATTTCCATTTTTGATATTTTTAAAATCGGCATTGGTCCATCCAGCTCGCATACGCTGGGTCCATGGCGGGCAGCACAAAGGTTTGTTGATTCTTTAAAAGAGTCCGGACAATTGGAAGATGTTATTTCTGTCCGCATTTTGTTATATGGCTCCCTTGCTAAAACAGGGAAGGGACACGGAACTGATATTGCCGTCCAATTGGGTTTAAGCGGGGATGACCCGGTTACTTTTGATGTAAATCATGTCAGCTCAAAAATTGCAGACATAAACAAAATGCGGAAAATTCTTCTCGGAGGGATTCACGAAATTGATTTTTTTCAAACAAATGATATTGAATTTCTTTTTAGCGAGTCACTTCCTTTTCATCCGAATGCATTAAGCTTCCTGGCAGAATTTAAAAACCGGGAAGCAATAGCAGAAACTTATTATTCCATCGGCGGCGGATTTGTAATAAAAGAAGGTGAAGGTGCAGATACATTTAAAAAAATTCATTTACCTTTTCCTATAAATACAGCTGAGGACCTGCTGCACTGGTGCATGAAAACAGGAATGTCAGTTTCGGAAGTAGTATTGGAAAATGAATCTGCATGGCGGTCAGAAAAAGAAACGAAGGAAGGGATAATAAAAATCTGGAAGGTGATGCAACAATGTATCTACCGGGGTTGTCATACAGGAGGTGTATTGCCCGGTGGGCTCGAAGTAAAGCGAAGAGCCGCCAGCCTGAATAAAAAATTAATCAGCAACAGGGAGTATAGTGATTATGAAAGCTGGGTAAACGCCATCAAGCACGGAGGGTATCAATTTAAATATATATTAGACTGGGTCAGTTGTTTTGCTTTAGCCGTAAACGAAGAAAACGCATCTTTTGGTAGAGTAGTTACTGCTCCTACTAATGGTGCTGCAGGAGTAATTCCTGCAGTTCTT
>CAZOOT010000220.1:0-3233 GCA_964581455.1 uncultured Chitinophaga sp. | reverse complement strand
GAAGCGGAACCACTGGTTCAGTCTTCAAATCTTTCTGCACGGCTAAAGAACAATTCACTGCATCGGTGGCGCTGGAGAAAATACAAAGACTGCCATCGCCATAATAATTTAATACCTGGCCATTAAAATGAATGACCCATTTTTCAAGTGTAGCATTATAATGTTTGACCACCGCCACTGCCTTCTCTTCGTCTTGTTGCATCATGGCCGTGTACCCGACAATATCGGTGAACATGATGGCTGCGAGCTGGCGGGATTTGCCTGGCATGATTAAAATGGTTATGCTATTCGATAGGAAGATATTCCTTTTCTTATAAATTCGACTTATAATATTCCCACTGTTTCTTCAGTTTTTCCAATAACGCAATGTAACCGGGATCGGTTCTTATGTTCTTAAGATTTGGATCATTCTTAAATAAAGGATAACATGGCATTCCATGATTGGCCGTTTTTTGCAGCCATTCAACTGCAGCTTTTGCATTTCCCATTAATGCATAAGCAGAAGCGATCAAATGTTCAGCATGATGAAAATGTGAGATACCTTGTCCATGTTCGATAGCAAACTTTATTTTTTCTTCTGCTTCTTTTTTTCTGCCGGTTCCTGCATACAACACAGCGTAACCTGCTGCCAGATCGTAACTTTGTTTTTGTTTAACCGTCGCCATCTGATCAAGAACTTTAAATGCTTCATCCGTTTTGCCAAGATTCCATAGTACAATAGCATGTTCACGCAACCAATCAGTAGGTTGAAGTGCAGAAAATCCATGTAATGCAGAATCAAATTTCTGCTGGTACCAATGAACTCTTGCAACCCTTGGAAGTGCAAAACGACTTGCAGGATCCAGCTTTAAAGCAAATCTAAGTTCCGCAAGTGCTTCATCAAATAATCCTATATGAAAGTAAATGCTTCCTAAACTTTCATGGGCCTCAGTAAAATTTGGATTAAGCTCAATTGCATGCTTTAGTTCTTTTATAGCTTTTTCATGAGGGAAACCATTTGATAAGGTCCATGTGAGGTTTGCTTTTGCCAAGTGTGCTTCAGCAAGGTTTGGATCCAGGCTCAATGCTTTTTCTGTAGCCACATAGGCTTTTGTTTCCCATTTTGAATCGGAATCATATATAAAGTAAATAGCGGTATATGCCTTACCCAAAGCAGCATAAGCAAGAGTGAATTTTGGATCAAGGGAAATAGCTTTCTCAAACATTGTAATAGCACTATCGATCAGTTTGCGACTGCTGGCGGCGGCTTTTCTGATAAGATAATGCCCACGCAAATAATAATCGTAAGCCTCCAGGTTTTCAGTAGGCCGTTTCGATATAGGATCTTCGCCTTTTGCAATTGCTATCCTTAATGAATCAATAATGCGATGGGAGATTTCATCTTGAACTAAAAAAATGTCTTTTATTTTTTTATCAAATTTATCTGCCCATACATGAAAACCGGTTCGTGTTTCAATCAATTGGGCATTAATACGAAGAACATCTCCTGAACGCTGCAGGCTACCTTCCAAAATGTAACGTACGTTGAGGGCCTTTCCAACTTCAACAGGGTTTACAGCTTTTCCTTTGTATTGAAAGACGCTATTCCTGGCAATAACTAAAAGACCAGGAATTTGAGCAAGATCGGAGATAAGCGATTCTGTCATTCCATCACTGAAATATTCTTGCGAAGAGTCCGCACTCATATTGACAAATGGAAGGACAGCTATTGATTTTTCATTTGATTCAATTGGGAGGTTTATTGGAGAGTTCTTTTGAGTTGTAAACATTTTTTGGATAAAATATCCAGCTGTTAACAGTGCAATTATTGTTATAGAGATCAATAATACCCTGGGCTTTGGTTTTATTTTTTGACCAATGTTCAGATGATACTCGACAACGCCTTCAGCAATTAGCTGGTAAATTTTTACTGGCTCTTTTACATTCTTAAGTTTTTCTTCTTTTACAAATTTTGTTTGAAAATCTTTTTTATTGGAAATACTGTTGTGAACTGCTTCCGAAATATAAATACTACCGGGATTTGCCATTGCTTGTATTCGTGAAGCAATATTTACACCATCCCCAAATACATCATCGTTTTCAAAAACCACTTCACCCAAATGAATGCCGATCCTTAATCGAAATTCTTTTGATGTATTACATGTTTGTTGAATTTTTATTGCTGCATTTACTGCATCGGAAAGTGTATTAAAACTGGCCATCACCCCATCGCCCAATTCTTTTATCCATCTGCCATTATACTGTTCAATAATGGGTTTTTGAATTTGCCTGTTTTTATCAAGAAGTTCAAATCCTTTTTGTTCATCTCTGCCCATTAGTGCAGTGTACCCGACAATATCGGTGAACATGATGGCGGCGAGCTGGCGGGATTGTACAGGCATCGTTGGTAAAATTATTTTAATTCAGTGGCAAGCTCATTCTCTTAAGAAACGAATTATACCGTTGATCGCTTTTCAATTTTTTCAATAGTGGATCACCTTTTACCCAAAACAACCAACTGTCTTTTTTGTTATAGGCAGTTTCCAGCCAAGCAAACGCCTCTTCTCTTTCTCCCCGAAATGCATAAAGTTGGGCAATAAGATAACTCCAGTTGTCCTGATAGTTTTCAATAAACTCTTTCAGCTTTTCATCAGCTTCCATTTTGCGGACAAGGGCATAATAAACCAATGCCAATCCAAATATTTTAAAGTTCTCAACATTTTCCTTTTGCATTTCCTCCAAAGCCAGTTCCGGTTTTCCCATCAATAAATAATTTCTTCCAATATACATGTGTGCCCGCTGGTGCTGAGGATTTAAATCAAGAACAGTTTTGAAATAGGGGATTGCTTCTTCATAACGACCCGCGGAAGTCAATGTATTGCCAAGGTTCATGTGTGTAATTGGCTTAAGTGGATTGAGTAAAATCGATTTTCTGTAAAATTCTTCAGCTTCTTTTAATTGCCCCACAGGATGATGAGCATCTCCCACGCCATTAATTATTTCAGCATTGCCGGGTTCAAGGCTTAAGGCCTTTTGATATGCCTCTTTTGCTCCTTTCCAGTCAAAATCATGATAGAGCTTGATATCTGCCAGTTCAAGATAGCCGGTTGCATAATTTTTATCTAGCGATATAGCTTTTAATGCTGCTTGTCTTGCTTTTTCATATCCTGTATTTTGATCAATATAATTTTGAAAAGATTGTCTTGATATTGCATTGGCGAGTTTTCCCCAGGCAAGAGCATCGGTGGAATCTA
>CAZOOT010000219.1:0-3252 GCA_964581455.1 uncultured Chitinophaga sp. | reverse complement strand
TTTCAAATTAATCCGCCCGATACGGGTAGTGCTACATTGCAAAACTGCCAAATGGGAAGTTTTGGAAATTTATTATTCATAAATAATACCAATGAAACCTTGATGATACAAATAGGTAACAACCAATCTGATTATCTGCCCGGTAAAGACATAAACGTTTATTATCAAATAACAGAGGGCGTATATTCTTACAAAATCAGAAACAGCAGTTATGTAGAAATTAAAAGCGGAAATGCAAATGTTGTAAAATGCAAAAATGAAATTGTAACTATTAATTAAGGGCAAATAATATTGTAATTATTAATTCATATACGTCCCGGTTATTCCTTCCCGCATAGCCTTGCGCACTGTCAGTGTGACTTGTAAAATTATATGAAACAGCAAGACTTTTGACTTGAATGCAGAAGAAGCTTCGGATTGCAAATTACATTCTCAAAACACCACGCGCTATGGTAACCCTACTACTCGCAGTATCCACTCCGACCTCATTACTTTGTGTTGTTTAATTCCTAAATTTTTTTCTTTTGCAATGATATGAGTCGCCCACAGCGACCCGATTGCTTGGCGTGGAAGACTCAGAACAACGGCTTTTTTGTGCCAAGAAAATCTCAAAATGATGTGCGGTTTGTTCAGTTATTATTCATAAATTTACTATGAATCAAAAGCTATTAACTATGTTCAGCGCAGATAAAAGCTTTAACTATTTGAGCAAATTAGCTACAATAGTTTTAATAATTTCTCTCTGCCAAAACACTTTCGGTCAGCAGTGGGAACCCGTTACAGATAAGGTAACATCAAACATTGTTAAAGATTCGTCCGGTAACCTTTGGATGGGCGTTTTTGGAGGTTTGGGAAAATTTAATGGAACCGACTGGACTCTCTTTCATGCTGCAAACTCGACCATCCCGACCAACCACATAAGTAAAATTGCATCAGACACATCAGGAAATATTTGGTTTTCAGATTATAAACATCTGTACATGTTCGACCAAAATACCTTTCACAATTTTGATTCGCTTAACATCTCACTCTCATTCAATGCAATTTATTGTATTTATGCTGATAGTAAAGGCAACCTTTGGGTAGGCACCGATGTGGGGCTGGTTCATTTCAATTCGGCAACATGGAGCAAACAAACCTGGCAAGACAGTCTGCCTTCTAATTATGTATATGAATTAGCCGAAGACTTACAGGGAAATCTAATTGGAGGTTTTCACTTTGGAATAGTAGGCAGATACGATGGTCAGCATTGGGAAAAATATCATCCGCCTTATTATCTGAAATATGAAGGTCCGTATATCTTTAGCCTTTCGGTAGATAGCCTCAATAGAATTTGGGCAGGTTCAGATTATGACATCTTCATTTATGAAGACACTACTATCCATCTTTATCAGATTCCCGATATATATAGGGCTAACAGCATTGTTTTTATTGATTCTGTAATATGGATTTCTTCACCACATGCCATTGTTTCTATTTCAAACGGAAACATTTTGAGGTATTCGGCTTCTGAGGGTAATTTGCCCTTCATAGAACCAAAAGGACTTTGCCTGAACAACAACATTTTATATGCAATCAGTGATGTGGGATTATTCAGTTTTCAAAACAACAACTGGATACAACACCGCTATTCGCAATCATGCCTGAATAGCGCTAATTATTTCCCCCTAAAAAACAAAAATAATGGCGAGCTATATGTGGGATATACAACAATTGATTCCACACCACTCTTTAATGTTCACTCTATATCCGATTTATGGAATTGTAGCGCGGTTTCATTATCATTTCAGAACAATGCAAATGGCTATGGAATAAGAGATTTTGCGGTGGATACTGCCGGAAATATTTTTGTATTTGAAAGCGGGGGCGTTCATGTTTACAATGGTCAGCAATGGACGCACCATTCTTCACAGCAATTGACCGGAAACAGCAACGTGCATGGAGCTTTCTTAAACGACCAAAAAGGAAACATGTGGTTTATGAGCAATGCCGGAGCCATCAGATTTAACGAGAATAATTGGAGCGGACCTATCTCGCAACCTTTTATTGGTCATAATGCTATTCTTGATGCTGATTATAATCTTTACTATACATCCATCAATAAAATATTGAAGTATGACGGAATCAACGAGGAATTGATAGACAGCGTTAATGTTCCATTATATCAACCCCCCGGTGTTATTTCATTAGATATGGATAATAATCTTTGGCTGGGAGGCACTATAATACATAAGCGAGAGGGAAATATCATAAAATCATTCGCACTCAACCACCCACAAAGCTCTTTTAATAAAGCAGAGGCTATCGCTGTTGATTTAGATAATATTGTATGGGTAGCAGTGAGGGGCGAAGGTATATACAGAATAGAAAATGATTCTATTACCATTTACAATTCAAACAATAGCGGATTGCCGAATAATAACGTGAGTAATATTTTAATTGATAATAACGGTGTAAAATTCATCAATATTTACGGATACAATAGCGGCATTGTTAAGTTTTCTGACGGAGGAGCGCCCGGTTACTATATCGAGCCTGTAGCAGAACCTTTTCCAATTCTTATTACATCGGCAAGTAGCCAAGAATTTTCAAATAATTTATTGATATACCCGAACCCCGTTAGAGAAAACTTAGTGGTATTAAATCTGAATGATAAAAAACTAAACAGCATTTCATTATTTAATTTTTCCGGACAAGAACTTTTTCGTCAAACAAAATCAGTAAATGACTATTATAATGTTGATATGAGTAAGTTTGAATCGGGGATATACATTTTAAAGGTTGTTTCTGATTCGGACACTGCTTATAAACGGATAATGAAGTATTGACAATATACTTAGGATAGTTTCAGAGACCTGCCTTTTCTTAAGCGTTCCGAGTCGCCCGCCAGGGGACTCGAAATTGCAAACTTCGAACAGCATGTAGTGTCTGAATCACAGACGAAACGGATTACACAGATTTTCATACTGCAACAAACACTAAAAATAATCAGCGAAATCTGTTCATCATCGGCAATCCGCGATTCAGACAACTGTTTGTGTAAATTCCCAATCGCATGAGTTATCGTTTTTATTCTAATGAACAAAAATCAAAAAGAATCTGATATTGAAAAAAACTAAGACTGCTCTCTGTAATCCATCGGCTCTGAAGTGTCTTCGGGCAAATTCAGACTTTCTCTGCCACGTGAATTTTGCTCGGCAAGTGCCCAGTTGTCGGTAGCGGTGGTTTGCAACCAGGTATCGCCCGATTGTC
>CAZOOT010000218.1:0-3267 GCA_964581455.1 uncultured Chitinophaga sp. | reverse complement strand
CTAATCTCGACTGATAGGGATCTTCAACAATGGAGGGGTTAAAAAGAGCAGCAGATTCAATAGAGTATTCCATAGTGAAATAGGATCCGATCAGAGCCTTTCGGGCTGTACTAACCCTATTCTGGTTAATGTTCAGGTCTACAAATAATTTCGATAGTTTATTAAAATTTTTTTGAAATATTACCGAAATATTCCTGTGCCGCTTGGAATAATCCCTTAAAGCCTGGCTTAATGTATTGTTTACTTCGATATCGGGCATTTCCAGCACTTTCCTTATGATGTTCCTGCTTCTATCATCTGAAGTATAAAGGAATCGGGCTATTACCCTGCTGGAATCGGGTAGAAATTTAATGTCTTTTCTTGTAACGTTCATTCGCATATTACAATTTTTACTAAGTGAGAATCAGTAAATTTAGTGTATATCTTTTAAATTACATCAATTTATGTGAATCATGTAATTCACATCTGTAAATGTGTAACGAAATTGACTGAAAAGACACTGACCTTTGTGTGTGAAAATTTATTCACACCTGGCCCGTCAAATGCGGGAATAGAAATTGAAAAATATGAAAACGAGAAAAGCAATTATTACCAGGACTTTGGCTGTTGCAATTATTGCAGGTGGAATGTTCACCGGCTGTATGTCGCAGGCTCAGAAAGAGGAAGCAGCCAGGGCAAAAGTCGAAGATGCCAGAGAAGATTTGAGGGATGCCAAAGTGGATGCCAATAGAGTCGCTCTGAAAACAGCAACTGCCGAAGAATGGAGAATATTCAAAAATGAGTCAGATCTAAAATTTAAAGAAAATGAAGCCAGAATTGCTGAGCTGAGAGTACAGTTGAATAGACCGGGTACGACACTTGATCCTGTGTATGCCCAGAGAATTGAAACTCTTGAAGAAAAAAACAGGGGTATGCGAAACAGAATGACCGTTTACGAAAACAACAAGAGTGATTGGGAAACATTTAAGCGCGAATTTAACCGCGATATGGATGCACTCGGGAATTCCTTCAAAGATGTAGTTAATGTCAATTGAAATTAAAAAATTCTGAATACAAAAAAAAGTGGGCAGAGTGTCCACTTTTTTTTTGATTATCATGAGTCATATCACACAATGTGTGAATTATGTAATTCATACCTGAAAATGTGTAACATTTTTTGGCACAAAGCTTTTCATCTTTGTTGCGTGGAACTTTCTGTCAAAATTGAACCAGGAGTTGCGGATTTCATAAAATTTAAAAGAGATGCCTAAAACTAAATCAGGAGCTGGAATGAGCAGAAAGGAAAGCACGAACAAAAATTTACGGCATTAACCAACAACTGATGTATGCCAAAGGTTAGAAAGATGAATGCCTGGAAAGCTCCGGAAGAAACGGAAAAAACCACAGATGAAATGAAACAGAATATTTGCACTCTGTAATATTTGAACCTATATGTATGGTGAAAATCATAGCTCCAATTATCAGAAATATCCCAAAACTTCAGGATGTAAAGAGGCAAGCGATAAAGATCAGTGAGAAAACAATAGAGGGAACTCACAAGGCAACCCTTTTTTTTTCTGAGGTAGCTGGTTATTTTCTATTTCTTTGGCAAACAACGCGGGAGGCATTTTCGCGCGATTTTGAATTCAGGGAATTCCTGAGACAGTGTTATCAGATTGGTTACAAAACCTTGCCGCTTATTTCTGTGACAGGGATTATTATCGGGTTGGTACTTACCATTCAGTCGCGGCCGGCATTGGTCGATTTTGGCGCTGTATCCATGCTTCCGGGTATGGTGGCATTATCCATTATCAGGGAAATGGGACCTGTTATTACTGCATTAATTTGTGCAGGCAAAATAGGATCCGGCATGGGGGCAGAGTTAGGCTCCATGAAGGTTACAGAACAGATCGATGCCATGGAGGTCTCGTCAACCAACCCGATACGCTTTTTGGTGGTTACCAGGGTACTGGCAGCCACGCTGATGATACCCATACTGGTATTGTATGCCGATGCGCTCGGGATATTGGGAAGCTGGGCAGGAGCCAATATAAAAGGCGATGTGACATTTGTGCTATTCTTCTCCCAGGCATTCAGCGCTATCGATTTTATGGATTTTATACCTGCCGTAATTAAAACATTCTTTTTTGGCGCAGCTATTGGGTTTGTAGGTTGCTACAAAGGCTATACCGCCGGAAAAGGAACCGAAAGTGTGGGCAAAGCGGCCAATTCGGCTGTGGTGCTCTCATCGCTGCTGGTGATAATAATAGATCTTATTGCCGTGCAAATAACCGATATGCTTTCTTAAGATTATTAACAGGATAAATATGGCCAGTACATTAAACGTTACACCGGAAAATAAGAAGTCACACCCCGTGGTTATTGAAATTGATAACCTCAGGAAAAGCTTTGCCGATTTAGAGGTTTTAAAGAATTTGTCGCTGAAGCTTTATGATGGTGAAAACCTGGTGGTACTTGGCAAGTCCGGATCAGGAAAATCGGTACTGATTAAATGTATTGTCAGTTTGCTGGAACCTGACGAGGGAATGATTACCGTATTTGGTGAAAATGTAACTAAAATGAACAGGACAGAACTGTCTGAAATGAGGAAGAAAATTGGCTTTCTTTTTCAGAGCGGAGCATTGTACGATTCCATGACCATAAAGGAAAACCTGGAATTTCCATTGCGCAGGATTAAAAAGAATCTGTCGCAGAAGGAGATAAACGAAAAAGTGGAAGAAGCATTGGAAAATGTGGGATTATCAGACACTCTAAATAAAATGCCGTCGGAACTCTCGGGCGGGATGCGTAAACGGGCAAGCCTGGCACGCACCATAGTTGTCGATCCCATGATCATGCTGTATGATGAACCTACCACCGGGCTCGATCCCGTAACATCCGACGAAATCAGTGCGCTCATCAACGAAGTTCAGAAAAAGTATAAAACTTCCTCCATCATCATCACGCACGATATTGAATGTGCCCGGGCAACTTCCGACCGTGTAATCATGCTTCAGGATGGAGAAGTGTATATGGAGGGTGATATTGACGAATTTGAGAAGACAACCGATGAGCTCATCAGATCCTTTTTCAAAAATGCAAAGCAATGATGTTCAAAACTAAAATATAAGAAAATGGATAAGCATACACAAGGCTTTAAAGCACGATTAGGAA
This sequence comes from uncultured Chitinophaga sp., assembly GCA_964581455.1. GTDB lineage: Bacteria > Bacteroidota > Bacteroidia > Chitinophagales > Chitinophagaceae > VBAS01. The sequence goes on along the minus strand of CAZOOT010000218.1, from coordinate 114 downwards.
TGTTTATAGTTGGAGGAATAGCAATTTTTGTGATTGTGATTTTCTTCATCGGAAAACAGCAGAATTTATTCAATCCTGTTTTTAAAGTATCAGCCAATTTTTACAATGTCAGCG
>CAZOOT010000217.1:0-3270 GCA_964581455.1 uncultured Chitinophaga sp. | reverse complement strand
TTGATTGCTTGGGGTGCTTCAGGGTGTCTTGTCCCGGATGGTCTACATCAGGATTATCTTTTGTAGTACCCGGGTTGCAACTTATAATCATTGATATTATTGTTGCGATGGTCAAATATCTTTTCATATTGAGGCTTTATTGGCAGAAAGTTAGTAAAAAATACAGGCATATAATTTTTCGTATTGGAAACAATCCGATCGAAAGAAGAAGAACTGCGAATACGTTTTGTTCGTAGTATTACTTTCAAAAAAGAGTATTAGTAGGATTGTAGAAGCAAACAATTAGTAGTTGCTTTGTGTATTACTAATCCACTATCTGTATGAAATTAATGATGTATATCGGAAACGATTTAATTGAAGCCATCAATCTTGATATTGAAAGAATTTCAAAGCCCGGTTACCTGGGTCAGTTTAAACGTAACCTTAAAGCAAAACACCGGGAATTAATAGAAGAAAAAAATGATAAGCCGGATTTTTTAGTTGTACCGCCTGCTAAAAAAGATCAAAGCCACTTGAATTAACTTTCACCTATTTCTCAAAGGCATACTTGACAGTTTTTAAAGTTCATGATACTCCCTGGTTGTAATATGGGAGATCATTTGCCATGAATTTTTTCGTAGAGCATACACTCTTACATAGTGAAGATGATAGCGGTCTGTCTTCTCTTTGTTTTTCTTCTGCACAGTAAGCTTTCCCTTTACAATTACAAGCTGCGGATGAAACTCTACCGTAACAGAATCATGAAGTCTTGATAGAAAATTTCCTTTAGCAACTGAAGTAAACCAACCCTGTTTCCCTTCTACCCGGCCAGAACCATGGCTGAAAACAAAATCATCTGCATATAAACTATCTAACGCAGTGGTATTATGTTCCACCACATACGTATCTATTTGCTGATTCCGAAGAATGATAAAATTGCTGTCTGCCAATTGCGCCGATACAGCTTGAGTAGTACATGCAAGAGTAAGGAGTAAAATAATTTTTTGCATCACTAAAATTAAAGATTATTATTTCCCGTCAGTTAAATAATTTATTTTAGTAACGGTATTCTTTTAAAAACACCGTTGTTTTTATTTATACTGCACAACTGTAAATAGTTTAACTTCCTTAATCATAAACACTTACTCATTAAAATGACAAGATCAGTATCTCTTATTGATGAACTTTATTTAATCCGGAATAAATACGGAAAAACTGAGACAGATCGGAAAAGTTATTTATTGCAAACTATCAATATCAGTTCAGTACATGGAAAAAAAGCGTTGCAACTATTTTATGATACCATTTTGTTTATTACAGCCTATCCCGATAATAAAACTATTTACGCTTTGGCAGAGAGTTCCTTGCAAAAACTGGAAAAACATGTTGCCTCTTCTGAAAAACTACAATACAGTTTATACAATTCCGGTATTACCCGGTCTTCATTATGTGCTGCCTTCAGTTTTGAAATCGTAAAATGGCTGCGGATAAAACACCCTGCGGATATACGGCTTGTTTCCTTCGAAGCCGCAGATGAACAGATACGATCTATATTGACAGTAGTAATGCAAAAAGTGGAAACAGAAAAAATGCAGGAGGCAAAAGTGGCCTGGAAAGCATGGATAGAAAAGTCATTACAGGAAGGAGAAGATCTGCTGGATGGCTTCATTAATATATTTGAAAACTGCCCTCTAAGACCGGAAGTAAAAGATGAACTCTGGAATACAATTGGTATTAATACAGAAATCGATTTTTCGCCCCACAGTTCTCTTACAGGCGATTTAGTTCAACCTTATTTTCACCGGGCTATTATCAGAAAACTTCCTAAACAAGTTGAGTTCAAACCAAAAAAAGTGAAACTGTCAGCAGCGGCAGCTGAGCAAATCATTGATGCTAGCCGAATGATTCTTATCCGTCAGTTAAGGGAAATAGATCCGATCAGTTTTACTTATCCGGATGGGGTTGCCTATTATCATTTACAAAGAGGATATAGTATTGCCTTGATGAATATGACTCCTCAGCGGCAAGTACCAAACGATTGTTACCTTGGTTATACCGTTTTCAAAAACGGATTACCGGTTGCTTATGCTGGCTCCTGGATTATGTTTGACAGCAGTCGTATCGGCCTTAATGTCTATCCATATTATCGTGGCGGAGAGTCGCAATATGTTTTTCAATTAGTTCTACAGACACATGCAAAAATATTTGGATTAAAACGATTTACGGTTGATGCCTATCAGATAGGAAAAGAAAATGATGATGGTGTAGTTTCAGGTGCATTTTGGGTGTATCATCATGCAGGGTTCCGACCGATTGAAAAAATACAAAAGGAATTGGCTGCGGCCGAGGAAATAAAGATCAAAAAAATACACGGCTACCGAAGCCCAATTACTGTTTTGAAAAAATTGGCCGATAGCCGGATGGAATTATATCTCGATAAAAATGCTTTGCCTTTTGATGCCGTAGATTTAAGTGATATGTATGCAGCTATTCTTAAAAAGCACTATAAAAATAACAGGATGCTGGCAGAAAAAGGAAAAGTTGAGAAGCTTGCAACAATACTTGGAATAAAAAATGCAAATGAATCTTCGATGAATTATATTTTAAAAAACTGGGCCTTGCTCCTATTATATAAAGAAAATGAATTGCAAAACAACCGTCTTTTACAAAAAGAGCTGACTCTGCTTTTTAACCTTAAGGCCGCAGGCCGTGAAAATGACTATATCAATGCAATGCACAAAGCAAAAGTATTCAGAAAATATCTACAAAAAGTATATAAAGAATGCCAGTAAATGAATAATTTTTGAGGCTGTGCCAGTATTATCAGTGTTTTATAAAATAATCATTTGTTCTTTATTTTTTAGCTACCATTGCCGGCCTCACTTCTATCTTACTTGGCAATGTTCTTGGGTTCATTTGCAAAAGATCCACTACCATTTGACCTATATCTTCCGGTTGTATTTTCCAGGCATCCGCTTCCTCCGGCACATGATTATTAAAATAAGAAGTGACAGAGCCGGGCATAATGGTGGAAACCTTTACACCATATTTGCGCAAATCAAGCATCACAGCTTGTGTAAAACCTACCAGACCGAACTTACTGGCATTATAGGCAGCTCCATTTTCAAAAAAGTTAGTACCAGCAAGGCTGGCAATAGTAATGATATAGCCTTTGGATTGTTTTAATGATTCAACAGATGCTTTCACACTATTAAACACTCCTGTAAGATTGGTATCAATGGTTTCTTTCCATTGCTCCTCTGTCATACTGTCGATAGGTGCAAAATGACC